>NZ_QUWV01000151.1 GCF_003403295.1 Komagataeibacter melaceti | reverse complement strand
CTCTTCCTCCTCCGGGGTGGGGGGGGCTGCCTTCTTTCCCCCGGCAGGGGTGGCGTTCTGTTCCACCCGGCTATCGGCCACCACCTGCCCGTCAGGGGCGAACAGGCGGGCATGGGCGCTCGGGCTGGGTTCGGTCAGGCGCACCAGCAGCGGGCGGGCAAGGCCGGGCTCCAGCGTCACATCATGGTGCGAGAGTGTGACCGCGCTCTGCCCCAGCGCGCCGGCATAGATGCGCGCCTGCTCCCGCAGGGCCGAGACCTCGGCTTCCAGCAGGCTGTTCTGGAACTGCGTCAGGTAGAGCAGCGTCAGCGCCAGCAGGCCCAGCGGCACGGTATTGACCAGCAGGATGCGCCGCATGAGCGGTGACACCAGCCGGGCGCGGTATTCCATGAATTCCGCCACCGCCTTTTCGCCCTCCCCCCGCATCCAGCGGCGCGGGATCAGGCGGCGCAGGCGCGCGGGCAGCGGAAGGGAGGACAGGACAGGGCGTGACATCCGGCCGGGTCATTCTTCCTTGTAGCGGTAGCCGATTCCGTACAGCGTCTCGATCTGGTTGAACGCCTCGTCCACCTGCCGGAATTTCTTGCGCACACGCTTGATGTGGCTGTCGATGGTGCGGTCATCGACATAGATGTTCTCGCCATAGGCGGCGTCGATCAACTGGTCACGGGACTTGACCAGGCCGGGGCGGGCGGCAAGTGCCTTGACCAGCAGGAACTCGGTCACCGTAAGCTGGATGTCGCGGCCATGCCACAGGCACTGGTGGCGCGTCTCATCCAGCGACAGGTTGCCACGCACCATCGTGCCGGTGGGGCTCATGCCCGTGGCCTCGCTGCGCGAGACCTCGTTGCGGCGCAGCAGCGCGCGGATGCGCTCGAGCAGCAGGCGCTGCGAAAACGGTTTGGTGATGTAGTCATCTGCACCCAGCCGCAGGCCCATGAGCTGGTCCACCTCCTCATCCTTCGAGGACAGGAAGATGACCGGAAGCTGCGAACGCGCGCGCAGGCGCTGGAGCAGCTCCATGCCATCCATGCGCGGCATCTTGATGTCCAGCACCGCAAGGTCGGCCGGGCGTGACAACAGACCGTGCAGCGCGCTTTCACCATCAGTATAGGTGCGGACAATGAAACCTTCCGCCTCCAGCGTCATCTGCACGGAGGTCAGGATGTTCCTGTCATCGTCCACCAGCACGATCGTCTGTTTCGTTGGCTCCATGGGGGCTCTCTTTTTGCTTCTTCGCCGGGGCGGGCGTGGCTACCATGCCTTGCCCGACAGGCGGCGGCAGCATAGCGTTATATACGTCCGCATGTCATGAGGGGATGCGGTTATCCTGCTTCACTGGAATGTCACAGGCATTCCGGCTGTGCCGTTCATGGCAGGGACGTTGCGCAAAAACGGCATGCCTGTCCGTAACGCAACGCCTTGTCCATCGGTCAGCCGTTACCTACTTGTAAGAGCATGAGCGAGAACACAGAGCATAACCCCTTTGCCGATGCCGCAGCAGGCGAAGGCACCCAGGCCCCCACGGGGGGTGAACAGCCCGGTCCCGCACAGGGTGCGGCGCCGGAGGATGGCGCGACGAACCCGCGCATAGCCGAGCTTGAGGCCGAGGTTTCCGCCATGCGCGACAAATGGATGCGCGCCGAGGCGGAAATGCAGAACGTCCGCAACCGCGCCAAGCGCGAGGTGGAGGACGCCCGGCAGTACGCCGTGCAGAAATTCGCCAAGGACGTGGTCGAAGCGGCGGAAAACCTCAAGCGCGCGCTGGCCAGCCTGCCCCAGGCGACCGAGGGCGAGGACAACATCCTCACCCGCATGCGTGAGGGGATCGAAAGCACCGAGCGTTCCTTCATGGGAATTCTCGAGCGCAACGGCATCAGCGCCGTGGATGCGAAGGGCAAGCCCTTCGACGCCAACCTGCACCAGGCCATGGCGGAACAGCACAGCGATGAACACGCCGCGGGCACCGTGATGGAGTCCTGGACACCGGCATGGACCCTGCACGGGCGGCTGCTCAAGCCCGCCATGGTCGTGGTGTCGAAAGGTCCGGCGCAGGCGGGATGAAATCCTTGTCCGCGCGTGTTTTCATCCCCTTGAAAGCTGCGTGCGGGTTGCCTACATCGGATATAACACCGGTGTCTGGATGGATGTGGAACAGACAGTCCATCCGCCGCCGGGCGATATGAAAGAAAGGGTCTGTCCCGATGCTTCGGGTCCGGACAGGCCGCTGAAAAGGAGAGTATCTGAATGAGCAAGGTTATCGGTATCGACCTTGGTACGACCAATTCCTGCGTTGCCGTGCGTGAAGGCGACGAAACCCGGGTTATCGAGAACAGCGAAGGCGCACGCACGACCCCGTCCATGGTCGCCTTCACCGACAGCGGTGAAATGCTGGTCGGTCAGGCCGCGAAGCGTCAGGCCGTCACCAACCCGTCCAACACGCTGTATGCGGTCAAGCGCCTGATCGGGCGCCGTTATGATGACCCGACCGTGGCCAAGGACAAGGAACTGGTCCCCTACGAAATCGTAAAGGGTGACAACGGCGACGCATGGGTCGAGGCACAGGGCAAGAAATACGCTCCCGCCCAGATCTCCGCCTTCATCCTGGGCAAGATGAAGGAAACGGCCGAGGCTTACCTTGGCGAGACGGTCAAGCAGGCTGTCATCACCGTTCCGGCCTACTTCAACGACGCCCAGCGTCAGGCCACAAAGGACGCGGGCCGCATCGCCGGTCTGGAAGTGCTGCGCATCATCAACGAGCCGACGGCGGCGGCGCTGGCCTATGGCCTGCAGAAGAAGAACAGCGGCACCATCGCGGTCTATGACCTTGGTGGCGGCACGTTCGACGTTTCCGTCCTCGAAATCTCCGATGGTGTGATCGAGGTGAAGTCCACCAACGGTGACACCTTCCTCGGCGGTGAAGACTTCGACGCCCGCATCATCAGCTACCTGGCCGATGAGTTCAAGCGTGACCAGGGCATCGACCTGCGTCAGGACAAGCTGGCTCTGCAGCGCCTGAAGGAAGCGGCGGAAAAGGCGAAGATCGAGCTGTCTTCCTCCAAGGAGACCGAGATCAACCTGCCGTTTATCACGGCTGATGCCTCCGGTCCGAAGCACCTTGTGCTGAAGCTGACCCGCGCCAAGCTGGAAAGCCTGGTGGACGACCTGATCCAGCGCACGCTGGAACCCTGCCGCGCCGCCCTGAAGGACGCCGCCGTGTCGGCTGCCGAGATTGATGAGGTCATCCTCGTCGGCGGCATGACGCGCATGCCCAAGGTGATCGAGGCGGTCAAGCAGTTCTTCGGCAAGGACCCCGCCCGCAACGTGAACCCTGACGAAGTCGTGGCCATTGGCGCTGCGGTGCAGGGCGCGGTGCTGCAGGGTGACGTGAAGGACGTTCTGCTGCTGGACGTGACCCCGCTGTCGCTGGGTATCGAGACGCTGGGTGGCGTGTTCACCCGTCTGATCGACCGCAACACGACCATCCCGACCAAGAAGAGCCAGACCTTCTCGACCGCGGAAGACAACCAGAGCGCCGTGACCATCAAGGTCTATCAGGGCGAACGTGAGATGGCGGCTGACAACAAGTTGCTGGGCAACTTCGACCTGACCGGCATCGCCCCCGCCCCGCGTGGCGTGCCGCAGATCGAGGTGACCTTCGACATCGACGCCAACGGCATCGTGTCCGTCTCGGCCAAGGACAAGGCGACCGGCAAGGAACAGCAGATCAAGATCCAGGCTTCTGGTGGTCTGTCCGAGTCCGAGATCGAGAAGATGGTCAAGGATGCCGAGGCCAACGCCACGGCTGACAAGGCCAAGAAGGAACAGGTCGAGGCCCGCAACCAGGCTGAAGGTCTGACCCATCAGGTCGAGAAGTCGCTGAGCGAAGCTGGCGACAAGGTTCCTGCGGCCGACAAGACCGAAGCCGAGGAAGCGATTGCCGAAGTCCGCAAGGCGCTTGAAGGCACGGACAGCGAAGCCCTGAAGAAGGCGACCGATCGCCTGACGCAGGCCGCCATGAAGGTGGGTGAAGCCGTCTACAAGGCTGGCGGTGAAGCCGAGGCCGCAGCCGGTGCCGCACCGGGTGGCGCGCCGAAGGATGAAAAGGTGGTCGACGCCGACTTCGAGGACGTGGACGACTCCAAGAAGGCCTGATAACGCCACGCGGCGTCATACAGGCTCCGAAAATGGTGGTGCGGGCTTCCGGTCCGTGCCCCCATTCTTCAAGGATGGCGCCCGTGCTTCTGTGAAGACGGGCG
Source organism: Komagataeibacter melaceti (assembly GCF_003403295.1). GTDB lineage: Bacteria > Pseudomonadota > Alphaproteobacteria > Acetobacterales > Acetobacteraceae > Komagataeibacter > Komagataeibacter melaceti. The sequence goes on along the minus strand of NZ_QUWV01000151.1, from coordinate 57,660 downwards.
CTTTTCATATTCCGCATAACGACACAAGATCTGGAACGCGGGCATCCCGCTGCGACATGTCAGCCAGCCGCGTTTGCTAGAGGACCCACATGGCCACCAAGATAGATTATTACGCAGTCCTTGAAGTTTCGCGCGATGCCAATGGTGACGAGATCAAGCGGGCGTATCGCAAGCTGGCCATGAAGTATCACCCCGACCGCAATCAGGGTGACGAGGAAGCGGAAAACAAATTCAAGGAAATCAACGAAGCCTATGATGTCCTGAAGGACGATCAGAAGCGTGCCGCCTATGACCGCTTCGGCCATGCGGCGTTCGAGGGCGGTGGCCCCGGCGCGGGCGGGTTCGATTTTGGCGGTGGCGGCCTGGGTGACATCTTCGAGCAGATGTTCGGGGACATGATGGGCGGACGCCGGGGTGGCGGTGGCCGTCGTTCGGGCGCCGACCTTCAGGTGCAGGTGACCATTACCTTCGCCGAGGCGTTTTCCGGCGTTAAGAAGAAGATCACCGTTCCCACCCGCGTCATCTGCGAAAGCTGCGATGGCACCGGTTCCGCTGACAAGGACCAGCAGCCCGAGACCTGCCCTTCGTGCCATGGCGCGGGCAAGGTGCGTGCGCAGCAGGGCTTTTTCTTTGTTGAACGTCCCTGCCCCACCTGCCACGGCTCGGGCCGCCTGATCCGTAACCCGTGCAAGGAATGTCACGGCACGGGCACGGTGGAAAAGAACCGCAGCATCGAGGTCGCGATCCCCGCAGGGGTTGAGGATGGTACCCGCATCCGCATTTCCGGCGCGGGCGAGGCCGGGGGCAAGGGGGTTCCGGCGGGCGACCTGTATGTGCATGTCGCTGTTGAGCCGCACCCCATCTTCCAGCGCGATGGGGCCAACGTCTATTGCCGCGTGCCCGTGCGCATGGGGCAGGCAGCCCTTGGTACGGAAATCGAGGTGCCTGTCGTGGATGGCTCGCGCACCAAGGTCAAGATTCCGGCCGGAACGCAGACAGGCGAGCAGTTCCGCCTGCGCGGCAAGGGCTTCTCCGTACTGCGCTCCTCCGCGCGGGGGGACATGTACATTCAGGTTGTGGTGGAAACGCCGCGCCACCTGAGCAAACAGCAACGTGAACTGCTGGAGGAGTTTGAGGGCGACGCGGCGGGCCACGCCAAGGGCAGTCCTGAAAGCACCGGCTTTTTCAGCAAGGTGAAGGACTTTTTTGAAGGCAAGCTCTGACCCCGTCCCGCTGGCCTTGGCTGGCATGACCGGGCGGCAGTTGAAATTGCCGATTGTTCAGGTGTAGGGTCTGGACACTATTCATGGTGAATCCCCCCAACTCGCACCATGAGTAGGGTCAGGCGGCGCGATCCCCCGGTCGCGCCGCCATTTCTATGTCTGGACTGGTGGAGAAAGCTCAATGAACGCGCAGCCATTGCGTATCGGGATCGCGGGCCTGAACGGTCGTGTCGGTCGCCTTCTGGCTGAAGAAGTGCCGGCAGGTGGCGCAGTGCTTGCAGGTGGCACAACACGCGATGGCAGCCCCGTTGCCGGTATTGATTGCCCGGTTTACGCGGATATTGCGGAACTTGCGCGTAATTGCGATGTAATCATTGATTTTACCCATGCCGATACGGTGGTGGAACATGCCGCCGCGCTGCGTAAGGTCGGGACGGCATGGGTGCTGGGCACCACCGGCCTGTCAGCGGCGCAGCAGCAGGCGGTTGATGCGGCGGCCCGCGAGGTGCCCGTGGTGCAGGCGGCCAATTTCTCGGCCGGTGTGACGCTGGTCACCCGCCTTGCGCGCCAGATGGGTGCGGCCCTGCCCGGCAGCGACTATGACGCCGAGATACTGGAAATGCATCACCGGCAGAAGGTGGATGCACCATCGGGCACGGCGCTGGCCATGGGGCGCGCCGTTGCCGAGGGGCGTGGCATCAGGCTGGAAGACCATATTGAAAGCGGGCGCGATGGCCATACCGGCCCGCGCGCCGATGGTGCGATCGGCTTTGCCGCGTTGCGTGGCGGGCAGATCGTGGGGGAACATTCGGTCATCTTCACCTCCGGCCATGAGCAGATCATCCTGACCCATCGCTCGTTCGACCGCCGGGTCTATGCCACCGGCGCGGTCCGGGCGGCCGGATGGCTGCGCGCGCGCGCGCCGGGCCTCTATTCCATGGATAACGTGCTGGGGCTTGATCCTGTCGCCAGTTGACGCAGCGCACCCATAAGCAGGGCGGGATGGTGGTATTTATGGAAATGGCTTGACGCTTGTTTTTGTTTCCGCCAAACGCATCCGATCGTACGTCAGGCTCCATGGGCGTTGCTTATTCCTACTCTACACGAGGCAGACAGGACCATTATGCGTAATAAAGGCGATTTTCTGTTCACATCGGAATCAGTATCCGAAGGGCATCCTGACAAGGTCGCCGACCGGATCAGTGATACCGTTCTCGACGCATTTCTGGCCGCGGACGGTGAATCGCGCGTTGCGTGTGAAACGATGGTCACCACCAACCGCATCATTCTGGCTGGTGAAGTGCGCGGTCCGGCCTCCGTCACGCCGGAGAAGCTCATCCAGGGCGCGCGTGATGCGGTAAAGGACATCGGCTACGATCAGGCCGGTTTCTCCTGGCGCAACGCGGAAGTCGAATATTACCTGCATGCGCAGTCCGCCGATATCGCGGTGGGCGTGGACAGCGCGGGTGAGAAGGACGAAGGCGCTGGCGACCAGGGCATCATGTTCGGTTTCGCCACGCGTGAGACCGAAAGCCTGATGCCTGCGCCGCTGTTCTACGCGCATGAAATCCTGCACCGCGTGCGTGACCTGCGCAAGGCGGGCGACCCGCGCGCCGCCGCCCTGCAGCCGGATGCGAAAAGCCAGGTGACCCTGCGCTATGTCGATGGCAAGCCCGTTGGCGCCACCTCGGTCGTGATCTCCACCCAGCATGTCGAAGGTGCCAGCCAGGCCACCATCCGTGAGGAACTGGGCAGCATCGTGCGTGATGTCCTGCCGCAGGGCTGGATGTGCCCCGAGGACGAATTCTACGTCAACCCGACCGGCGTGTTCGTGATCGGTGGCCCGGATGGTGACTGTGGCCTGACGGGGCGCAAGATCATCGTGGATACCTATGGCGGTGCGGCCCCGCATGGCGGCGGCGCGTTCTCGGGCAAGGACCCGACGAAGGTTGACCGTTCGGCTGCCTATGCCTGCCGCTACCTGGCCAAGAATGTGGTTGCCGCCGGTCTGGCCGACCGCTGCACGCTGCAGATTTCCTACGCCATCGGCGTGTCCCACCCGCTGTCGGTCTATGTTGACCTTGATGGCACGGGCAAGGACGTGGACGAGGCCAAGCTGGGCCGTGTGCTGCGCGAAGTCATGGACCTCTCCCCCCGTGGCATCCGCAAGCACCTGCGCCTGAACCGCCCGATCTACACCCAGACCTCCGCCTATGGCCATTTCGGCCGTACGCCGGATGCGGCGAAGGACGATTTCACCTGGGAGCAGACTGATCTGGTCGATGCTCTGCGTGGTGCCTTCAACCGCTAAGGATCACATCGGGATCAAAGGGCGGGAAGCTTTTCCCGCCCGATCCGGCCCATCGGGGCCGGGACCATCGGGGGCCTGCCATGACTGCTTGCAAAAGCCGGTCGCGGCGGCCCCCGTTGCGTTCCAATCATGGCCCCGGCACAGGGGTAATCATGCCGCGCGGTCAGCCCGCATGGCAGCAGGAGCAGGATTTTCGGACATATGACGGCCTCCGTGGATGTAAAGGCATCTCCAGAACGGCTTTACGGGCGGCAGCGCGGCCACCCGCTGCGTGCGCGCCAGCAACGGCTTCTGGACCAGACGCTGCCACGGCTGCGTTTCCCTGAATCCGCCATTGCGGACCCGGCGGCAGGCTTTGGCCGCGCGCCGCAGCAGATCTGGCTGGAAGTCGGCTTCGGGGGCGGTGAACATTCACTGGCCCAGCACGCCGCACACCCCGATGTGGGATATATCGCCTGCGAGGTGTTCGAGAACGGCCTGTGTTCCCTGCTGTCGCGCGTGGTGCCCGAAGGGGGCGAGGAAACCGCCCCCGTGCCCGACCTGCTGCGGATATGGGACGAGGATGCGCGCATTCTGCTGCAGCGCCTGCCTGATGCGTCCATTGACCGCATGTTCCTCATGTTCCCTGACCCGTGGCCCAAGTCACGGCATGCGAAGCGGCGCTTCATCCACCCTGAAACGGTCAGGCTGGCCGCGCGCATCCTCCGCCCCGGTGCGATCTGGCGCGTGGCGAGCGATGACCCGACCTATCAGGCATGGGTGGAGGAAGTCATGGGCGCGCAGGACCTGTTTGAAACCGCACCCCCTGCACGCATCCGCCCCGAAGGCTGGCCCCCTACCCGGTACGAGGCCAAGGCGCTGAAGGCCGGGCGGCAGCCGCTGTACTGGACGTTCGTGCGCCGCTGATCAGGACAGGGCGGTGCCGGTCAGCCGTTCCGCCACCTGCCACAGCCGCCGTGCGGTGGTCAGGTTGGTGGCGGCAGGCGGAATCCATGCCTCGGCCACGTGGCCCCGGCGTTCGCCCGGCCCGTCGGGGCCGTAATAGCCGCCATCGCGCGCCTCGGGCGCCATGGCCGCGAATTCAATGGGCAGCGCACCGTGTGCCGCCGACTGCCCCATGAACCGGAAGGCCCATACCGCTCCCACCCGCGTCAGGCGTTCCTGCAGGCCCTGCCTTGATGTCAGGCGGCTGGTGGCGATGTCGGTCCGGGCCCAGCCGGGATGCGCGGCTATGGAATGGAGCGGCCAGCCATGGGCGCGGGCCTGCCGGTCAAGTTCCAGCGCCAGGATAAGGTCCGCCAGCTTGCTCTGCCCATAGGCGCGGAAGGGCGCGTAACGGCGGCGGCCCTGCAGGTCGTCAAACACGATCTGGCCCTTCAGCGCGGCAAGGCTGGCCACCGTTACGACCCGGCCCCCTCCATCTGCCGCGCAGACCAGCGGGCGCAGCCGCGCGGTCAGCGCGAAGGGGCCGAGGAAATTGGTGCCGAACTGGAGTTCGAACCCGTCGCGCGTTTCCAGCCGGTGCGGGGTGCCCATCACGCCCGCATTGTTGACCAGCACATCCAGCCGGTCGGTTTCCTGCGCCAGTTCATGGGCAAAGGTGGCGATTGACTCAAGGCTTGCCACATCCAGCACGCGGAAGCTCGCATCCGCCCCCGGCTGGTCATGTTGCAGCCGGGCCAGTGCGTCCAGCCCCTTCTCCACATTGCGGCCCGTAAGCATGACCCGCGCCCCGCGCGCGGCAAGGCCAAGGGCCGTCTGGTAGCCAAGTCCGCCGGTTGCGCCGGTGACAAGGGCAAGGCGGCCGTCCATGCGGGGGGCCTGTTGGAGTGTCCAGTGTCTGCTCATCTGTCCACCTGTTCGCTGGATTGGGTCATTTCCTGCTCCGCCGCGGCTTCGGCCCGGGCGGTCAGGCGCGCTTCATGCCGGCGCAGGAAAATGACGGTGCATATCAGCATGATTCCGCCCCCGGTCGCGAATGCTATGCCCACCGGGCCGGAAATATGAAGGATCCTGTGGCCCAGATAATAGGCCGCATAGGCATACCCACCCGCCCACAGCATGCCGCCCATGGCGTTGAACAGCAGGAAGCTGGGCCATGGCATGTGGTTCGCCCCCGCCAGCAGGGCCACGAACATGCGCAGGATAGCGATGAAACGCCCGAAAAAGACAATCACGCCTCCGTAACGCCGGAACAGGAAACGCCCCGTCTGCAGGCGGCGCGGTGTCAGGCCGATCCGTGAGCCCTTGCGCTCCAGCAGCGGGTAGCCCAGCCAGCGGCCGATCAGGTAGCCGAAATTGTCGCCCATGATCGCGCCGATGGTGGCTGCGGTCGCAACCCACGCAATATCCAGCCTGTGCGTGGCGGCGCAGTAGATCGCGGCGGAAATGACCAGTGTCTCGGCCGGAAGGGGCGCGCCCATGCTTTCCAGCATGACAATGACCCCGATCACGCCATATCCGTAATGCTGGAAAAGTTGTTCAAGATGCTGGAGCAGCGGACTACCTGTCAGAAAGAAAAAGGTTATGTAGGTTACGGAGCCAGACCGTGAAGAACGGTTTGCGCAATCCCGATCCCATTGTCACGCACAAATGGCAGGAGTACGAACATGACCCAGTCCCCCACAGCCGACAGGACAGGCCCCGATGTGCGCCCCTATGGCACGTGGCCTTCCCCCGTCAGTGCGGGCCTTGTCGCGGGGCGGACGGTGGCATTGTCGGATGTGCGCTCCGATGGTGGGGATGTTTACTGGATTGAAGGCCGCCCGGCGGAAGGCGGCCGCCGCGTGCTGGTCCGCGCACATGGCAATACAGTGTCCGACATGACGCCCGCCCCGTTTGATGTCGGCACCCGCGTGCATGAATATGGGGGCGGGGCCTATGCGGTGCGGCAGGGGACTGTCGCATTCAGCAACCGCCGTGACGGGAGTGTCTGGCTGCTGGAAAACGGGACCCCGCGCTGCCTGTGCGCCGGGGCGGGACTGCGTTATGCCGACCTGACCTTCAGCCCCGACGGTCGTTTCCTGTTCTGTGTGCGTGAAGACCATCGCGCCGGGGATGAGGAACCTGCCGCCGCCATCGTGGCGCTGGATTGCGGCCCGGATGTGGACCCCGCCCTGAATGATGGCGTGCCGCTGGTGATGGGGCCGGATTTCCTGTCCTCTCCCCGTCCCTCGCCCGATGGGCGCTACCTTGCATGGATCGAGTGGGACCACCCCGCCATGCCGTGGGACGCGACGCGGCTGCGTATTGCCAGCCTGCTGTGCGAAGGCGATGACCCGCCGCGTCTTGCCGCCCCGTGGACCGCCGCGGGCGGCGAAGGGCTGGCTGAATCCATTATCGAGCCATGCTGGGATATGGCGGGCCGCCTGCTGGCGCTGTCGGACCGGAGCGGCTGGTGGAACCTCTACGCCTTTGACACCACATTCGGCGCGCCGAAGGCCCTGGCGCCAATGGAGGCCGAAATTGGCCAGCCGCACTGGGTTTTTGGCCTGCGCAGTTACGTGCCGCTGGCCAATGGCGATATTCTGGCCATGGTGGTCGAGGCGGGCGAGGCACGGCTGGTCTCGATCCATATGGGCAAGGTGACACCGCTGGATTTCGGTGCGCCTTCCGCCTGTCCCGTTCCGGTGGGGACGGACGGGTTCGCATGGCTTGATGCGCCATCCGATAATGCGGCGGCGGTGGTCCGTGGTGGTCCGGGGCAGACGCCCACGGTATTGCGGCGGGCGACGGAACTGCCCCTGAGTGCTGGCGATATCGCCCTGCCCCGCCCCATCAGCTTCCCCCTGCCCGATGGTTCCGGCGCCGGGCATGCCTTTTTCTACGCGCCTGCCAATGCACGTTATGCAGGCCCGGCGGGGGAAAAGCCGCCGCTGGTGGTCATGGCCCATGGTGGTCCCACGGGGCGCGCCAGTGCCGCGTTTTCGTTCAAGGTGCAGTGGTGGACCAGCCGGGGCTTTGCCGTGGTGGATGTGAATTACGGTGGCTCGGTCGGGTTTGGCCGGGCCTATCGCCAGCGGCTGGAAGGCCAGTGGGGCGTGGTCGATGTGGATGACTGCATTGCCGCATGTGACCATCTGGCACGTACCGGGCAGGTTGACCCGGCGCGTATCGTCATACGCGGCAGCAGCGCCGGTGGCCTGACCGTGCTGCTGGCGCTGGCCCGTTCGGACCTGTTCGCGGCTGGTACCAGCCTGTATGGCGTAACCGACCTGCGCGCGCTGGCGCGTGATACGCACAAATTTGAATCGCGCTATCTCGATACGCTGGTTGGCCCCTACCCTGCTGATGAGGCCACCTACCTTGCCCGCTCACCCATTACGCAGGTGGCAGGCATCCATGTGCCGGTGCTGTTCCTGCAGGGGCTGGATGATGCGGTGGTGCCGCCCGCGCAGGCGGAGTCGATGGTGGCCGCCCTGCGTGCGCGTGGCGTGCCCTGCGCGCTGTATGAGTTCGCGGGTGAAGGCCATGGCTTCCGGCAGGAAGCGACCATACGCAGGGCGTGGGAACTGGAACTGGCCTTCTACCAGCAGGTGCTGAAGCTGCCTGTCTCCCCTGCCCCTACGGTTGACCTGATGGCGGACGGGCAGGCCGTAAGGTCCTAGCCCGGCCCGCAGGGGTCAGTCTTCGTTTTCGTCTTCCTCGGCAATGGCGGTGTTGCCGCGGGTCGGGCGGAAACGGCCCTGGCGCAGGGCTTCCTCGATGTCTTCCAGCGAAGCGCCGCGCGTTTCCGGCACCATGAAGAAGACGAACAGCACCGACAGCAGGTTCACCCCGGCATAGAACCACATGGTGCCACCCAGCGTGATCTTGGAGACCAGCGTCAGCGCCGTGCTGGTCACCAGCAGGTCACTGCCCCACAGCATGGCCGAATGCAGGCTGGTGGCGTTGCCGCGCATGGAAAGCGGGAACATTTCCGCCCCCAGCAGCCAGCCCACGACCTGGATACCGCCCGCGTTGAACATCATGAACAGCAGCATGAACGCGATGATCAGCCAGCTTCCCGCACTGCCGGGCTGCGGGTGGATGAGGAACATGATCCCCAGCCCGATCAGGCTGACGACGCTGCCCGGCCCCATGACCAGCACCAGACGGCGGCGACCGATCCGGTCAACGATGTTCGAGCCCAGAATGGTCATGACCAGATAGATGACCGCAATGCCGATGCTGGCCATAAGGGCTGATGAACTGCCAAAGCCCGCATCCGACAGGAAGGTCGGCGCGTAATAGATCATCATTTCCAGCCCGCCCGCCTGCGTGAAGAAGGCGACGCCAAGGGCGGCGACAAGGGCGGGACGCACCCATGGCTGCATGACGCCACGCCAGCCCACATCGCGGGGGTCGGTTTCCTCGTTCGCGTTGGCGTGGATGTGGCGCATCTCGCGCCGGACCTCGCGCTTGGTCGTGCGGATGCGCTGGAGCTGTTCCAGTGCGGAATCCAGGCTTTCATGCTCGGCTGCCCAGCGCGGGCTTTTGGGCAGGAAGAACATCGACACGAACACGATGGCCGCCGGAATGGCCGCGATGGCCACCATCGGCCGCCAGCCCCATGCGTCGCGCGCGGCGAAGCCGATGATGTTGGCCGCCAGGATGCCGATGCCAATCGCGATGTTGAACATCGTGACCATGTGGCCGCGCTGGTGCGCGGGGGCCAGTTCCGAGATGTACATGGGCACGACCTGCGTGGACCCGCCCACCGCGAGGCCAAGGAACACGCGGGAGATGATGAGCATGTAAACATCGGGCGAGAAGGCGCAGGCAAGCGCGCCCAGCACGAACACCGCCGTCACGATCATGACGGAGGAACGGCGCCCGTAATGTTCCGACAGCCAGCCCGTCAGGAGCGAGCCGATCACGGCGCCCGCCAGAATGGCCGAGGCCACCATTTCCTGCAGGAAGCTGCTCAGGTGGAAATCACGCGTAATGAGCAGCAGCGCCCCCGAGACGATGCCGGTATCGTAACCATAGAGGCCGCCGCAGATGGCGGCCACGATGGCTGCGAGCCATAAAGTCTTCCGGGCGTTGGGGGAAATCTCGATGTTGGTCAGGTCGGGTAACGGTTCGACATCTGACTGGTTGTTCAGGGCAGGCGGGGCTTGATCATTCATGCGGTGGCCTTCTCCTTTCTCTTGTTATTTATAAAGCAGGCGTGCCGGTCCGGTTCCCTGCGGGTGGTGCGCACACCCCGCGTCAGCGGGGCGTGGTGTCCAGGGCGGCTTTCATGCTTGCGATCCGGGCAAGTTCGGTGTGCAGGCGCGACCAGTCATCGGCGGTGGCGATGGGCTGCCAGATGGCTTCCACCGTTTCAACGGGCATCATGGCCGGGGCTTCCCCCACGAAATAAGGGTGCGACAGGTCGATGCCCGGTACAGGCTCATGCAGCATGATCCGGTCGAACAGGGGCCGGAAGCTGTCCTGTGCATAAAAGTCCTTATGTAGTCCTGATGTGGCGCGTTTCTGGCTTAGGGGGCCACCATACCAGTCAAAAAACGGAAATTCAAATCCAATCTGGCTTTCATCCATGAAAGAGAACAGGGATTCGCGCAGATCAGTAGATGATTTTCTTGAAATCTCCTTGAGGCCAAGCCGGTTAAGCACTGTAATATCGAGAAATCTTTCGTACCGTGCCTGAAAATCGTTAAAAATACTTTGTATGGTTTCAATGCGGGAAAGGGGCAGCAGGCACTCCCCCAGTCGCGCCACGTTCCACATCATCGCCTGCGGCTGGCGGCCATAGGCGTACAGGCCGGAATGGTCGAAATAGGCGGCGGTAAAGTCCGGGTCGAAATGGGGCAGGAACCGCCACGGGCCGTAATCAAAGCTCTCGCCGGTAATATTGACGTTGTCGGTATTGAGTACGCCATGGACAAAGCCCGCCGCCATCCACTGCGCCGTCATTTCGGCAATGCGGGTGGTCGCGGCATCATACAGCGCCGCGGCAGGGTCGGCCGCATCGGACAGGTGGGGGTAATAGGTCTCGATCACGTAGGCCACCAGATGTTCGATGCTGGCCCGGTCATCATGCGCCACCAGACGCTGGAACGTGCCGATGCGGATGTGCGAGTGGCTGAGCCGCGCCAGCACGCATGACCGCGTGGGGGAAGGTTCATCGCCCCGGTGCAGGTTTTCGCCCGTCTCGACCACGCTCAGGGTGCGTGATGTACGCACGCCCAGCGCGTCCAGCCGTTCGCTGGCCAGGATTTCGCGCACCCCGCCCTTGAGCGTCAGCCGCCCGTCGCCCCCACGTGACCAGGGCGTGGTGCCGCTGCCCTTGGTGCCTATGTCCAGCAGCCTTCCGTCCACCCCGTCCATGAGCTGCGCGAACAGGAAGCCCCGCCCATCGCCCAGGTCGGGGTTGTAGGCGTGGAACTGGTGGCCGTGATAGCGCAGCGCCAGCGGCCGGGGCAGGGAGCCGGGCAGCGGGTCGAAATAACCGAAATGGCGGACCCACTCCGCATCATCGAGCGTGTCGAGGCCGATGCGCGGCGATACGTCGTCATTGCGGTAGCGCAGGATATGGGCCGGGAAATCGGCGGCCTTCACCACATCATAGAATTCGTCACCCAGTCGGCTGTGGTGCGTGGCGGGGGTGTAGGTTCTGGAAAGGGGCATTTTATCTACTTTACGTGTGATAATAAATTACTGGAGGTCGGGGCCGCGCAGCGGCAGGTCCAGCGAGAAAGGCAGCGGGTCATTCAGGCAGGCCGCGACTTCGGATGCGGAGACGGCGGCGATGCTGTCCGGCGTCCAGCGCGGGGCGTTGTCCTTGTCGATCAGGCGGGCGCGTACGCCCTCGGCAAAGTCCGGGCGGCGCAGCATGTGGCAGATCAGGCGGAATTCCTGCTCCAGCACATGGTCCAGATCCGGCAGCCTGCGGGCCGCATGATAGGCGGCGAAGGTGACGCACAGCGCAAACGGGCTGGCGGCCTGCATCGCCTCCATATCCGCGCGCGCCCAGTCGGCCGGATGGGTGCTGAGCCTGCGCAGGAGTTCGGGCATGTCCGGCGCGCTGTAAACGGGCGCAATGGTGGCCGTATCCGGGCCAGGGGACAGGGTGGAGCATGGGGTCAGGCCATCCATGACACGGCCCGCGGGCTGGCGGGTCAGGGCATCGGCCAGCATGTCCAGCTTATCGGAATGGGCCTGCCGGTCGGCAAAGCCGGCATCAATGGCGGCGGTGGCGTTCATGCGCCCGCCCGTCAGCGCCAGGCGCAGCCCGCTCAGCCCCGGCGCGCGGGACAGGAGGTACGAACCCCCCGCATCCGGCGTCAGGGCAATGGCGACTTCCGGCATGGCGAGGCAGGCGCGCTCGGTCACGATCCGGTGGCGCACATGCCCCCCCAGCCCGATCCCGCCGCCCATGGCGATCCCGTCCAGAAACGAGACGACCGGCTTGGCATATCCCGCCAGCAGCGACGCCAGGCGGTAGCTGTTGCGGAATGGCTCCGCAGCGCCGGAAAAGTCGTCATGTTCCAGCCGGGCGCGGATGGCGCGGATGTCGCCCCCCGCGCAGAACGCCCGGGGGCTGGTGCTGTCCAGCAGCACGGTCTCGATCGTGGGGTCGTGCCGCCAGGCCCGCAGGCAGTCGGTTATGCGGGTGATCATGTCCATGTTCAGGGCATTGAGCGCGCGGGGGCGGTCAAGCGTGATGCGCCCCAGCCTGCCGGTCTGGCGTATGTGTACCAGTTCAGGGTTCATACGGCGGTTTCCTTGTGCGGTTTCCTGTGTTCAACCGGTGCAGAATGCGCTACCCCGGCTACCGTCCGGCGTCACGGCTGCGTGCGGACCGACCGGCATGCAACAGCGACTGAGGCACATTACCATGGGAGTTGACGCCCTTACCTTTCGTAACGCCATGGCGCGCCTTGGCGCGGCGGTAAATGTCGTTACGACCGGAACACTGGATGACCCGGCGGGTTTTACGGCCTCCGCCGTATGCTCGGTCACCGATACGCCGCCCACCGTACTGGTCTGCCTCAACCGCAATTCCCGCGTGCGCGACCGCTTCCGGGTGGATGCGGCCATGTGCATCAACGTGCTCGGGGCCGAACAGAAGGACATATCGGGCGTGTTCGCCAGCCCGCTCGAGCAGGCGGAGCGTTTCCGTTCCGGCCACTGGGATACGCTGACCACCGGCGCGCCCGTGCTGGAGGAAGCGGTCCTGTCGCTTGACTGCCGGATCGAACGCATTGTGGAAGTCGGCACCCACAGCGTCATGTTCGGCGCGGTGGAAAGCGTGCGCAGCGGCAGCGCGCGCGGCGGGCTGGTCTATTTCAACCGCACCTATCACATGCTGCCCCACACGGACGAATAGCCCGCCCGTTCCCGGTTAAGGAAAAATCCAGTTTTCTGCTTCATGAGCGGTGGGACGGATCAATCTGACGGGAAGACAGGCATAAAATGGGCAAGACACCGGACAAGAAACGCATGCATGCGGGCAGGGTTCCCGTCTTGACGCTGCACCGGCTGATCTGGATACATGCCGGGCTTGCCCTTTTCGTGGTATTGATGGCCATGTGGGTGGATTACCTGCCGGACTGACCCCTGCCCGCCTTTGGCTTTTGGCTGGATGGGTCATGCTGGCGACCGGACACAGGAGCACCAGCAGTGGCCCGCACGACACCGATGGCCGGGACCGGCCAGGCCGAAGGGATGGACGCGCTGCTCGATCAGGCCGCCGCCCTGTGCCATGAACGCGCCGTAAGGCTGACGGATATCCGCAGGCTGGTGCTTGGGCTGGTTCTGGCGGCCGAGCGCCCGCTGGGGGCCTATGAACTGCTGGAACGCATACGCACGAGCCGGGGCCGCCCGGTGGCCCCGCCCACGGTGTACCGGGCGCTTGATTTCCTGCTGGAGCAGGGGCTGATCCACAAGATACAGCGTCTTTCCGCCTTTGTCGGCTGCCGGCACATGCTGGAATCAGGCCATGCCTGCCATGGTCATGTCCATGCGGCGCAGTTCCTGATCTGCACCCGGTGCGGGCGCGTGACGGAGCTGGATGACCACCATATCCTCCATGCGCTGCTTGAGGTTACGCAGGCACGCGGCTTTTCTGTCAGGCAGAGTACGATCGAGGCCGAAGGGATATGCGCCGCCTGCGCCTGAGGGAAGGCGGCAGCTTACTACCGGCATGGATGGGGCAGGGACATGGCGCAGCGGCGGAAGGGCAGGGGGATGGAGTTGCCTTTCGCGCCCATGGCCCGCGCCCCGCGCCGGGGTGCGCGGCGTAAGGCGGCGGTAACCACCCCGCCCGCGCCGGACCCGGCCACACAGCCGGACCTGTTCACGGTGCCGCCGCCACAGGCGCGGCGCAGGCTGACCTATCTGGACATAACGGCGCTGGGGCTAGGCAGGGTGGACATGGGCACCCTGCGGGCAGGAACCGGGCCGGATGGTTATCTCTACCATGTGACCACACAGGACGGGCTGGATACGATACAGGCCCGTGGCACGCTTGTGTTTTCCGAACGCGCGCCGCTGGTGCTGACGGAACGCACCGGTGTTGCCGCGTGGCTGGCGGACATGATGGAGCATGACGCCCTGGATGGCCCGCCGGTCATTTTCCGGGTCCGGCGGTTCATGGTTGATGACCTGCTGGAAAATGATCCTGACCGGACACGCGGATATGGTGTATCGTTTTACCTGCTGACCGGCATTGACCGGTCGGAACAGTAAGAAAACCGGCAATAAAAAAGATCAAAAGGACCGGACTTGATGGAAAACCAGCCCCAGGGCACCGGCTTCGACCCGGCCCGCCTGCGTACTCTTGTCATCGGTTGCCTCGCCGCACTGGCCGGCCTTATGGCGGGGCTTGATATCGGGGTCATTTCCGGCGCGCTGGATCTGGTGGCGCGGGCCTTCCATGCATCCACCATCGCACAGGAATGGATTGTCAGCGCCATGATGGGGGGTGCGGCCATCGGCTCGTTATGCGGAGGGTGGATGTCGCACCAGATCGGGCGCAAGCATGCGCTGCTGGTCGGCGCGCTGGTGTTTGTTGCCGGGTCGCTGGCCTGTGCGCTGGCATGGTCGATCCCGTCCATGATCATCGGCCGCCTCGTCATGGGGCTGGCCATCGGGGTCGCGGCGTTCACCGCGCCGCTCTACCTGTCCGAAATCGCAAGCGAGCAGGCGCGCGGCGCCATGATCTCGACCTACCAGCTCATGATTACGGCGGGTATCTTCATCGCGTTCCTGACCAATACGATGTTCAGCTACTCGGGCAACTGGCGCGGCATGTTCGCCGTGGCGGCGGTGCCGGGGGTTCTGTTCCTGATTGGCGTGCTGTTCCTGCCGTACAGCCCGCGCTGGCTCATGATGCGCGGCCGCCGGAACGAGGCGCTGCAGGTGCTTGAAGACCTGCGTGACGACCGGAGCGTGGCCATGCGGGAAATACAGAATATCAGCCGCCAGTTGCAGATGAAGCAGCGCGGCTGGAGCCTGCTGCGCCATAACGCCAATTTCCGCCGTTCCATCTTCCTCGGCATCGCGCTGCAGGCCATGCAGCAGCTCGCGGGGGTGAATGTTGTGATGTATTACGCCCCGCGCATATTCGCGCTGGCGGGCTACGTTGGCCCCGCGCAGTTGTGGTGTACGGCCATGGTGGGGCTGGTGAACATGCTGGCCACGTTCATTGCCGTGGGGCTGGTGGACCGCTGGGGGCGCAAGCCGATCCTGTACACCGGCTTCATCATCATGGCGATTGGCATGGGCTTTCTGGGGCTGGTGCTGAACCATTCCGATCTGGGGCAGACGGAGCAGATCATCTCGGTCTTCATGCTGCTGGTCTATATTTCCGGTTTTGCCATGTCCGCCGGGCCGCTTATGTGGGTCCTGTGTTCGGAGGTGCAGCCCATTCAGGGGCGTGACCTTGGCATTTCCATTTCCACGCTGACCAACTGGGTCGCCAACATGATCGTGGGGGCCAGCTTCCTGTCCCTGCTGCAATGGCTGGGTAATGGCATGACCTTCTGGCTGTTCGCGGGGTTCAACCTTGTGTTCGTGCTGGTGACGTGGCGCTTCGTGCCGGAAACCCGTGGCATGTCGCTTGAAAAGATCGAGCAGCGGCTTATGGCTGGCCTGCCGCTGCGTGAAATCGGGCAGGGCCGCCCGCTATCGGCCGGGGAGGGGTAAACCTTTCCCGTTCGGAAAAGCTGTCAGGAAACGCCGCCTTTTTGAAAAAAAGGCGGCACCCAGAAACTTTATACTTTTTACCGATGCGTTATTGGGGGCCGTTTACATACGGCGTCAGCTTGCCTGCCAGCCATCAAGCTGTAGGGCAACCCCGGCCAGATACAGGCTCCCGCATATGATAACCCGCGCGGGCGGGGTGGTGGGCTGCGCGCCTGCCGCCAGATGCGCCAGCGCGGCCCGTAATGTCGGACCAGCCGTGGCCTTGCCGCCCGATGCCGCGATGATGTCGGCCACGGGCTGCGCCAGGTGCTGGCTTTCCTCGGCCACGGCCTGGACGGATGCGGCGCGGGGCATGAGCGGGGCCAGGAAGCCGGTGGCGTCCTTGGTCTGTTTCATGCCGATGACAAGATGGGTCGGGCGGTCGGGCCACGCATCCATCACGCGTGCCAGCACTTCACCCGCGCCGGGGTTATGGCCTCCATCAAGCCACAGTTCCCACCCTTCGGGCAGGAGTGCCGCCAGATGCCCGGTCAGGCGCTGCATGCGCGCGGGCCAGTCGGCGCGCGCGATGCCGGACCACGCGGCGGGTGGCAGCGGCAGCCCCGTGGCGCGCAGGGTGGCCACGGCCAGCCCGGCATTGTCAATCTGGTGCGCGCCACCCAGCCCGGGCAGGGGCAGTTCAAGCGTGCCGTGCGTGTCACGGTAATGCAGGCCCGCGCCATCGGGTGTGGGGGCAATGAACCATTCATGGTCACGCCGCCACAGGGGGGCCGTGTTTTCCCGCGCCGTGCGCTCCAGCACCTCCATGACCTCGGCGGGCTGGCGGCCGGTGGTGACCGGCACATCGGGTTTGATGATCCCGGCCTTCTCACCCGCGATGGCCGCCAGCGTATTGCCGAGGAACGCCTCATGATCCATCGAGATGGCGGTAATCGCGCAGGCTGCCGGGCGTTGCAGCACGTTGGTGGCGTCATGCCGCCCGCCCAGACCGACCTCCACAATGGTGAGATCGGCCGGATGGCGCGCGCACAGCACGAAACCCGCCGCCGTCAGGACCTCGAACACCGTGATCGGCGCGCCCGCGTTGACCCGCTCGATTTCTTCCAGAACGGCGGTGAGTTCGCTTTCCCCCACCAGTTCCCCCGCAATGCGGAAGCGCTCGGTCACATGGACAAGGTGGGGAGAGGTCAGGACATGTACCCGCCAGCCCGCGGCCTCGGCCACGGCGCGCATCAGCGCGCATGTGCTGCCCTTGCCATTGGTGCCCGCCACATGCACCACCGGCGGCAGGTGCCGCTCGGGGTGGCCAAGGCGCGCCAGCAGTGTTTCCAGCCGGGTCAGGGACAGGTCGATCAGGGCCGGATACAGGCGGTTCAGCCGTTCCAGTATCTGCCCGGCACGCCCGACGAATTCAGGGCCGAGGGTTGGCGCGCTCATGCGGGTATCCTGCGTGGGGTCAGGCGGCGGGGCGGGCGATGTGGCGGTAGTTGAGCTGGCCGATCAGCCGCCCCAGCGTCTCGGGCAGCTTGCCACGGGCCACCACCATGTCCAGCATGCCGTGCTCGAGCAGGTATTCCGCGCGCTGGAAGCCCTCGGGCAGTTTCTCGCGCACGGTATCCTCGATCACGCGCTGGCCCGCGAAGCCGATCAGCGCATTGGGTTCGGCAATCTGCACATCGCCCAGCATGGCGAAGGAGGCGGAGACACCCCCCGTGGTGGGGTTGGTCAGCACCACCAGATAGGGCAGGCCCGCTTCCTTGAGCATTTCGACTGCGACCGTCGTGCGGGGCATCTGCATGAGGCTGATCATGCCCTCCTGCATGCGCGCGCCGCCCGAAGCGGTGAACACGACCAGCGGGGACTGCTGGAGGATGGCCAGCCGGGCGGCGGCAAGAAAGGCCTCGCCCAGTGCCGCGCCCATCGTGCCCGCGATGAATTCGAACGCCATGACGGCCACGACCGCGTTATGGCCCCCGATCAGGCCATGCGCCACGGCCATGGATTCATCCAGGTGGGATTTGGCGCGCTCATCCTTCAGGCGGTCGGTATAGCGCTTGCGATCACGGAAGGAGAGGGGATCAACCGGCACCTTGGGCAGTTCGATGCGGGTATATTCCCCCTTGTCAAACGTCCATTCCAGCCGCTCGGGCACACTCGCGCGCATGTGGTGGCCGCAATGTGGGCACACGTTCATGGCCTTGAGCAGGTCCTTGGTCAGGATCATCTGCTCGCATGATTCGCAGTTGGTCCACAGATTGTCCGGCACTTCCCGCTTGAGCAGGCCGCGGATCTTGGGGCGGACATATTCGGTCAGCCAGCTCATATTGCCTCTCCCTGGTCTCGTCTGGGCGCCTGTTCAATACAGGCAGATGAGTGATTGGGCCAGATTGTCATTCATTTCCGTACTGCATGCACCGCATCGGCCAGCGTGCGCAACTGCGCCAGCACGCGCGGCACGGTCTGGTCAGTGGCCCGGCCTGCGTCATCCAGCGTGCTTTCAAGCGTGTTGAGCAGGGCGGAGGCCACGACGGCGGCATCGGCCACGCGCACGGCGTTGGCGGCCAGTTCCGGCGTGCGGATGCCAAAGCCGATGGCGATGGGCAGGTCGGTGGCGCGGCGCAGGCGCGGCAGGGCCTGGGCCAGTTCATCGGTGCTGGCGGTGCGCGTGCCGGTTACGCCGGTAATGCTGACATAATACACGAACCCCGACGCGCCATTGAATACGACCGGCAGCCGGTCATCGGGCGTGGTGGGGGCCACGAGGCGGATGATGTCCAGCCCCGCCTGTGCCGCAGGCGCGCTGAGCAGGTCGGCTTCCTCCGGCGGTAGGTCCACCACGATCAGCCCGTCCACGCCCGCTGCCCGCGCATCGGCGCAGAAGCGTTCCGGTCCGTAAGCCCCGATGGGGTTGGTGTAGCCCATGAGGATGATCGGGGTCTCGTCATCATCCTTGCGGAAGGCGGCGACCATTTCCAGCACGCGCTTCATGCTGGACCCGGCCTTCAGCCCGCGCCGGGCGGCCTTCTGTATGGTCGGGCCATCGGCGGAGGGATCGGAGAAGGGGACGCCAACCTCGATCAGGTCGGCCCCGGCGGCGGGCATGCCGCGCAGGATGGCCAGCGCGGTGTCGTAATCGGGATCACAGGCCTCGACATACGGGATCAGGGCGCCACGGCCCTGCTGGCGCAGGGTGGCGAAGCGGCGGGCGATGCGGCTCACAGTTTCACTCCCAGATGTTCGGCAACCGTGAAGATGTCCTTGTCCCCCCGGCCGGAAATGTTGACGACCACGATCGCGTCCTTTGGCATGTCAGGCGCGATCCTGGCGGCATAGGCGATGGCGTGGGCACTTTCCAGCGCGGGAATGATGCCTTCGGTGCGGGTGCAGAGCTGGAAGGCGTCCAGCGCGTCCTGATCGGTCGCACCCACGTATTCCGCCCGCCCGATGTCATTCAGCCATGAATGTTCCGGCCCCACGCCGGGATAGTCCAGCCCGGCGCTGATGGAATGGGCCTCGGTCACCTGACCGTCCGTGTCCTGCAGCAGGTAGGTGCGGTTGCCATGCAGGACACCGGGCGTGCCACGCTCGATGGAGGCGGCGGTGCGCCCGCTGTCCAGCCCGCAGCCCGCGGCCTCCACGCCGATCAGGCGGACCTGCGGGTCGTCAAGGAAGGGGTGGAAAATGCCCATGGCGTTGGACCCGCCGCCGATCGCCGCGACGATCGCATCGGGCAGGCGGCCTTCGGCGGCCACGATCTGTTCCTTGGTTTCCACGCCGATGACGGACTGGAAATCACGCACCATCTGCGGGTACGGGTGGGGACCGGCCACCGTGCCGACAAGGAAGTAGGTGTCATGCACGTTGGTCACCCAGTCGCGCATGGCTTCGTTCATGGCATCCTTGAGCGTACCGGCCCCGGCGGTGACGGGCACGACCTCGGCCCCGAGCAGGCGCATGCGGAAGACGTTGGGCTTCTGCCGCTCGACATCGGTGGCGCCCATGTAGATCGCGCATTTCATGCCGAACAGCGCGCAGACGGTGGCGGTGGCCACGCCGTGCTGCCCCGCGCCGGTTTCGGCCACGATGCGGGTGCGGCCCATGCGGCGGGCCAGCAGGATCTGCCCCATGACGTTGTTGAGCTTGTGGGAGCCGGTGTGGTTCAGCTCCTCGCGCTTCATGTAGATTTTCGCGCCGCCAAGTTCTTCTGTCATGCGGCGCGCGAACCATAGCGGGCTGGGACGGCCGACGTAATCCTTGAGGTAATAATCCAGTTCACGCCGGAATTCGGGGTCGGCCTGTGCGGCCTTATAGGCGGCGTCCAGTTCCAGGATCAGCGGCATCAGGGTTTCTGCGACGAAACGGCCGCCGAAAATTCCAAAACGCCCACGGCCGTCGGGGCCGCTGCGCAGGCTGTTGGCGCCTGCCTGTGTGTCTGTTGCGCTCAACTTCGCTACTCCGCAAGAATAGGTGCGTGGCTCACTGGTTTTTCCATGCAGCCGTCCCGGGCCGCGTGTAGGGCGGTTCTGGACCGGATGGCGGCAAAATACCAGCCCCCCGGCGCAGGCATGTCATGTCATGATTTGACATGTTTGCTGCCGCATGATGGATGGACACGGATCAGGAACGAAAGAAAGACGGCTCATGTTTCTAGCGCATCGCCCCGGGGCTCCGGCCAGAAGTGTGACCACGGCGGAGGACGCGGCGGGCGCTGCCTGGCTGGATCTGCTCAACCCCACACCGGAGGAGGAGACCCTGGCGGCACAGGTGACGGGCCTGCGGATTCCCACCCGTGCCCAGCTTGACGAGATCGAGAGTTCGTCGCGCCTGTTCATGGAGGATGACGCCGTCTATCTGTCCACGCCGCTGGTGCGCAAGACGCCGGATGACTTCTTCGTCTCCCCGGTCGGATTCGTGCTCATGCATGACCGGATACTGACGATCCGCTTCACCGGCTTCAGCGCGTTTGACGTGGTGGCCCGGCAGGTGGCGGGGCAGGGCGCGCTGGGCGCCAATGAGGCGGCGATCCTGCTGCTGGAGGCGATCGTGGACCGCCTGGCGGATATTCTGGAACATCTGGGCCAGGCGCTGGATGGCATGTCGCGCGATGTGTTCCAGTCCGAGGAGCCGGGGCAGGCGCAGGCGGGCACGCTGCTGCGCAACATGCTGCGCCGGGTGGGGCGGTCGGGCGATCTGGGATCGTCCGTGCGGGACAGTCTGCTGGGGCTTGAGCGTATTTCCATATTCCTGGGCGAGAACAAGCGCCATGACCTGTCCGAGCACCTGCAGGCGCGGCTGGGTACGGTGGAGCGTGACATCCGCTCACTGAACGATTTCGTGTCACAGACGGCCAACAAGGTCCAGTTCCTGCTGGATGCGACGCTGGGCTTTATCAGCATCGAACAGAATAACGGCATGAAGATACTGACCGTGGTCAGCTTCATTGGTGTCGCGCCCACGCTGGTGGCGGGGATCTATGGCATGAATTTTCATGACATACCGGAGCTCAACTGGAAATATGGCTACTGGTATTCCCTCATACTTATGGCGGCGACCGTCATACTGCCGCTGATCTGGTTCTGGCGGCGCGGGTGGCTGGGAAAGTAGGGATAACGGGGCCGGTTATTGTGGTCTGCGCGGCTGTGCGGGCCGGGCAGGTGTGGCTTATGCTTGACTTCGGGGCAGAACTGCCATAGGGTGCCGGTGTTCCGGAAGGTTTATCAACCTGTCTGGATTCCCCGCCCTATCAGTCAAGCAGCATCCACCGTTTCGCAAGAAGATGGTCAGGTATTGCGCCCCGCGCATCCTGCTCGTGATTGCTGGCTTTACTTTTCCCTTCGTGAACTGCCCACTTATAGGCATATCCTGCATGCAACTCGCCGAACTCAAGGCCAAATCCCCGGCAGACCTTCTGGCTTATGCCGAAAGTCTGAATATTGAAAACGCATCATCCCTCCGCAAGCAGGAGCTGATGTTCACGATCCTCAAGACCCTGGCGGATAATGACCAGGCGATCTATGGGGACGGCACGCTTGAAATCCTGTCCGACGGGTTTGGTTTCCTCCGCTCGCCCGAGGCCAATTACCTGCCCGGCCCGGATGACATCTACATCTCCCCCAGCCAGGTCCGCCGTTTCGGCCTGCGCACCGGTGATACGGTGGAAGGCCAGATCCGCGCCCCGCGTGACGGGGAACGGTATTTTGCGCTGCTCAAGGTCAATGCGATCAATTTCGAGCCACCCGAAGCGGTGCGCCAGCGGATCAATTTTGACAACCTGACCCCCCTGTACCCCGAACGCCGGTTGCAGATGGAGGTCGAGAACTCCGCCGTGGGTGGAGCGGCCGAACCGCCCGCCAATGGCAAGGGGAAGGGCAAGACCCCGAACCGCGACTTTACTTCCCGCGTGATTGACCTGGTCTCGCCCATCGGCATGGGCCAGCGCGCGCTGATCGTGGCGCCGCCCCGTACCGGCAAGACCGTGATGCTGCAGAGCATCGCCTCCTCCATCGCCGCGAACCATCCCGAAGTCTTCCTGATCGTGCTGCTGATTGACGAGCGGCCGGAGGAAGTGACCGACATGGCGCGTTCCGTGCGCGGTGAAGTGGTGTCCTCCACCTTTGACGAGCCCGCCACGCGCCATGTGCAGGTGACGGAAATGGTGCTGGAAAAGGCCAAGCGCCTGGTCGAGCACAAGCGTGACGTGGTGATCCTGCTGGATTCGATCACGCGTCTGGCCCGTGCCTACAACACTGTCGTGCCCTCATCGGGCAAGGTGCTGACCGGTGGTGTGGACGCCAATGCGCTGCAGCGCCCCAAGCGCTTCTTTGGTGCCGCCCGCAATATCGAGGAAGGCGGGTCGCTGACCATCATCGCGACCGCGCTGATTGATACCGGCAGCCGCATGGATGAAGTCATTTTTGAAGAGTTCAAGGGCACCGGTAACTCGGAACTGATCCTTGACCGCAAGCTGGCGGACAAGCGTACCTTCCCCGCGATTGACATCACCAAGAGTGGCACGCGTAAGGAAGAACTGCTGGTTGACCGGGCTGAACTGGCCAAGATGTGGGTGCTGCGCCGTATCCTTGCCCCCATGGGCACCATGGATGCGATGGACTTCCTGCTGGACAAGCTCAAATACAGCAAGACCAACCATGATTTCTTCGATGCTATGAATACCTGACCGACCCGTCGGCAGTAACAGACTGGAAAACCCCGGCCCTTGTGCCGGGGTTTTCTTTTGGAAGCTGTTTAACCTCCCCAATCAGAAGAAAGTTTTTGGTGAAGCTTTTTTCAAAAAGCTTCAGAAAACGCCGCCTTTTTAAAAAAGACGGCACCCCAAAACTTTATATTATTCCGGTGTAGCGGAATCTTTTGCGGGGTTTCGGGGAAGCAGGATCGTGCTGCCCGTGGTCTTGCGTGCCTCAAGTGCAATATGAGCCTGTGCGGCGTCATGCAGTGCAAAGGTCTGGCCGATATGTGGTTTGAGCACGTCCTTTTTCACCAGCGCGAAAACTTCCTTTGCCGCGTGCAGCAGCGCCGTGCGCCGGGCGATATAGGTCATGAGCATCGGGCGGGTCAGGTACAGGCTGCCATGGGCGGCCAGTGTGCCCACGTCCACGCCGGTTACGGGGCCTGAGGCGTTGCCGTAGCTGACCATGAGGCCACGCGGTGCGAGGCAGGAGAGGCTGGTCTCGAATGTGGCCTTGCCGATACTGTCGTAAACCACGGGCAGCATCCGGCCTTCGGTCAGGTCACGCACCTGCTCACTGACACGGTCCGTGCCGATGATGACATGCCTGGCCCCGTTGGCCCGCGCCAGTTCGGCTTTCTCCGCAGTGGAGACAACACCGATGACATGCGCGCCCAGATGCTGCGCCCACTGGCACATGAGCAGCCCCACACCACCGGCTGCGGCATAGACCAGTATGTCGTCACCGGGTTGCACGCGATAGACTTCGCGCAGCAGCATGTGGACACTCAGGCCCCGCAGCATGATGGCGGCGGCGGTGCTGGAGGCAATGTCATCGGGCAGGGCGACAACCCTGTCGGCCGCAATGGTCCGGAACGTGGCGTAGCCGCCCGGCACGCCAGCATAGGCGACGCGCATTCCCGGGCTGAGATCATGCACGTCGGGGCCGACAGCCGTGATGGTGCCGGCACCCTCCATACCGGGAATGGCGGGCAGGGAAGGGAATTTGTAAAGGCCGCTGCGGAAGTAGGTATCAATGAAATTGACGCCAATCGCATCCTGCCGCAGCATGACTTCACCTGCCGCAGGTGTGGGCACAGGCAGGGTTTCGGTGCGGAGTACGTCGGGGCCGCCATATTCATGAATGCGGATGACGGTATTCATGGCTTGTCCTCCTTCAGGCATTACCGGACTGTCTCCGGTTCAGGGCTTGGTGGTGGAAAGC
Organism: Komagataeibacter melaceti; assembly: GCF_003403295.1. Lineage (GTDB taxonomy): Bacteria > Pseudomonadota > Alphaproteobacteria > Acetobacterales > Acetobacteraceae > Komagataeibacter > Komagataeibacter melaceti. Next base: position 33,580 of record NZ_QUWV01000151.1, on the reverse strand, counting down.
GCTTCCAGGTCGCGCAGGAACATCCGGTCACGTGCGCCTTCATCACCGGGATAGGTTTCGGGGTCGTAGTCGGGGCAGTCCGTGAAGTCGATGCGGTGGCAGGGAATGAGGATGGGAATGGGGTTTTCCATACAGGCGCTGAGAATGTCCTCAGGTGTGACACCGGCCTGGGCCGCCGCGTCCTTCCAGTCAACCTGCTGGCCCATGGGAATGGTCCGCATGAACTGCCACGCGGCAAGCTGCCCGTCGCTGCCATAGGGAGCTAGCGGCAGGTCGCATGGTGTGGTCGCGCCATCAAAATAGGCATCCAGCCAGTTACGCGCCGCCAGCAGAACGGGGGTCGGTTCCTGATCGCGCCCCCAGCCCCAGTCGAGCGCCACGATCTGCTCATCTTCAGCCGAGACGGTAAGCGGCGCCAGGGGGGAATGCATTGAAAGTTGTGGCATGAGTCACCTTGATCAGGACAAAGAGGTGAAGGATAACGCCGTTCCCGGAGCGGACAAAATGACGATGGCAATGACGGAGATGTTTATGCGGGAAAGTGATGGGCATCCTCCAGTCATTTTCGCCCTGGCCAGCGGCCTGTCACGGGCGGCCATCGCGGTCATGCGGTTGAGCGGGGTAGGGAGCGGCAGGATTGTGGAAAGCCTGTGCGGCCGTCTTCCCGCGCCGCGCCGTGCCTCCCTTCGTGGCCTGTGGCGGCGTGACGGGGCGGAGCCTGTCCTGCTGGACCGGGCGCTGGTGCTCTGGTTTCCCGGTCCGGACAGCTATACGGGCGAGGATAGTGCGGAACTGCACCTGCATGCCGGTCCCGCTGTCATCAATGCCGTGGCCGATACGCTGGTTGCCCTCGGGGCCCGCCCGGCAGAACCGGGCGAGTTCAGCCGCAGGGCGTTTACCCATGGGCGGATGGATCTCATGCAGGCGGAGGGCATAGCCGACCTGATTGATGCCGAGACCGAGGCCCAGCGGCGGCAGGCCCTGGCGCAGGTTGATGGGGCACAGAGTCGCCTGTACCAGCAATGGGCGGACAGGCTGCGCGTGCTGCTGGCGCATCAGGAAGCATTGATCGACTTCCCTGACGAGGAACTGCCCCCCGAGGTTGAACAGAGGCTGGTTGATGGCCTGCAGGAACTGCATGCGACCATGCAGGCTAGCCTGCTTGAGGGCGCTGGGGCGGAACGGCTGCGGCGTGGGCTGGTCTTTGCCATTGTAGGCGCGCCGAATGTGGGCAAGTCCAGCCTGCTTAACGCGCTGGCGGGGCGGGATGCGGCGATTGTCTCCCCACGCGCGGGCACGACGCGTGATGCGATCGAGACCCGGATCGTGCTGGGGGATGTGCCGGTCACATTGGTTGATACCGCTGGCCTGCGTGACACGGATGACGAGATCGAGGCCGAGGGCGTGCGGCGTTCACTGTTTCACGTGAAACAGGCGGATTGTGTCGTGCATGTATTCACGGGCAGTCAGGCCCCGCCACGGCTGGAAGGGGATGGCCTGCTGGTCTGTAACAAGATAGACCTGCATGACGCGCCTGAGGGTGCGATTGGCATTAGTGTACTCACCCATGCGGGGATGGATGTGCTAAGGGATGTTCTGGCCGCGCACGCACGGGCGCTGACGGCAGGCCAGGCGCAGGCTCCATTCACCCGTGCGCGGCATCGCGCCGCCATTGAGGAGACGGTGCACCACATCGGGCGCGCGCTGGGCATGGACTGGCCTGAAATGCGTGGGGAAGAAATGCGGCTTGCCATGCGCGCGCTGGGGCGACTGACGGGCGCGGTGGATGTAGAGGCCCTTCTGGATACCGTGTTTGGCCAGTTCTGTATTGGCAAGTAGGAGACGCGCAGGATGAACCGCGCATATGATGTGATCGTCGTTGGTGGGGGGCATGCGGGGTGCGAGGCCGCTGCTGCCGCCGCGCGCATGGGTGCCCGCACGATGCTGTTGACACATCGGCGCGATACGATCGGGATCATGTCGTGCAACCCGGCCATTGGCGGTATTGGCAAGGGGCACCTTGTGCGCGAAATCGATGCGCTGGACGGGCTGATGGGGCGCGCCGCCGATCGTGCCGGAATCCATTTCAAGCTGCTCAACCGCTCCAAGGGACCAGCCGTGCATGGCCCGCGCGCGCAGGCGGACCGCACCCTTTACCGGCAGGCGATACAGGACCTGCTGGCGGAAACCGCCCTGCTGGATATTGTGGAGGGCGCTGCAGCCGACCTGCAGGTTGATGAGCAGGGTCGGGTCCATGGTCTGGTCTGTGAAGACGGGCGCACTTATTCATGCGGCGCCGTAGTGCTGGCGACCGGTACTTTCCTGCGCGGCACGATCCATATCGGTCACGACAGCCAGCCCGCCGGGCGGGTAGGGGATCGTCCGGCCAATGCGCTTGGCGAAAGGCTGGCCGCGCGCGGGCTGCGTATGGGACGCCTCAAGACAGGTACTCCCGCCCGTATCGCGCGTGACAGTATTGACTGGGACAGCCTGCCTGAAGACAGGGGGGATGCCATTCCTGAACCGTTCAGCCGCATGACGGACGCCATCACCAACCCTATGGTCTCGTGCCGCATCACGGCCACGACGCCCCGCACGCATGAAATCATCCGGGACAATCTCCAGCTTTCCGCCCTTTATGGCGGGGTGATTTCGGGGCGGGGGCCGCGCTACTGTCCATCCATCGAGGATAAGGTGGTACGTTTCGCGCAGCGTGAATCACACCAGATTTTTCTTGAGCCCGAAGGCCTGCCCGGCAACCCGGAGGGAAATCTGGTCTATCCCAACGGGATTTCCACCAGCCTGCCGGAAAATGTCCAGCATGAGATGCTGCGCAGTATTCCCGGGCTGGAGCACTGCCGGATCGTGCGGCCGGGATACGCAGTGGAATATGACTATATCGACCCGCGTGAACTTGCCCCCACGCTGGAGCTGAAGAACATGCCCGGCCTGTTCCTCGCCGGGCAGATCAATGGCACCACCGGGTATGAGGAAGCAGGCGCGCAGGGACTGGTCGCGGGCATCAATGCTGCCCGACATGTCGGGGGCGGGCAGGGGGTCACGCTTGATCGTGGTGATGCGTATATCGGTGTCATGATTGATGACCTGACCACGCAGGGTGTGTCGGAACCCTACCGCATGTTTACCTCACGCGCGGAATACCGCCTGACCCTGCGGGCTGACAATGCGGACCTGCGTCTGACCCCGCGTGGCATGGAGTGGGGATGTATCGGTCCCGCCCGCGCCGCACGCTTTCGTGCCGATCAGGCAGCTATTGATGCGGCGACCGATCGCGCGCGCAATGAAACCTATACGTCTGACCTCCTGCGCAGGGCAGGGGTCAATGTTTCGGCAGATGGGCGTGCCCGTTCCCTGCTGGACGTGCTGGCGACAGATGCCGCACCTGAAACCGTAAGCCGGATCGCGCCATGGTTTGCCGACCTTCCGCCCCGTGTGGCCCAGCACCTGACGACCGAGGCACGCTATAGCGGCTACATTTTCCGTCAGGAGCGCGAGATCCGCCAGCTTGCTACGGAGGGCCGCATGCCCCTGCCTGTGGATCTCGATTACAGCCAGATTGGCGGGCTGAGTACGGAAATGCAGGAACGTCTTGCACGGGTGCGACCGATTACCTTCGGGGCCGCGCAGCGTATCCCCGGCATTACGCCATCCGCCCTGATGGCCCTGCTGGCGCATGTGCGCCAGAAGCCGGTGATGGCATGATGCGCGGTGACAATCCGGCGGCTCTGGCCGATGTTTCACGTGAAACACGCGACAGGCTGGAACGCTATGCCGGCATACTGCAACGCTGGAACCAGCGTATCAATCTTGTCTCCCCGCATGACCTGCCGCATCTATGGTCACGCCACATAGCTGACAGCCTGCAACTGGCGGACCAGATTCCGGCAGGTGGGGTAACGCTGGTGGACATGGGCTCGGGCGGGGGTTTTCCCGGTCTGGTCATTGCCTGCGCCACGGATGCGCATGTTACCCTGATTGAGTCGGATCAGCGCAAGGCCGCTTTCCTGCGTGAGGCCGCGCGGGTGGCAGGGGCGCGGGTAACGGTATGTGCCCAGCGGCTGGAAGTGGCGCGGGTGCCCCCCGCGCAGGTAGTGACGGCCCGCGCACTGGCGCCGCTGTCCCGCCTGCTGGAATGGGGCACGCGCTTCCTGCAACCGGATGGTTTCTGCCTGTTTCTGAAAGGACGGAATGCGGAAGAGGAATTGACGACAGCCCGTGCCGATTGGCACATGGCAACAACCCGGATTCCAAGCCGTACAAATACGGATGGTGTGATTCTAAAATTGAGCGATATCAGGCGTGTCAAAGACCACAACAATGAATGAGACGGGAACCCCGGCAGTTTCTTCCCCCCGTATTATCGCCCTTGCCAACCAGAAGGGCGGCGTTGGCAAGACCACCACGGCCATCAACCTTGCCGCGGCGCTGGCCACATCAGGGCAGAAGGTCCTGCTGGTTGACATGGACCCGCAGGGCAATGCCTCCACCGGCCTTGGCGTGGGCTATGACGCCCGCAGTGCCGGTGCCTACGCCATGCTGGAAGATGGCGCACGCGCAGCAGACGTGGTGCAGTCCAGTGAGGTACCCGGCCTGTCACTGGTAGCAGCGGATACGGAACTGGCGGGCGCGGAACTGGAACTGGTCATGGCTGACCGACGCGAATACCGCCTGCGCGATGCCCTGGCGCAGATCGGCGCGGATTATGACGTGGTGCTGATCGACTGTCCGCCCAGCCTTGGCCTGCTTACGCTCAATGCGCTGGTGGCGGCACATTCGGTCATTGTGCCGTTGCAGTGCGAGTTCTTTGCGCTGGAGGGAATCAGCCAGCTGGTGCGGACCGTCAACAGCGTGCGCCAGTCGCTTAACCCGGCGCTGAAGCTCGATGGCATTGTCCTGACCATGTACGACCGGCGTAACAACCTGTCGGAACTGGTAGCGGATGACGCCCGCAGCTTCTTCGGGGACAAGGTGATGGAAACCCTGATCCCCCGCAATATCCGCATCTCCGAAGCGCAGAGCCACGGCCAGCCGGTCATGAATTATGATACCCGCTCCTCCGGCAGTCAGGCCTATCAGGCGCTGGCGGTCGAGGTGGCTGAACGTCTGGCCCTCGGGGTGGCAGCAAAAGGGAAGGTCCGCTGATGAAAAGCAGAAAGGACGCAGCCCGTCCCCGCCTCGGGCGCGGTCTTGCCGCCCTGCTGGGCGAACAGGTCAACATGCTGCCCGCCAGCCCGGCGGTCGAGGGGCGCAAGGCGCCGGATGTCATCGCCAGCCTGCCGGTGGATGTGCTGGAACCCGGTCCTTTCCAGCCACGGCAGGAAATGGAACCCGCGGCACTGGATGAACTGGCCAGCTCCATCCGGGTGCGCGGCATCCTGCAACCCATTCTGGTGCGCCCGCATCCGCAGCGTAAGGGTGTCTACCAGATCATAGCCGGGGAACGGCGCTGGCGTGCCTCCCAGCTTGCGGGGCTGCATGACGTGCCGGTCCATGTACGCCCGCTTGATGATGGTGACGCCATGGCGGCGGCGCTGGTGGAAAACCTCCAGCGCGCCGACCTCAATGCCATTGAGGAAGCGGAAGGCCTCCAGCGCCTGCTTGATGAATATGACCTGACGCAGGATGAACTGGCCAGCGCCATTGGCAAGTCACGTCCGCATGTGGCCAACATGGTCCGCCTGCTGCAGTTGCCGCCGCCGGTGCGTGATGCCGTGCGCCATCGTGGCCTGTCAGCCGGTCATGCCCGTGCCCTGCTGGCCCATGCGGACCCGGTTGCGGCCCTCAGGGTCGTTCTGGCGCAGGGGCTCAATGTCCGGCAGACGGAGGCCCTGGCCCGCCAGCAGGAGCGCAAGGCCGCCAATGCGCGTGACAGGGCGGAAAAAAATGCCAAGAACCCCGAGATCGCATCGCTCGAACGCGACCTGACAACCCGCCTTGGGGTAAAGGTCCAGATTGCCTTTGACGGGAAAGGGGGCAGCATAAAGATCGATTACCGTTCGCTGGAACAGTTCGATGGCCTGCTGCGCCTGTTGCAGCAGTAGAAAAATTCAGAAAATTTAAAAAACCCTCTTGCCATGGTGCGTTATGGGCTGCTAGAAGCCCTCTCACCCGATCGGGTAACCCTGTGGGCGCATAGCTCAGTTGGTAGAGCAGCTGACTCTTAATCAGCGGGTCCAAGGTTCGAGCCCTTGTGCGCCCACCATAGGGTTTAATAAGATTACATAAGTCCCCATCAAGGCGTAGCCGGTGGGGATTTTTTGTATCATGGCCGCAGGGCCTCACTGCGGCACAGTTCTGGTCAGGCGGCAGGAAAGGGGCGGCATGGCATATCCATTCCCTCTGGCTGCGTATTTCCCCCGGCAGGCCGTATGAACGCCCCACGTCCCCTGATCGGTGTCACGCTGGATAGCGAGCCACCCACGCCGGGCGGTTACTCAGGCTTTCCATGGTATGCCATCCGCCAGAACTATATGGACATGATCGCCGCCTGCGGTGGCCTGCCGGTGGCGCTGGGGCATGAGCCTGAACTGGCGGTGGAACTGGTTGCGCGCCTCGATGGGCTTGTCGTGACAGGTGGGGCCTTTGACGTGCCGCCCGACCTTTACGGGGGCGGGGAATGGCATGCCACCGTCCAGACCAAACCACGCCGCACGCTGGCGGAAACAGCCCTGATCCGGGCCGCCATGGCGCGGGGGATTCCGGTGCTGGGCATATGCGGTGGCATGCAGCTTCTTGCGGTCGTGCTGGGCGGGCAACTGGTCCAGCATATACCGGACACATATCCTGCAAGCCTTGCGCATGAGCAGCCCAACCCCCGTAACGAGGCCGGGCATGACGTGCATGTCGTGCCGGGCACCCATCTGGCCCGGCTGGTGGGGCAGGACAGGCTGGCGGTCAATTCCGCGCACCATCAGGCCGTGTCTGATCCGGGGCGTGCGGTTGTGTGCGCGACCGCGCCGGATGGGGTGGTGGAAGCTATTGAACTGCCCGGTTATCCATTGTGCATCGGCGTGCAGTGGCATCCGGAATTTGGTATATCGGCAGGGGATCATCTCCTGTTCAACGGGTTGATCGACGCTGCGAGGCAGACAGGAACATGACACAGGACCATTCCACCCCCGCCGCATCCCAGCGTGGTGACCGTATTGCCAAATGGCTGGCCCGCTCTGGTGTGGCGAGCCGCCGCGACGCGGAGCGCATGATTGCCGAGGGCAGGGTCAGCCTGAACGGCACCACCATCACCCACCCCGCCACGTTTGTGGAGACGGGTGACATCGTGCAGGTGGACCGCAACGTGGTCAGTGCGCCAGACCGCACCCGGCTGTGGCGTTACCACAAGCCTGACGGGCTGGTGACAACCCACCGCGACCCAGAAGACCGCCCCACCGTATTCGATTCCCTGCCTGAGGGGCTGCCCCGGGTCATCAGCGTCGGTCGCCTTGACCTGAACAGTGAGGGGCTGCTGCTGCTGACCAATGATGGCGAACTGGCCCGCAAGCTGGAACTGCCCAGCAATGGCTGGATACGCCGTTACCGCGTGCGTGTTTTCGGCGTGGTGGATGAGCGTATTCTGGCGTCACTGGCGGGAGGCAGCGAATTCGAGGGCGTGCGCTACGGCCCGATCGAGGCGCATCTTGATTCCCGCAAGGGTGACAATGCGTGGCTGACCGTATCGCTGCGCGAAGGCAAGAACCGTGAGATCCGCAGGGTCATGCAGGGCCTGAACCTGCATGTCAGCCGCCTGATCCGTACATCCTACGGCCCCTTCCAGCTTGGCACACTGGCGCGCGGGGAACTGGAGGAAGTGACCGGCAAGGTCATTCGTGAGCAGGTGCCCGGCCTTTCTGGCAGCAAGACCCCGCGCCCGGCATAATGCGTATCATCGCGGGGGAATGTCGGGGCCGCAGCCTGCAGGCGCCGCCGGGGCGGACCACCCGCCCCACGGCGGACCGGGTGCGCCAGGCGCTGTTCGATACGCTGGCCCACGCGCCATGGGCCGGGGCCGACCTGATCCGGGGCGCGCGCGTGCTTGATGGTTTTGCCGGTACTGGCGCGCTGGGGCTGGAGGCCCTGTCACGCGGGGCGGCAAGCGCGCTGTTTGTCGAGCAGGACCGACAGGCCCTGCGTGCCCTGCGGGAGAACGTCGCCACCTGCGGCATGCAGGACCGCGCCGTAATCCGCCCGGCCGACATGCTGCGCCTGCCGCCCCGTGGCGCTGCGGGGCCGATGGATCTGGTCTTTCTCGATCCACCCTACAACAAGGATATGCCTGCCCGCGCACTGGCCGTGCTGGAGCGGGGCGGATGGCTGGGACCGGCCACGCTCATCATAGTGGAAACAGCGGCGGACGAGCCCGCCCCGGTCGCGGTGGACCGACTGCTGCTGGAACGGCGGCATGGTGCCGCCTGCCTGTTCGGCTGGCGGCATGAAGCCCTCGGCATGACATAATTCATTGCCGTATTTTGTGTGCCCGGCCTTCTGTCCATGGGGTTGACGGGGTTATAGTTATCTCCTTTGCCGGAAATGGCGGCATGCTACGCAATGGCCATTTCCCTTGTGTTTCTGGTTCCCGCAGGCATCTGCGTGCCGGGACCATACTGATCAGGATGTGGATTTTTGGCGATCTTCAGCCGTTTTATCCCTGACTCGCTGTCCTCCGCGCCCGAGCGTTCGCGGCTGCGCGAACGGCTGGCCGAAGCCGGAGGGCTGGGACTGTGGATTCTGGCGCTGTGCCTCGCCATCGCGATGTGGAGCTATGACCCGCGCGATCCGTCCGCCAATACATCCAGCGCCCAGCCACCGGCCAACCTCATGGGGCGGCCGGGCGCGTACATGGCCGACATCATGTTGCAGGATTTCGGGATCGTGGGGGTCATCGCCATCCTGTGCCTGCTGGCGTGGGGCTGGCGGCTGATCCGCCATCATGGCCTGGCGTCAGCACTGCTGCGTGTCATCGCCCTTCTGTGCGGCCTGCCGGTCATCGGGGCGGATATTGCGGCACTTCCCCTGTTGGTGCCGCGGTTTCCTGCCCTGCTCTGGCCGACCGGGGCCGGGCTGGGGGGCGCGGTCGGGCTGTCCGTCGCCCATATGTCCATTCAGGCCGCGACCGGTTTCATCGGGCGTGGTGGCCCGCTTATTGTCTGGTTGCTCGGGCTGGTTCTGGGCGGCCTGCTTCTGCTGCTGGCCTTTGCCCTGTCCATATCGGAATGGAAGGGGATCGGCCGGGGCATAAAATTCGTGCTGCGCCAGCCGGTGGCCGTAGCCCTGTGGCTGCGGCGACTGGCCAGGCAGACAGCGGATGCATCCGCCAGCCCTGACGAAACCGTCCACCCGCTCCGTCGGCAGGCGCCCGATTTTCCCTCGCCACTTTCCGCTGCCCTTGCATCCGGGCCGGAAGCGCCTTTCACCACAGGCAGGGCAGGGGAGCCGCCTGTCGTTCCCCCGGTTGATGCCGCGCCCGTACATGCCCCGGTACCCGGCACGGCCATGATGCCGGTGGTGGAACCGGCCGTGGCAAAGCCCGCACCGCCGCCTGCCGCAAAAAGCGTGCCCGTAATGGCGAAGGAGGAAGCGCCACGCCCGGCACTGGGCATGCGTTCTAATGATGCAGGCCGCCCCGCACCGGTCTCGCTGCATACAAGCTGGATGCACCCGCCGGGCATGGATGAGGAAATCACCCAGCCCCTGCTGGGCGGGAACGCCCTGCCATCCGACCGGCTGCCCTGGCACGAGGAACCTGCGGGCGATGCGGTCGAGCCGCCCCATATCGGCGCGCATGACGAACTGCCATCCGCCGTAACGGAGCCCGCGCGCCCGACCCTTCTGTCGCGCTTCTTCTCCGGCAGCCGGAGCACGCCGGAGCCGGAAGTCTCCACCGTGATGGACGGATATGCACCGCCGCCGACCGCTGCGGCGGAAGATACGGCCTACAGCCCGTCTCCCCAGCCCCAGTGGCAGTTCCCATCCCTGTCCCTGCTCACGCCCCCACCGGCAGATGCCGCGACCAAACCGACCGACGAGCTGCTTCAGGCCAATGCGGCCCATCTCGTTACCGTGCTGTCGGAATACGGGGTGCAGGGCGAGATCGTGGCTTATCACGCAGGCCCGGTTGTCACGCTGTACGAACTCCAGCCCGCGCCGGGTATCCGCGCCGCGCGCGTGATCGGCCTTGCCGATGACGTGGCGCGTTCGCTGTCGGTGCTGAGCGTGCGCATTGCAACCGTGCCGGGGCGTAATGTCATCGGTATCGAGGTGCCCAACGCGCGGCGTGAGACAGTCTATTTTTCCGAACTGCTCATGGACCCGCAATGGTCGCATGCGCGCGCCCGGCTCAACCTTGCACTGGGCAAGGATATTGCCGGGGAATCGGTGTACAGCGATCTCGGCTCCATGCCGCACCTGCTCATCGCGGGCACGACCGGCTCGGGCAAGTCGGTTGGCGTGAATGCCATGATCCTGTCACTGCTGTACCGTCTCTCGCCCGACCAGTGCCGCCTGATCCTGATTGACCCCAAGATCCTCGAACTTTCGATTTACGAGGGCATTCCCCACCTCATGACCCCGGTCGTGACGGAACCGGCCAAGGCTGTGGCAGCGCTCAAATGGGCGGTGCGGGAAATGGACCGGCGGTACCGCGCCATGGCGCATCTGCAGGTGCGCAACATCGCCAGCTACAACGACCGCGTGACCGAAGCGCGTGAACGGGGCGAGATCGTGACCCGCCGCGTGCAGACCGGCTACGACCCGGAAACCGGCAAGCCCACATTCGAGGAGCAGCAGCTCGCCCTCGATTCCCTGCCGTACCTCGTGATCGTGGTCGATGAGATGGCCGATCTCATGATCGTGGCGGGCAAGGAAATCGAGGCCCTGCTGCAACGTCTCGCCCAGAAGGCGCGGGCGGCGGGCATCCACCTGATCCTGGCAACCCAGCGCCCGTCGGTTGACGTGATCACCGGCACCATCAAGGCCAATTTCCCCACACGCATTTCCTTCCAGGTCATCAGCAAGTTCGACAGCCGCACCATTCTGGGTGAGCAGGGTGCCGAGCAGCTTCTGGGCCGTGGCGACATGCTGTTCATGCAGGCGGGCGGGCGGATCACGCGCGTGCACGGGCCGTTCGTGGATGACAGCGAGGTCGAGGCCGTCGTGGCCTTCCTGCGCACGCAGGGTGAGCCGATCTATGATGATGATGTCATCTCCCCGCAGGAAGATGACAGCGCGGGCAAGCCCTTTTCCGCCCCCGGCGGCGGGGGGGAGGAAGACGGCCTGTTCGCTCAGGCGGTCGAGGTCGTGGCGCGGGAGGGCAAGGCCTCCACATCATTCATCCAGCGCCACCTGTCGATCGGCTATAACCGCGCGGCCAAGATCATCGAACAGATGGAAAAGGAAGGCCTTGTCAGCGAGGCCAACCATGTCGGCCGGCGCGAAGTACTCATGCGGCGCCCCACGGAAGACGAATGAGCGCGGCCATCCCTTCGCGCCAGGCACCGCCTTCCGTTCCCCCGCCTTTTACGGTCCTGTTCCGGGACAACAGGTTTGTGGTCATCGACAAGCCGCCCGGTCTGCCCGTCCATCCCGGGCGGCTGGGCGGCCCGAGCGTGGAGGACTGGTTCACGCATCTCTCCCGCCACCGCAACGGCCCGTGGCTGGCCCACCGGCTGGATCAGGATACATCGGGCTGCCTTGTCATCGCCCTGCGCAAGCAGGCGCTGGTCGCGGCACAGGCCTGTTTTGCGGCCGGTCAGGCGCACAAGACATACTGGGCCATGGTGCAGGGTGTTCCCACGGGCGCTTCGGGCGTGGTGGATACGCCGCTTGCGCGGGTGGAGCAGGGGCGGCAGTGGTCCATGCAACCCGCGCCAGCAGGCGGGCAGGAGGCCCGTACGCGCTGGCGCGTGCTGGGGCAGGGGCGGGATGCGGCGGGCCATGCCGTAAGCTGGCTTGAACTGCGCCTCGAGACCGGGCGAACTCATCAGGCCCGTGCGCATTGTGCCCTGTTGGGGTGTCCCATACTGGGTGACAGCCGATATGGCGCACGCGCGGAAGGGGCGTTATACCTTATGAGCCGGAGCATTTTCCTGCCACTGGACATTCCCGTACATGCCACGGCCATGCCACCGGAACATATGCGCCGTCTCATGGCACAGGCAGGCTGGACCCTGCCGCCTGATAACGTGGAAAAGGAAGCAGCACGGTGTTCGCCCACACATTGACGCAGGAACTGATGCGCGTGCTGGAACGGCCGGACCTGCGTGTGATTGCGGGGGAGAGGCGGATCATGCTCGATCCGGCGCTGGCGCTTCCCTTCCGCATCCTGCCCGATGGGGCGATCGTGCTGGGCATGCCCACGCAGGGGCAGCAGGAAGTCACGGCCTTTTACCTGCGCCATGCGCTGGAACTGGCAGCCCTGCTGGAAACCGCGCCAGACCGTCCCATATGCGCCGCCTTCTGTGCGGCGCGCACGGCGGCCCTGTTCTGGTATCTCGACAGCGGCCGGCAGGATGCGGATGCCCCGGCCCCGTGGGTGTCCCGTATGGCGGGGGCCAATCCGCCCCCGGTTCAGGCGCTGGCGGAAATCTGGTCATGCCTTGCCCCCCTGCAGCCCCCGCCAGCGCGGGCGGGTAATGGCGATGACATGACGCGCCTGCACGATGCGCTGCCGGGTCTGTGGCCCCTGCTTGGCCCGACCGAGACACTCATGGCCACTGGCGGCGATGCCCGGCTGAGCATTGATCCGGCCACCGGGCTCAATCACTACGGCTGTTCGCACCGGCCCCGGCCATGGGCCATTACCTTTGCGTCCTCCACCGCATCTTCACTGTCGGAGCGGGGATTCGCCGGGGCGGAGAAGGCGCGCCTGTCGCTTCTGGCCGGTGCGCTGCATGGCCGGGTGGAAGCCGCGGCCAGCGCCCTTGATGCCGGGATACAGGACCGGCTGGCTGCCCATTTTGGCCTGCATGCGGATGAAGGCGTGGTACTCGCGCCCTCAGGCACGGATTGTGAACTGTATGCGCTGGCGCTGGCCACGCTTGCGCCGGGTGGGCGGCCCGTTGGCAATATCCTCATCGCCCCGGAGGAAACCGGCAGCGGCGTTCCCCTTGCCGCCATGGGCTGCCATTTCGCCAATGATACCGCACGCGGCGTGGCGGTGACGGGTGGGGCGCTGATTGAAGGCTTTCCGGCGCATACGCTGGTCGCCAACGTCCCCATGCGTGATGCCGAAGGCCATGTCCGTGCCCCGGCCGACGTCGATGCCGAAACCTGCCGTGTGGCGCATGAAATGCGCCGGGCCGGGCGGCATGTGCTGCTGCACCGGCTGGACCTGTCCAAGACCGGCCTGCTGGCGCCGGGGCTGGATGCGCTGGAACAGGCCTGCCAGCCCGATGCCGTAACGGGGGACTGCCCCGATGTGGTGGTGGATGCCTGTCAGGCCCGGCTCGACCCGGCGCGGGTCCGCGCCTATCTGGACAGGGGCTGGATGGTCATGGTGACCGGCTCGAAATTCTTCACCGGGCCCCCATTCTGCGGGGCGCTGCTGCTTCCGGCGGGTGTGCGGCGCAGGCTGGACGGGCCGCGCCCGGTGCCGGTGGGGCTGGGGGATTACAGCTACCGTAGCGCATGGCCCGCAGGGCATGCGCTGGCGGCCCTGCCGGATGGGCACAATATCGGCCTTATCCTGCGCTGGTGGGCCGCCCTGTCGGAAATGGCGGCGTTCAGCGCCATTCCCCGTGCCGTGGTTCATGACCGCCTGAGCGGCTTCCTTACCGCGATCGAGGCGCGCATCACGGCGGACCCCCTGCTGGAACTGCTGCCGCTGGCGGCCCCCCGGCGGCCCCTGCTTGAAAATGCATGGGACTGCCTGCCCACCATCCTGTGTTTTTTCGTCCGCGCGCCCGACTGTACGGGCGGGGGCTTTCGCCCGCTGGCGCTGGCGCAGGCGCGGCGGCTCCATGCATGGCTCAATACCGACCTGTCGGACATTGTTCCGGCGGATGATCCTGACGCGGCCCTTGCGTCTGTCCTGTGTCATGTGGGCCAACCGGTGCCCGTGGCCCATCCCGGCCTGCCGGGCGCCATTGCGGGGGTGCTGCGCATTTCCGCCGGGGCGCGGCTTGTCTCAGGCGAACCCTCGCATGAGGGCATGGACCCCACCGGGCGCCTGCGCCGCGAGGCCGGTAACGTGGGCCGTATCCTTGACAAGGTCGGGCTGATCCTGCGGCACTGGTCACGGCTGAGCAGCGCGGACCCGGTGCAGACCTACCTGCCGCATGGCTGGCGGGCGCGGGCGATCCTGCCAGCCTGACAGGTGATGATTTTCCTTCCTGATGGATTTCGCGAGTGACAACCCAGAGCAATCACGGCAATTTTCTCGATACCCCGCAACTGCAGTCAGGGATTACCCGCTTCTGGCTTATCCGCCATGCCCTGGTGGAACAGAATGCCCGCATGCACCTGTATGGCACGATGGATGTGCCCCTGTGCCCTGACAGTCTGGTAGCCCAGCGCCGGATGTATGAATCACTGGCGCACCGGCTGCCCCGTCAGGCGCTGTGGTTCACATCACCCCTGCGCCGCACGCACCAGACAGCCCGCGCCATCCAGGAAGCCGGGTACGGCCAGCGGGACTGGCGGATCGAGCCGGGCTTTATCGAACAGTCCATGGGGCAGTGGCACGGCATTACCCATGACAGCCTGCCCGAAAGGCTGAGCCTGCCCGCCCATCCGTTCTGGTCCGTGGGGGCGACGGAACTGCCGCCGCAGGGGGAAAGCATGGTGCAGGTCTGCGCCCGGGTGGGGGCGTGCCTTGACCGGCTGGCCAGCGAACATGCGGGGCAGGACATGATCGTGGTCAGCCATGGCGGGGCCATTCGCGCCGCCCTGGCGCATGCCCTGCGGATTCATGCGGAAACCGCGCTGCATTTCTCGATCCAGAACCTTTCGCTCAGCGTGATCGAACGCCTGCCCGAAGGCTGGCGTATCGTGACGGTGAACGAACTGCCCATGCCCTGATCCGCCTAGCGCGAATGGAAGGCCAGCATGCATGTCAGCGCACAGGGTTCGCCCGGCTGTGCGTAGCGGCTGCTTCGGTCGTCTGCTGTCGCCATTCCCGCAACAATGGCGGCGGTGGCCAGAATCAGTGTAAGCATATGCATGACCTTACCCCCAAGCGTGTGGGTCGGCTGCGGTCCGGGCAGGTATTGCGGAACCCAGAAAAGCACCGCCCTGTGTCTGTCTGCCTGATGGGCATGCCCGCGACTCCTGTCGCGGCATGTCACGTTCCTGAAACGGTTGGCGCGCGCTCCCGGTTGCGCCTGACGGTCAAAAAATACCGTGGAACAGGTACGGCATGGCATGGGTGACGGAATGGCCCGCGTGGGCCGTCACGATCGGGGGGAGATGATGCGCGCATCCCTGTTGCCGGGTCAGTTCATGGATATCGCCATGGCGGAGGCACGTGCTGCCGCCGGGCGTGGGGAAGTGCCGGTGGGTGCTGCTCTGTCCGGTCCCGGCGGCGTGCTGCTGGCGCGCGCGGGCAACCGGGTGGAGGAATGGCGCGATCCCTCCGCACATGCGGAAATGCAGGTGATGCGCGCGGCGGTCCACCAGCTTGGCGGTGAGCGCCTTGGCGGGTGCGTGCTGTATGTCACGCTGGAGCCATGCCCGATGTGCGCGGCGGCAGCCACGCATTTCCGGCTCGGGCGTATCGTGTTCGGCGCCTATGACCCCAAGGGCGGCGGCGTGGAGCATGGCCCGCGTGTATTTTCCCATCCGCGCTGCCTGCACCGGCCCGAGGTCGTGGGCGGCGTGCGGGAGCGTGAGGCGGGGGCGCTGCTACGGGATTTTTTCCGCCACCTGCGCGCCTAACCTATTTGTCATGCAACGGTATGGGACGGGCTGGCCTACTTGCGGCACAATGCTGGCAATGGGACTGTAAGCGTTGGCGGCCAGTCCCGCCCGTTGTTCCGAGATTGCAGCAGGACCATCATGTTCAGGGGTATCATGTCAGACGTATTACGGTCGAACACCATTTCCTTGCGCCGGTTTCGTAGCCATCTGCTGGCTTCCCTGGTGGCCGGCACGGTCGCGGGGGGCTGCCTGTCCGCCGCCATGCCCGCCCGGGCCGATGACAGCGGGGTCATCCGCCCTGATACGCAGATCCAGCAGCTGCCGAATTTCGTCAATCTCGTAAAGCAGGTCAAACCGGCGGTTGTCTCCATCACGGCGCGCATCAAGGACCCTGACATGAGCGAGGAAGGTGGCGGCGGCGGCATGCCCGGCGGCTTCCCGTTCCCCTTTCCGTTCCAGATGATGCCGCAGCAGGGCCACCAGACGGTGGAGGCACGTGGTTCGGGCTTCATCATCTCGGCTGATGGCTACGTCGTGACCAACAACCATGTGGTCAAGGGCGCAAGCAAGGTGACCGTCACCCTCGATGACGGCACGGCGCTGCCCGCGCGGATTGTCGGGCGCGACTCCAAGACCGACATCGCCCTGCTCAAGGTCACCCCTTCGGGCAAGCTGCGCTTTATCGAACTGGGTGATTCCGACCGGGTCGAACCGGGTGAGTGGGTCGTGGCCGTTGGCAACCCGTATGGCCTTGGCGGCACGGTAACGGCCGGTATCGTCTCCGCCCGTGGGCGCGATATTGGTGATGGGCCCTATGATTCCTTCATTCAGGTCGATGCGCCCATCAACCGGGGCAATTCCGGTGGCCCGCTGTTTACGCAGGACGGCAAGGTCGTGGGGGTGAACACCGCCATCCTGTCACCATCGGGCGGGTCGATCGGGATCGGCTTCGCCATTCCGTCCGATACCGTGAAGAACGTTGTCGACCAGCTTGAAAAGACCGGCCACGTCACGCGCGGCTACCTTGGGGTTACGGCGCAGGCGATCACCCCGTCCATGGCCAGTGCGCTGGGTATGAAGCCGTCCGCCTCCGGCGCACCGGCTACCGGGGCGCTGGTGGCCAGCGTCAGCGCAGGCAGCCCGGCGGAAAAGGCCGGGCTGAAGGCGGGTGACGTGGTGACGGCGCTCAACGGCCAGTCCATCGACAATCCGCACACGCTGGCGGTCAAGGTCGCGTCCATCGTGCCGGGCACCAAGACAACCGTATCCTACCTGCGCAACAACAAGCCCCAGACGGCCAGCATCACCATTGCCAGCCTGGGCAAGGGCGGCACGGCTGACAGCACGGTGGGCGATGCCCCGCATGATGCGGACAAGGGCCCCCGTCTGGGCGTGACCCTTGCGCCCCTTACGCCCGACCTGCGCCAGCAGCTCGGGCTGGAAGATGGCGTGCGTGGCGTGGTCGTGAGTGACGTGCAGCCCGGCTCCCCGGCCGAGCAGGCGGGCATTCACGCGGGCGATGTCATTCAGGCGGTGGGCGAGGTGCCGGTCGAGAACCCGCGCGCCACGGTTTCCGCCATCCGGCAGGCCCTGCAGGCCAACCATTCCGTGCTGCTGCGGGTGGTGCGCAACGGGCAGAGCGTTTTCGTGGCGGTCAGCCCCAATACGGATGATGGCGACGCCGCCCCGGGCGATGACGACGACCAGTAAAACCCGGCGGGCATGAACCCACGGCTTTCGGGGCCGGTGCATCGCTGCGCCGGCCCTTTTTTGTATTCCCTGGCGTATGGGACGGATTTTTTGCCGTTTCGCCCAAAAAAACGGGCTGCGATGATTGTGGCGGGGCTGTTTCTTGCCTTATCTGCTCGCATCGTCACGTTTGTTTCCGGAGGGATGATGACCGGCCCAGCAATGCCCGACACGCAGGAACCATCCCGCGCGCGCCTGATTGACGGCAAGGGATTCGCCTCCCGCCTGACACAGGACATCGCCGCCGATGTGCAGTCTTTCTACGACCGCCATCACATCACCCCCGGCCTTGCCGTGGTGCTGGTGGGCAATGACCCGGCCAGCGAGGTCTATGTGCGCAACAAGGCGCTCCAGACCCACCGCGCGGGCATGCGCTCGTTCATGCACATGCTGCCCGCCACCACATCGCAGGATGAACTGCTGGGGCTGATCGCGCGCCTGAACGTGGACCCCGAAATCCATGGCATCCTTGTCCAGCTTCCGCTGCCCGCCGGGCTGGACCCGGTCGCGGTCACCAACGCCATCGCCCCGGAAAAGGACGTGGACGGGCTGGGCGTGGTCAATGCCGGGCGGCTGGCGCTGGGCCTGCCGGGCCTTGTGCCCTGCACCCCGCTGGGCTGTCTGCTGCTGCTGCGCCATTACGTGGGTGACATGCGCGGCAAGGACGCGCTGGTTATCGGCGCGTCCAACCTTGTCGGCCGCCCCATGGCGGAACTGCTGCTGCAGGAGGGCTGCACCGTAACCGTGGCGCATATTGACACGCGCGATACGGCGGCCCTTGCGCGGCAGGCGGATATCGTGGTGGTGGCGACCGGCGTGCGTGAACTGGTGCGGGGCGACTGGATCAAGCCGGGTGCCACGGTCATTGATGTCGGCATTTCCCGTATCACGCTGCCTTCGGGCAAGACGCGGCTGGTCGGGGACGTGAAATTTGACGAAGCCGTGCAGCGTGCGGGCATGATCACCCCCGTACCCGGTGGCGTCGGCCCCATGACGATCGCCTGCCTGCTCCGTAACACCCTTGATGCCGCACGCATGATTGTGGAAGCACGGGTGCGCTGAACGCGCTGCCTGCGTGCACAGGAAAGAAGAATGACCCTGACTTCTGTAGAACTGATCCCGCGTGACCGTGAAACGCTGATGCACGACGCACGTGAGGTCAGTGAGGTATTTCCCGATGCGCAGATGATCAATATTCCCGATCTGCTGCGTTTCCCCCTGCGGAGCTGGGAGGCGGCGGCCCTGATCCGCCCCATCTTCCCCCGCGTGGTGCCGCATATACGCGCAATCGACATCCCCCCCGATGCGCCTCTGCCGGGGGCGGAGGACGAGGGCCTGCGCGAGGTGCTGGTGGTGCAGGGGGACCCGCCATCGGACCTGAAGCACCGGACCTATCCCAACACGACCGAGAGCATCATTACCCGCTACCGGCGTGAGGCACCGCATCTGACGGTATATGCCGCGTTCGACCCCTATCGCCGCGCGCCGTACCTGGAGATGGAAGCCATCGCGCGCAAGAAGGACGCGGGTGCGGCCGGCCTGTTCACCCAGCCTGTCTTTGACATGCGCATGCTGGATATGTGCATGAACTGGCTGCATGGGGAAAACGTGTTCTGGGGCATCTCCCCCGTGGTCGGCCCCAAGTCACGTTCCTATTGGGAAACGACAAACCACGTCATTTTTCCCCCCGATTTCGAACCGACGCTGGAGGCGAACATCGCCTTCGCCCGGCAGATGATGGACGCGGTGGCGCAGGCGGGAGGCAACACTTACCTCATGCCGCTGCGCGTAAATCTGGCGCGCTACCTCACGCCGCTGCGCAGGGGGTAGGGGACCGGGGCGCGGGAATGGTCAGATCCATCCCCGCGCCCGGATCAGCCCGAATGTCGCGATCGTGACCATGCAGGTGATGCGGCCATCAACGATCATCGCCTCCATTTCCGCCAGTGTCACGGTATGGCACGTGATGTCCTCTTCCGTTTCCTCACGCTGGTGCGGGCCCTGTTTCAGCCCGGTGGCTAGGAAGACCCGCCCCTTCTGCGTGGTAAAGCCCGGCCCCTGATACAGCAGCCCGGCATCGCGCATGTTACTGGCCACAAGCCCGGTTTCTTCACGCAGTTCGCCACGCGCCACCTCCTCGGGGGCCGCGTCGGGGCGGTGTTCCCACATGCCCATGGGCAGCTCCCACATCCGCCTGCCCACGGGGTAGCGATACTGGCGGATAAGGGTCACGCGCCGTTCCTTCCCGCCAGCGTCATCCCATAGCGGCAGGATCACGACAAAATCCCCACGTTCCACCACGCCGTACAGGCCCTGCCTGCCATTGGGGCGGATGATGATGTCCTCCCTCACGCGGGTCCATGGGTTTTCATAGGCGGTACGGGTGGAAACGGTCACATATCCGCCTGCATCCGGCGTGGGGGATTGCGTCATGGGGTGTCCATCCTCTGTAATCATACCGAACATGCCCTGATGCCATGCAACAGGGGCAGGGTGCGGGAGTTGATGCTGGCGTCAGGATTTTGCAGTTCTTTGAGTAATCCGTACTGTTATTTCATTCCGAAGCCATTCTGTCCGCCGGTCCGGGCCGCTGTTATCCGCGCCGACCGATCCTATCGTGGAGTTTACGCGTATCATGTCCGGCTCGCAGGCCTCATCGGTGTCTCATACACGGCGGATACTGTCCGTCGTACTGTTCAATCTCCTGTGTTACATAGATATCGGCCTGCCGATGGCGGTCATTCCGGTTTTTGTGCATGAGGTGCTTGGCTACAATACGGTACTGGCGGGGTTTGCCGTTTCCATCCAGTACCTCGCCACCTTCGCCTCACGCGCTAGCGCAGGGCGCCAGACGGATCGCATGGGGGCCAAGCCCACCGTGGTCAAGGGACTGGTCATATGCACCCTGTCCGGCGTGATGCTGCTGCTGGCGGGCGTGCTGCTGCATTTCACCATGCTGTCCATCATGCTGCTGATCCTGAGCCGTATCCTGCTGGGCATTGGTGAAAGCTGGACTGCGACGGGCGCCATCATATGGAATATCGGGCGCGTGGGCGCGGCACGGACGGCGCAGGTCATCTCGTGGAACGGGATTACATCCTATGGCGGGATCGCGCTGGGCGCGCCGGTCGGGCAGCTCCTGTCCGGCCTGCCGTTGCCCTATGGCGGGTTGACCATGGTGGGCGTGCTTTCGGCCGCGCTGGCCCTGTTCGGGTTCGTGCTGGCGCGGCAGTACGAGCCTGTGCCGCCTGTGCCCAGCAGCGGGCCGCCCATGTCCTTCCGCGCCGTGTTTATGCGGGTGCTGCCCCATGGACTTGTGCTGGCCTGTGGTTCGGTCGGGTTCGGCACGATTTCCGCCTGTCTTGCGCTGTTCTACGCCAATAACCACTGGGACGGCGCGGCCGTGGCCCTGACCGGGTTCGGGATCATGTTCTGTCTGGTGCGGTTCCTGTTCGCTCGCCAGATCGACCGCCGGGGCGGCCAGTCCGTCGCACTCGTG
Source organism: Komagataeibacter melaceti (assembly GCF_003403295.1). Taxonomy (GTDB): domain Bacteria; phylum Pseudomonadota; class Alphaproteobacteria; order Acetobacterales; family Acetobacteraceae; genus Komagataeibacter; species Komagataeibacter melaceti. The sequence goes on along the minus strand of NZ_QUWV01000151.1, from coordinate 12,465 downwards.
TCGCTGCTGGTGGAGACGCTGGGGCTGGTGGTGCTGTGGCAGTGCCATACCGTGGCGGGCGCGGCCATCGGGGCGGCACTGACCGGGGCGGGGTTCTCGCTGGTCTTTCCCGCCATGGGCGTGCTGGCGGTGACGCGCGTGGGGCCGGAAAACCGGGGGGCCGCGCTGGGGGCCTTTTCCGTTTTCCTTGATATCGCGGTGGGGCTGTCCGGGCCGTTGCTGGGGCTGGTGATCCAGACAATGGGATATAGCGCGCTGTTTCTTGTCTCGGCCCTGTTTACGCTGGCCGGTGTGGGTGCGACCATTGTACTGAAATTCCTGCCGCGCTGAGCCTGCACGGGCGCGCGGACTGACATTTTGTGGGAGCTGAGCTGGATAGATGCAGATTTCATCCGTGGCCGTTTTTTGTGGTTCGCGTTTCGGGGCGCGACCGGAATACGCAGCGCAGGCACGCGCGCTGGGTACGGCGCTGGGGCAGGCCGGGCTGCGACTGGTCTATGGCGGGGGCCATGTCGGGCTGATGGGGGCCGTGGCGGACGCCACGCTGGCCGCAGGCGGCGCGGTCACGGGGGTCATCCCTTCCTTCCTGCATAGTCGTGAGATCATGCATGAAGGGGTGACGGACCTGACCGTGACCGAGACCATGCATGAGCGCAAGGCGCTGATGTTTGCCGCATCCGACGCATTCGTGGTCATGCCGGGCGGGCTGGGCACGTTTGACGAGACCATCGAGATCATGACCTGGCGGCAGCTGCGCCAGCATGACAAGCCGATCTACATCGTCAACATCGCAGGCTGGGCGGATGCACTCCTGGCCATGATCGAGTCCTGCATTACCGATGGTTTTGCTGCCGCCACGGTGCGTGACCTGTTTACGGTGGTGCCCGATGTCCCGGCCCTGATGGCCGCGCTTGCGGCCCTGCCGGTGCAGCCCGGCGCGCGGGACAGGGTCGCGACGCTGTAAATCTTTTCATCTATCCCCTTGCGTAAAAAGGCATGGGCTTGTATAGCCGCCTGCAACGGAGTGTAGCTCAGCCTGGTAGAGCACTGTGTTCGGGACGCAGGGGCCGGAGGTTCGAATCCTCTCACTCCGACCAGTTTTGCAGGCCGGTCACCATAAGGTGGCCGGCCTGTTTCTGTTCAGGGCATGTCCCGGCCATCAGGTTGCGATGGGGGATGAAATGTTTTATTTCAGGTTGCTTCACGGGCCGCACATGGCCCACAGGGTCACCCCCGCATTTTCCTCCTCACGTTTCGTGACATCCCGGGACTTTGACTGATCATGCAAGTTGCCGCCGCGCCCGCGCATAATGACATGCATGCCCGGTGCGCGCCCCGGCCGGGGCCACAGCTCAGTATCATCATTCCATGCTATAATGAGCGCGGGAATGTCGAACCGCTGGTCCGCGCGGTTGCCGCGGCGGTTACGCGGTATGACTGGGAACTCATCTTCGTCGATGACAATTCGCCCGATGGCACGATTGAGGAAGTCTGGCGTCTGGCCCGGGCCGACAGCCGTGTGCGCGGGATCGTGCGCATTGACCGGCGGGGCCTGTCCTCCGCCGTGATCGAGGGCATCCTGTCCTCATCCGCCCCGATTGTCGCGGTGATGGATGGGGACATGCAGCATGATGAAAGCCTGCTGGAGCAGATGGCCGATGCCATAAGCACGCAGGGCTATGATGTTGCCGTTGGCAGCAGGCATGTCGAAGGTGGTGATAACAGCGGGCTGGCCAATGCGTGGCGGCTGCTGCTGTCAAATGCGGGCATACGGATTGCGCAGTATTTCCTGCCTGTCCGGATCACCGACCCGATGAGCGGTTTCTTTGCCGTCCGCCGCGATCTGTTTGTCAGATCCGTCCATGAACTGTCGGGAACGGGGTTCAAGATACTGCTCGATATGCTGATGGTCCAGAAAACCGCGCCCCGGATCATAGAACTGCCGTTTGTTTTCCGTTCCCGTCAGGCGGGCGAAAGCAAAATGGGCCGGAAAGTACTTTTCCAGTTTGTGCAGATGATTTCCTACCACCTGCGGGCCAGAAAAAAGCAGGGTGCGAACAAATAGTACATAAGGATACTATTTGTTACGCACCCAAGGCATGACGGGTTGATGGAAAGGGGAGAAGTGATTCTTCCCTTTACTTATTTCGAATCCGGCGCAGGGGCACCCGTTGCACCCGTTGCACCCGTTGCACCCGTTGCACCCGTTGCACCCGTTGCCGGTTTGCCCGTTTCCGCAGGCTGGTCACCTGTCGTGGTCCCTTCCGGTGCCGCTGCCGGGGATGCCGCAGCCCCATCATGCGATGGCGTAGCCTGCGGCTCTGGCGCGGTGGAGGGGGCAGGCGTGGCCGATGCCCCGTCCGGTGCGGGCGTGGCTTCTGGCGCTGGTGTGGCGGGAGCCACCGGGGCTGCATCTGCTGCTGGCGGTGGGGCGGCAGGGGAGGTCGCCGGACTGTTCGCCGGGGCCGTATCGCTCGGGCTGGAAGCTGGCGGGTTCGTCGCGGGAGGGGACTGGGGCGCGGGCGTTGATGCCGGTGCGGGAGCAGGCTGTGTGGCCTGGGTTTGCGCACCCTGCGTTTGGTTCCCCTGTGTTTCCTGACCGTGGCTGTCCCCACTCTGGCCATCATGCGCGGGCTGCGGTTCACCCCCACTGGCCGGTGCGGCCTGGGTCTGCGACTGCGATGGGACCTGCGGCGTGGGTGGCACCATGTTGGGTGATGAGGGCGCGCTGGCTCCCACGGTGGACATCTGCGGCAGCGTCGGGGTCGGGGCCACCGGCGGCGGGGTGAGTGTCACGGCAGGCTGGCTGTAGCGGCTCAGTGTCTCGGCGTCGCTCTGCACATTGTAGGCATTCATGGGCGGCAGCGGCTCGGGGGAGGGCTGGTCAGCCGCCGGGTTCCGGTCAAGCACCACGCGCGTATTCTGCGGGTAACGGTTCATGAGGCCCAGCAGCGTGCCATTGGTCCAGCCAAAGCCGATCTGCATCGGGTATTCCCCGCCGCCCTTGCCGCCCTTGGGGCTGATATAGGGATTGACCACATCGTATTTTTCCAGCAGCACGCCGGATTTTTCATAGGTGCCGATCACGCGGCCCATCCAGCGCGCCGCGATGTCACTGGCCAGCGCGTCATAGCCGTACTGGTTGAAACCCTTGACCGCCATCCATTGCAGCGGCGCCCAGCCATTGGGTGCATCCCACTGCTGCCCGCTGGTCCGTTCGGTCGCGATCAGGCCACCCACCTTGAGCAGGTTCTTGCGCACGGTTTCCGCTACCGCCTTGGCCTGTTCGGGCGTGGCCATCTGCAGGAACAGCGGCATGACTGTCGCCCCGGACAGGATGGAGGTGGATTCCCCCTTCTTCCAGTCATAGTCGATGAAGGCGGCGCGCCGCTCATCCCACAGGAAACGGTGCAGCGCGTCGATGCGCTCCTGCGCCATGCGGGCATAGCGGGCGGCATTTTCCTTGTCGCCCTTCAGGTCATAGGCGTGGGCCAGTGTCTGCTGCAGGTGCGGGATCAGGCTGTTGAGTTCCACCGTCAGCAGTTCGGTCGTGTGGATGGTGGACAGGGTGCGGCCATCGGCCAGCCAGCGCGAGGAGAAATCCCACCCCGTTTCCGACCCCGCGCGCAGGTCGCGATAGACCTCCTCCTTCGGGCGGTCGGAATGTGCGGCGGTGGCGATGTCCTGCGGGTAGCTCTCGTCACGCGGGGTGTCGCGGTCATCCCAGTGGCGGTTCATGAGCGTGCCGTCAGGCATGCGCACCACATGGCGGTAGGCACCCCCCGGTGGCACGGAGTCCTGCCCGTCCATCCAGTAATCATATTCCGCCTGGAGTTCCGGCAGGAAGGTGAGGTACGCCACCTGTCCGTCATGCATGGCCAGAAGGTCAACCATGAGCGAGAAGAACGGCACCTGCGACCGGCTGAGGTAATAGGTCCGGCTGCCGTTGGGGATATGGCCGTACCGGTCGATCATCGAGGCCATGTCGCGCACCATGTCGCGCATGAGGTCGATCTTCTGGTTTTCGTACAGCCCGATCATGGTGAAGTAGCTGTCCCAGTAATACAGCTCACTGAACCGCCCGCCGGGCACGACATAGGTATAAGGTAGCGCCAGAAGCGAGGAATAGGCCACCTGCGTATCGGGCGGGCGGCTCAGTACTTCCCACATGCCGCTTATGTAGTCGCGCACGTTCTCATCGGGGCTGCGTTGGTAGGATACGGTCTTGCGTTCGGGCAGCGTGAAGTGCTGCGCCACGAAATCCTTGAGCGAGAAGTCCGGCCGCAGCCGGGCCAGCTTGTACTCCGCCAGCAGGTCGGCCGGGGCTTCGTCGGGTATGGCGTCCGCGGCGGTCTTGGCGTCGGTATAGATATGGGCCTCGCCAATGGCCTGGAACAGCCCGTCCAGCACGATCGACGGCGGCCGCAGGTCCTGTGTCAGGGCCGCAGGCAGACCCGCGACGGAGGACAGCGCATCGGCAGGGGGAATGGGCGTGGTACCGCTTGACGCGGCCCCTCTCTCCTGCGCCGGTGTCTGCGGTGTCTGCGGTGTCTGCGGTGTCTGCGGTGTCTGCGGTGCGGGCGTGCTGGCGGTGGCAGGCGGCGCATTGTCGGGCGCGGGCGCTACGTTGGCAGGCGGCGTCGCGGTTGCCGGGGCCGCAGGGGCAGGCGTGGGTGCCTGTGCAGGCGCGGCACTAACGGGTGCTGGTGCTGGCGTCGGTGCGGGCGTGGACGCGGCGGCAGGTGCCGCGTTTTCATGCGCGGCCGTCCCGTCCTGCGGGGCAGGGGCAGCCGTTCCCGAAACTTCGGGGCCGGGCGTCTGGGCCGGAGGTGTCGCCGGAATCGGGGCCTGGGGCGCAGGCGGCATGTTTCCGCTCCCTGAAAGCGGTTCAGGCGTGGGCACCGAATCGGGTTGTCCCGTTGCCGGTGCCGCCGGTCCGGCTGCCGTGCCGCCCGGCTGTTCCGGCGCGGGTGGTGTTGCTGCCGTCCGTTCCGTGCCGGTGGAGGGCGCGGAAGGGATGGCAGCCGGAGATTGCGCGGGGCGCGCCTGTGACGTGACGGATTCCGTTTCTGTCTGCCCCAGCGCGGGTGTGCCCGCATACAGAAGGCCGACGACAAGTACCCCGGCCTTTTGGGGAATGAACCGGGACAGATTTGAACCACACAGAAGGGAAATTCTCACGAGACGCCATTTCTCCGGACAATGGAAATCCGATCTTTGTACACTGTTCAGCCTTTCAACCCTATCACAAAGGGAAACAGCCCAAATGAAAGGAAGTTCATTTTCCCGCATGGCACCTGTCATGAGCGCACCCCAACTTTCCCATAGGGGTAAATCGGGCTATGCTGTCTGGCCCCTCCCGGCCCGCGCGGCCTGAGCGTTCATTTCCTTTCGTTCCGCCAACCGGAGTTTCCGTTTCATGCCATCCTCCCTTCAGGGGCTTTCCCCGCTGGCCGCAACCGATGCCCTGTTTTTTGAACGCGCCGGGGCCCGCCTTGGCCGACCGGATGCCGAACGCCTGGTCCAGCAGGCGCTCGAAGGGATGGATGACGGGGAACTGTTCCTCGAATACCGGGAAAGCGAGGCCATTGCCCTTGATGAGGGCGTGATCCGCTCGGCCACGTTCGACACATCCTCCGGCTTTGGCCTGCGCGCCGTGCTGGAGGCGGAAACCGGTTTCGCCCACTCCGATGAAATCAGTGAAAGCGCGATCCGCCGCGCTGCCGAGACCGTGACCCAGATCCGGTCGGGCCGTACCGGCACGCTGGCGGCGGGGCCGCGCGCGACCAACCACCACCTCTACCCCGACATCAACCCGCTGGCGGAGGGGGCGTTCGCCACCCGCGCGGCCATGCTGTCGGAACTGGATGCCTATGCCCGCGCGCGTGACGCGCGCGTGGTGCAGGTCATGGCCTCCCTCTCGGCGGAATGGCAGGCTGTGCAGATCATGCGGCCCGACGGGCAGCGTGTGGCCGACATCCGCCCGCTTGTGCGCATGAACGTGTCGGTGGTGGTGGAACAGGACGGACGGCGCGAAAGCGGTGGCCACGGGCTGGGTGGCCGTTATTCCTATACCCGCCTGCTGGCTCCCGATGTGTGGAAGGGCGCGGTGGACGAGGCGCTGCGCATGGCGCTGGTCAACCTGGACGCCCGCCCCGCCCCGGCGGGCGAGATGGAGGTCGTGCTTGGCGCGGGCTGGCCCGGCATCCTGCTGCATGAAGCCGTAGGCCATGGGCTGGAAGGTGATTTCAACCGCAAGGGCACGTCGGCTTTCGCCGGTCTCATGGGCAAGCGTGTGGCCGCGCCCGGTGTGACGGTGGTGGATGATGGCTCCCTGCCCGAACGGCGTGGCAGCCTGACCGTTGATGATGAGGGCACGCCCACCGGCCGCACCGTCATGATCGAGGACGGCATCCTGACCGGCTACATACAGGACCGTCTCAACGCCCGGCTGATGGGTGTGGCACCCACGGGCAACGGGCGCAGGCAGTCCTATGCCCACGCGCCCATGCCGCGCATGACCAACACCATCATGCTGGGCGGTGACGCCACGACCGAGGACATGATCCGCAGCACGAAACGCGGGCTGTACGCGGTCAATTTCGGTGGCGGGCAGGTGGACATCACTTCGGGCAAATTCGTGTTTGCGGCGTCCGAGGCCTACCTGATCGAGGATGGCCGCGTCACCACGCCCGTGCGCGGCGCAACCCTGATCGGTAATGGCGCGGACGCCATGACCCGCGTCACCATGATCGGGGCCGAGCCCGCGCTTGACCCCGGCATCGGCACCTGCGGCAAGGCCGGGCAGGGCGTGCCGGTGGGGGTGGGCCAGCCGACCCTGAAAATGACCGGCCTGACCGTGGGGGGCACCGGCGGTTCCTGACCGCCGCCGGGCACGTCAGCCGCGCGCTGCCGCCATCAGCGCCTTCATGTGGCGGATCACGGCGGGCAGGCCGTCAAAGATGGCCTGCCCGATCAGGAAATGCCCGATATTGAGTTCCATCACCTGCGGTAGCGCTGCGACCGGGGCGACATTGGCATAGGTCAGCCCATGGCCCGCATGGACCTCCAGCCCGCACCGCGCGGCATGGGCGGCACCCGTGGTCAGGCGGCCCAGTTCAATGGCGCGGGCCGTCTCGTCCGCCGCATCGGCATAGGCGCCGGTATGCAGTTCTACAACCGCCGCACCCAGGCGCGCCGCCGTTTCGATCTGCGCGGCGTCGGGGTCGATGAAGAGCGAGACACGAATCCCTGCATCACGCATGCGGGCGATCCGCGGGGCAAGGGCCTGCGCCTGCCCGCATACGTCCAGCCCGCCCTCGGTCGTGACTTCCTGCCGCCGCTCGGGCACCAGGCAGCACGCATGCGGGCGCAGGCGGGTGGCGATGGCGGTCATTTCCTCCGTCGCGGCCATTTCCATGTTCAGCGGAATCGCCAGTTCGGCACGCAGGCGCTCGAGGTCGGCGTCACGGATATGGCGGCGGTCCTCGCGCAGGTGGGCGGTAATGCCATCAGCCCCCACATCCTGCGCCAGCAGGGCGGCGCGGACAGGATCGGGATGGGTGCCGCCACGCGCGTTACGCACCGTGGCGACATGGTCGATATTCACGCCCAGCCGGATCGGGGCGGGTGAGGGTGCGCTCATGGCCTGTTCCTGTGTTCGGCCATCCGCGTGGCCATGCGCAGCGCGGCGACAAGGCTGGACGGATCGGCCATGCCCCGGCCCGCAATGTCGAACGCGGTGCCGTGGTCGGGTGACGTGCGGATGATCGGCAGACCCAGCGTGGCATTGACGCCCTGCGTCATGTCGATGGTCTTGAGCGGGATCAGCGCCTGATCGTGATACATGCACATCGCTACATCGTAACGTGCCCGGGCGGCGGGGGTAAACATGGTGTCGGGCGGCCAGGGGCCGCTCACATCCATGCCATCCGCGCGCAGGGCGTCAATGGCGGGCTGGATGATGGTCTGCTCCTCCGTGCCCATGGTGCCGCCTTCGCCCGCATGGGGGTTCAGCCCGGCCATGGCGATGCGCGGGGTGGTAATGCCAAAATCCCGCCGCAGGGCGGCATAGGTGGTGCGCGTGGCGGCGATGATGCGGGTGCTGTCGAGTTCATCAAGCGCGCGGCGCAGGCCGACATGGATGGTGATCGGCACCACGCGCAGTTCCGGGCAGGCCAGCATCATCACCTCGTGCCCCGGCATGTTGCACAGGGCGGCGAGGTATTCCGTATGGCCGGGATAGGCGAAGCCCGCCTTCTTCAGCACGATCTTGCTTATGGGGCATGTCACCACGCCCGCCGCCTGCCCGGTGCGCGCCAGTTCCACCGCGCGTGCGATGCTGGCGGTAATGGCCCCGGCATTGCGGCTGTCTGGCTGGCCGGGGCGGGGCGGGATGTCCAGCGTGACCGGCAGCACGGGCACCGCGCGGTCGAACACACCGGCGGCCTGCGCGATGGTCTCGATCTCGCGCACGGGCACGTCATGCTGGTGAATGATCTGCGCATCCCCGATCACCGCGAAAGGCTCCCCGCCATGGCGCAGGGCCCGCCACGCGCCCGCCGTGATTTCCGGCCCGATCCCGGCGGGGTCGCCCATGGTCAGGGCCAGCGGGCGCGTGGCTTCAGGCATGGGACGCCGCCATGGCGTGCAGGATGCGGACCCATGACCGGATGCCCTTGTGAAAGGAGGTCAGGTCATATTTCTCATTGGGGGAATGGGCGCGATCATCATCCAGCGCAAACCCCACCAGCAGCGCGGACATGCCCAGCACGCGCCGCATGTCGGCCACGACCGGGATCGAGCCGCCGCAGCCTATGGTCACCGCAGGCGTGCCCCATTCCGCCCCCAGTGCGGCAAGGGTGGGTCTGAGGCCGAAAGTGCCATCGGGCAGGGTGCTGGCCATCGACCCGCCACAGGGCTTGAAGGTAACGGTGCAGTCCGCTGGCAGCATGTCACGCACACGCGCGCAGAAAGCCTGCCGGATGCGGATGGGGTCCTGCCCCGCCACCAGCCGGAACGAGACCTTCGCCACGGCCTCGCCGGGCAGGACGGTCTTGAAACCCTCATCGGCGTAACCGCCCGAGATGCCGTTGATCTCGAAACTGGGGCGGCACCATGTCTGCTCGATGGCGGTGTAGCCTTTCTCGCCCGCCGCGACCGAAAGCCCGACCTCACCGAGGAAGGTGGCGTCATCGGGGGCGATCTCGGCCCAGCGCGCGCGCAGCGCCTCGGGCGGGTCCTGCACGCCCGCGTAAAAGCCCGGCAGCGTCACGCGGCCGCTCTGTGGGTCACGGATGGAGGCCAGCGCCTGACATAGCAGTTCCACCGGGTTGCGCGCGGCATTGCCGTAAATGCCCGAATGCAGGTCACGGTCGGCGCAGCGCAGGTGGATTTCCTCGCCCACCATGCCGCGCAGCATGGTGGTGACGGCTGGCACGCCGGGCAGCATCGCGGTATCACAGATCAGCCCGACATCGGCGCGCAGTTCATCACTATGCGCATCCATGAAGGGCAGGAGGTTGGGACCGCCACATTCCTCCTCGCCCTCAATCAGCAGCGAGACACGCACCGGCAGCGTACCCTGCGTTGCGCGGATGGCGCGCAGGGCTTCGATGAAGGTCATGACCTGTCCCTTGTCGTCCGACGCCCCGCGCGCGACGATGCGTTTGACGCCATCCTTGCCCGTGACCAGAACCGGCTCGAACGGCCCGGTTTTCCATAGCGACAGCGGATCGACGGGCTGCACGTCATAATGGCCGTAGAACAGCACATGCGGGCCGGCGGGAGGCGTGCGGTCATGGGCGACCACGATGGGGTGGCCCGGTGTCTCGCACAGCCGGGCGTCAAAGCCGAGGCTGTCCAGTTCATCACGCAGCCACTGGGCGGCGCACCGGCAATCGACCGCATGTTCGGGCTGGGTGGAAATGCTGGGTATACGCAGGAACGCGAACAGCCGCTCAAGCGCGGCGTCCAGGGCTTTGTCCGCCTGTTCCAGAACGGGAGAAAGGGCGGAAGGCGTGTCGGTCATGGAAACTCCGTTTGCAATCGGCGGCCGGTGCGCGATTTTGCCTGTCACGGGACCAAAAGCAACACATCCGTATTTTCAGCACTGTCCATGCAGGAACCCCAGCGCGGGCAGTGGCCGCCACGTGCGCGGCAGGTCCGCCCGCCGGTAGGGGCGGATGCTGTAATGGGGCATGGGTATGCCGTTGCGTTCCAGAAAGCCGCGATAGGCGGCAACCTGCCTGCTGCGCCATTCGCAGTCGGCCTCCGCTGCGGCGCGGGTGGGATAGATGCTGGCAATGCGTGTCTCGCGCCCGGCGCTGGCCACCACCGCCCAGGATTCATCACGGCGCGCGGTGGTACGAAAAATGACAACCTTGCCCATATGTCCTGCTCCCGTTGCGGTCGCACGGGCCGCCCGTGGCCCCATAACGCAGGCAACCACGGCTGTGGCGCACGATCAAGCGCCCCCTGCGGTGAATTGATTTCCTTGCAGGTCGCGGTTGTTGGCGTGTAGGGAAGCAGGATCATGATACGTCTTGTCATTACCCTGCCCGTGATCGTGGCGCTGATCATTTTCGCCGCCTGCAATCAGGCGCCGGTGGAACTTTCATGGCTGGAATGGAAATGGACGTCATCGCCCGGCGTGCTGGCGCTGCTGGTGGGCGCGCTGTTCTATGCCACCGGGTCGGCCAGTGCATGGATCGTGGTGCTGCGCCAGATGCGCCGCGCCCGCCGGGCCGAGCAGGAACTGCGCACCCTGCGCGCCCGCATGCCCGTGGATGAGGCCGGTCCTGCCCGCGCGCCCGGCCTGACATCGGCCCCGCCGGATTCCCCCATGCTTAAGGCTTATGCAGCGGGTAATACGCCGGTGCCCGCGCCTGCGCCCGTGGCCCCCGCACCGGTTACGGTCATGCCCGAAGCCCCGGCCACACCGGATGCGCCGCCGCCGTCCGAACGGCCTGCTGGCTGATCTTTCCCTGTTTTTTCGTTACATCCGTAGCCTGCCCGGAGTTACCGCCAATGCGTGGACGGTCCACCCGCCTGATTGTTGCCCTCGATACCAAGGATACGGCGCAGGCCGCGCGCTGGCGGCACGAGACCATGGGGGCCGCCGGGGCGGTCAAGCTGGGGCTTGAGTTCACCTATGCCCGGGGGCTGGACGCCGTGCGTGAGGCAGCGGGCGATGCGCCGCTATTCCTTGACCTGAAGCTGCATGACATTCCCAACACTGTCGCGTCTGCCATTGGCAGCCTGGCCGCGCTGCGGCCCGCCATGCTGACCATCCATGCCTCTGGCGGGCGGGCGATGATCGCCGCTGCCCGCGCGGCGGTGGACGAGACTTTCCCCGCAGGTGCGCGCCCCCTGCTGCTGGCCGTGACCGTGCTGACCAGCATGGATGCCGAGGCCCTGCATGAAACCGGGGTTGAAGGCAGCGTGGCAGAACAGGTGGTGCGTCTGGGGCGGCTGGCCGTGGGGGCTGGGGCTGACGGGCTGATCTGTTCCTCGCACGAGATCGCGCCGCTGCGGCAGGCATTGGGCGAAAAGCCGGTGCTTGTCGTGCCCGGCATCCGTCCGGCAGGCAGCGCGGTGGGCGACCAGAAGCGTGTCATGACCCCGGCGCAGGCCCGCGCGGCGGGGGCTGACTGGATTGTGGTGGGGCGTCCCATCACCCGCGCGCCCGACCCCGCTGCTGCTGCGCGGGCAATCGCGGCCGAACTGTCAGCCTGAGCCGGGACGGAGGCAGGTCCATGCCGGTCAGGGTCAAGATATGCGGCCTGCGTGATGAAGCCGGGCTGGATGCCGCCTGTGCCGCGGGTGCCGACTGGGTCGGGTTCGTGTTCTTTGCCCGCTCGCCCCGCCATGTAACGGCGGAAGTGGCAGGCAGGCTTGTCCGTGGCATGCCCGGGGACGGCCCACGGCGTATCGGCCTGTTTGTGCGCCCAAGCGATGATGAGATCCGGCATGTGCTGGACCATGTGCCGCTTGATGGCATTCAGATCTATGATGACGCATCGCGCGCCGTGGCGGTTCGTGAACATTTTGGCCTGCCGGTCTGGCTGGCCAGCGGCATCGACAGCCGTGCCGACCTGCCCACGGGCTGTGGTGTGGATGCGATGGTGATTGAATCCCGCGCACCCGCCGGGTCCGACCGCCCCGGCGGCAATGCCCGTGCATTTGACTGGACCCTGACCGCCGGGTGGCAGGCCCCCGCGCCATGGCTGCTGGCGGGCGGCCTGACCCCCGATAACGTCCAGACCGCCACAAGGCAGAGCGGTGCGCGCGCGGTGGATGTCTCGTCAGGTGTGGAATCCGCGCCGGGCGTCAAGTCACCTGAACTGATCCACGCCTTCGTCCGCGCAGCCCGCACCCCATCGGGCAGGGTGCTGGCCATCGACCCGCCACAGGGCTTGAAGGTAACGGTGCAGTCCGCTGGCAGCATGTCACGCACACGCGCGC
>NZ_QUWV01000150.1 GCF_003403295.1 Komagataeibacter melaceti | reverse complement strand
GTAGTCTGATGGGTATTGAGAATGTCAGCCAGACCACGCTGCGACCATCGCAGCGCGTCCAGACATTCCCGAAAACGGGTGGGGGTCATCCCCCCACCTTCCATTTCATCAGGGCGAAGACCCCGGCGGCCAGTCCGGCTCCCGCCGTAAAGGCCAGACCCAGAGCCGAAAGCATGAACTGCCACGGCAGAAAAGCGCGCTGTGCGTTCTTCAGTTCGCTATCCGCATGCAGATTGGCGATCTTGAGAACTTTTTCAGCAAGATCGAGATCAAGGTGGGAAGTGGTTGTTTCGCTCATTGAAGGATTTTCCTCTCAATCACCTGCGCCCGTTGCGCTCGGTGTGTGTTCAATATGAACACAAACATGGGAAACGTCAATCCTGAAACTAGGGCAAAACGAAAAAAAAGGCAGTCCCTGAAAAAAATCTGTCATGCGACTTCCAAGACCTCAACAGTAGCCTGCCGTCCGAGCGCATGAAGGGCGGCCTCGACCCGCCCGATTTTGCTTTCATGAAGCAGATCGCGCATGCGGCGGACGGATGATTCAGCTATGCCCAGCCTACGCGCCAGCTCCACGTTGCTGACCCTGTTTTCCAGCATGGCCGCATGGAGCGCCAGCTTGGCAGCTTCCAGCATGGGCACATAGACCAACGGGCGACCATTGGCCGCTGGCGGGACAGGCACGGCCACACCGTCATCCACATAGATGGACAGGGATGTAACCAGAAGGTCCCGGGCCTGGCGCAAAGCTTCCTGCCGGGTCTCCCCGTCGGTTGCCCCCGGCAGCCCCTCGAATGAAGCCGTGATGGTGCCGTCCGGATTGGTCTCCAGATCGACCGGGTAAGCGTAAAGCATCCTCATACC
>NZ_QUWV01000149.1 GCF_003403295.1 Komagataeibacter melaceti | reverse complement strand
GGCTGGGGGTGTCGGGTGTCATCACCACCGTTGTGGCGGGGCTGGTGGTGGGCTGGCGGCAGCATGACGTATTCAGCGCCGATGCGCGCCTGCGCTGGGCGGCGGTGTGGGAGGTGCTGGTCTTTTTGCTGGAATCACTCGTGTTCGTGCTGATCGGCACATCCGTGCATGCCATCGTGCTGCGGCACATGGGCACGGGGTGGGTCAGGCAGGACGTGTTCCGCCCGGTGGCGGGTATTGTCGCTGCCGTGCTCATCTCGCGTTTTGTGTGGATGGCGGTGACCGAGGGGCTGCGTGTGATCTGCCTGCCCCGCAGGATGCGCCCGGACAGGCGGATGTTCTTCGGCTTCATCGCCATCATGGGCTGGTGCGGCATGCGTGGGGTGGTCAGTCTGGCCATCGTGCTGGCCCTGCCGGAAGACATGCCCAACCGTGACATCATGCAGATCGCGACCTTTGTGGTCATTCTGGTGACGGTGCTGGTGCAGGGCACGAGCATTGGCTGGGTCATCCATTTTACCGGCGGGGGGCACGGGCATGCATGGGGGCAGAAGCATTACCTGTCGGTCTCGCAGGCGCGCGCGCTGGTGGCACAGGTGCAGGAAAACGCCATACGCGAACTGGCCTATGGCGCGGATGGGCAACTGATCCATGCCCACCTGCTGGAGCAGTATGCCTACCGTGCGGAACTGGCCGAGCGTTTCAGCCATGAACAGCAGGCGCTACAGGGGCGGCAGGATGCCGAATACAAGATGCAACTGACCATAATAGATGCCGGGCGGGCCGAACTGCTGCGCCTGCACCGCAGCGGGGCGGTGCATGACGTGGTACTGCACCAGCTTGAACATGAACTGGACCTGCAGCAGATGATCGCGGAAGGCGGGCTGATCTGACCTCAGGCGGTTTCACGCGCCAGCAGGGCGGCAAGCCAGTCGGCAAAGATCTGGAGGCGGCGGGAGAGGTGCTTGCGGTGCGGGTACAGCAGCGTCATGGGCATCGGTTCGGCCCGCCAGTCCGGCATGACCTCAACCAGTTCGCCACGCTGGATATGGTGGCGCGCGTCATAGGCGGGAACCTGCACCAGCCCCAGCCCGGCAAGGCAGCAGGCCACCAGTGTCTCGGCATTGTTGACACATACCCGCCCCGGCAGGGCCATGGTGCGGGGCGCGCCGTCTTCCACCCATTCCCATTCCTCCACCCGCCCGGTGGTGGGGGAGGCATAGCGCACGGCCTCGTGCCCGTGCCGCAGGTCGGCGGGGCAGAGCGGCATGCCATGGCGGGCGAGATAGGCCGGGCTTGCCACGTTGACCAGCGGCAGTTCACCCATCCGGCGTGCGATCAGCCCGGAATCCTGTAACGGGCCGATCCGCAGCACGCAGTCCACCCCGTCCTCGATCAGGTTGATCGTCCGGTCGGTCACGCCCAGTTCAATGTCAATATCGGGATAGTCGCGGAGGAAGCCGGGCAGCGCGGGGGCCACGAGCAGGCGGCCGATCCGCCCCGGCATGTCCACGCGCAGCAGGCCGCATGGCCCGGCTTCCCCGCTGCGGAACAGGTTTTCCGTTTCCTCAACATCCGCCACCAGCCGCACGCAGTGGTGGTAAAAGGCGGTGCCATCAGGTGTGGGCGCAACCGAGCGCGTGGTGCGCGCCAGCAGTCTGGTGCCCACGCGTGCCTCCAGTTCCTGTATGGCCGTGGAAACCGAGGAGCGGGGCATATTGAGCGTATCGGCCGCATGGGTGAAGCTGGATGTTTCCACCACGCGGGTAAAAATACGGAAAAGGTCGATACGGTCCACTCGGCTCGGCTTTCCTGTCTGCGGCCCTTCGGGACGGGGTAGGGATCAGGCGTCCGGGCCATCTCCCTGCCGGGCGGGGTCCACGCCAAGGTGGTGGATGCCCTTCTGGCTGGCAATGCGGATCTGGCGTTCGCGTTCGGTATAGCGGCGGCGCTGGGCCTCGGTCCGTTCGCCATGGCAATGGGGGCAACTGACCCCGGCCTCGTATTCCGGGGCCTGCCGGTCGGCCTCGCTCAATGGTGCGCGGCAGGCATGGCATGTGTCAAAATTGCCGGGTTTCAGCCCGTGGCCCACGCTGACGCGCTGGTCGAACACGAAACACTCGCCATCCCACAGGCTTTCCTGCTCGGGCACCGTTTCCAGATATTTCAGGATGCCGCCCTGCAGGTGGAAGACATCCTCGATCCCTTCGGCGCGGACGAAGGCCGTCGCCTTCTCGCACCGGATGCCGCCGGTGCAGAACATGGCGATTTTGGGCGTGCGCCCCTGTTCCACCAGTTCGTGCCGCCGGTCACGGAACCACTGCGGGAATTCACGGAAGCTGCGCGTGCCCGGGTCAATCGCGCCACGGAAGGTGCCGATCGCGACCTCATAGTCATTGCGGGTGTCGATCAGGATCGTGTCGGGGTCCGAAATCAGGTCGTTCCACTCGGTGGGGGCGACGTAGTGACCCACATCGCGCCGGGGGTCCAGGCCCTCGACCCCCATGGTCACGATCTCCCGCTTGATGCGGACCTTCATGCGCCGGAACGGCAGGGCTGGCGCGCGGGAGAACTTGACCTCCATATCCGCGCAGCCGGGCAGGGCGCGCAGGGTGGAGATGATGGCGGCAATCGCATCGTCGCTGCCGGCAATGGTGCCGTTTATCCCCTCATGCGCCACCAGCAGTATGCCGCGTATGCCCAGTTCGTGGCAGGCATCGAGCAGCCGCGCACGCAGGGCCACGCAGTCCGCAAACGGCGTGAAATGGTACAGCGCCGCCACGCAGACAGGCAGCGTGCCCTGCGGGTCGGGCGGAAGGGCGGGGGCGGATGGGTTCATCGTAATGGGCAACCATGGCTGTAAATGGCCACATATGGCCGCCGGGCATCCAGCCGGTACCTGTATGTGGCCCGATAGGCCCGGCCAGCCGGGCAGCGAGTGCCGCAGTCATAACGGAGTTTGCGCCCGAATGCACCATGGGCGCATGCATGGCCGGTGGTGATGGCCGTATTTTCAGGGGGCATGGGCGTCTGTATCATGCCGTGCGTATCTGGATAATGGATGAAGTGATGACCGTAACCCTGTACCATAACCCCGCCTGTGGCACGTCACGCAACGTGCTGGCCATGATCCGTGAGGCGGGGATCGAGCCGGTCGTGATCGAGTACATCAAGAACCCGCCCACGCGCGCTGATCTGGACGTGCTGGCCAGCCGCCTGTGCGTGCCTGTGCGCGAACTGCTGCGCCAGCGCGGCACGCCTTATGCCGAACTGGGGCTGGATGACCCGGCCCTGACGGACGGGCAGATACTTGACGCCATAGCCGCCCACCCCGTTCTGCTCAACCGGCCCGTGGTCATGACCGACACCACCGCGCGCCCCTGCCGCCCCAAGGAAGTGCTGTTCGAGATCCTGCCCGAGGCAGCGCCCCCAGCCTAAACCCCGGCGCGGCGGGCGGAACGGGCTAAGGCGCCGCCGCAACAGCGGCGGGGCCGGGGGCTGTGATGCGGGGCAGTTCGATCAGGTTGACGGGCGTGCCCCCCGCCTGTAGCGCGCGGGCCATGTCGCGGATGCTGTCATGGTGGGTGAACAGCAGCACCTGTGTCGTGCGTGCAAAATCCGCCAGCGCGCGCAGGGTGCTGCGGGTGCGGGCGTCATCAAACTGCACCAGCAGGTCATCGGCAATGAAGGGTAGTGGCTCGGTGGACCTGCAATAGGTCTCCACACTGGCGAGCCGGAATGCAAGGAACATCTGGTCGCGCGTGCCCGCGCTCATGGCCGTTACGGGCACGATGCTGCCATCATGGCGCATGCCCTGCACCACGGGGTCGTTGCGCGCATCCAGTTCGGTACGGATGCCCGTGAACGCCCCCTGCGTGGCGAGGGACAGGAACTGCCCCGCGCGTGTGACCAGCGGGTCCTGTTCCTCGGCCCGCACGCGGTCGATCGCGCTGGCGATCAGGTTGCGCGCAAGGGTCAGTTCCGCATATTCCGCCACGATCTGGTGCAGGCGCGTAATCGCGGCTTCGCGCCGGGCGGCGGCCTGTGGCGCTTCGGTATTGTTTTCAAACGCGCGCAGGGCCGTTTCCTCGCGCTGTTCGGCGCGCACGGCGTTGTCGCGCAACTGCTCCAGTTCTTTCAGCCGGTCATCAATCCGTGCGATCTCGGCCGTCAGTTCAGGCAGGTCGCGGCCATCAATTTCGCGGTCCAGTTCGGCTGGGGTCTGCCCCTCCGCCATGCGGGACAGGGTGTGCAGCGCCTGCGCATGGCTGTCCGCCAGCGCGTCGCGCCGGGCCAGACGCTGGGCAAGCTGTGCCAGTGCGTGCGGGCTGTCCGCCTGCGTGCGGGCCTGTAGGGCTGCCACCTCCGCCTGCGCACAGGTCAGGGCGGCTTCGCTTTCCCGGGCATGGCGGGCGGCCTGATCGTATTCGGGGCGCAGGGCCTCGCGCTGGGTCTGGTTGGTCTGGGCGGCCTGCCAGCGCTGTTCAAGCGCCTGCGCCGCCGCCACCGCGTCATGTGGCAGGGCCGGACTGATATGGAGGCGGATGTCCTCCAGCACCTGTGCCAGCGCGGCCATGGCCTGCCGGGCCTGAAGTGCGGCTTCATCCAGTTCGGACAGGCGTTCGATATGGGCGGGCGCGGCACCCCATTCGGCGGCAAGGTCACAGGCGAGGGCGGGCGGGGCATCGGCCGGGAGGCCAAGCGCCTGTATGGCGGGTGTCCACTGACCTTCCCATACCTGCCGCGCCGTATCCAGCTCGGCCGCCTGCGTGCGCTGCAGGGTCCGCGTGGCGCGCAGGTCATCAAGTTCGCGCTTCAGGTTGCCATATTCAGCATGTTCGGCAGCATGCACGCGCAGGGCGGCGGTGACGGCGGCAACACAGGCGGCAAGCGGCTGGTCGGGGTCAACCCCCAACTGGCGGGCAAGGCGCAGCATGGTCTCGTGCACGGTGTCGGGGTGGATGCGCTCCTCGGCCAGCAGGGTGCGTTCATGGGCGATCTGGCTGGCTTCGGTCAGGATGTCCGCGCGCAGCCGCACAAAGCTTTCCAGTGCCTCCACCGTTGCCGCATGCGGGAGCAGGGCGGCGAAGGGGGCCATGAATTCCCGCCACTGGCAGGCCATCTGCTCGTTCAGGTGTGTCTGGTGCCGGGTGAAAAAGGCGATTTTGTCGTCACATTCACTGATCGCGTGCCGCAGCGCCTCGATCCGGGCAATGCGGTCCGCCTCCGCCATCAACTGGGTGGACAGGGTATCGGCCCGGTCCATGGCCGCATCGAGTGCCGTGGCCTGAAGCTGGCGCGTGGCGGCGGGTGTGCTGGTGGCGGGATCAAGATAGGCGCTGCGTATGTCACGCCACAGCCCGTCACGCGCGGCGCGGGCGGTGGCCAGCATCTGTGGCGTGACGGCGCTGCCGGTCTGTTCCAGCCGGGCGCGTTCAGGGTGGAGCGTGGTCAACTGCTCACGCGCCGCCGCCAGCCTGCTGGCCAACTGCTCATGTTCGCTGCGCAGGGCATGCTGGCATTCGGCCTGCCTGCGCACGGCGTCCGGGCCGGGGCAGGGCAAGTGGCGAAGTTCCTCCACCGTCATGCCCCCCAGCGCGGCCAGACGGGCGTCAAGGCTGGCCTGCCGCTGGTCCAGCCTGTCCGCGCGGAGTTCGAGCCGCTTCATCTCGGTCGGCAGGGCGGCGAGGGCGGGCGCGTCCTCATGCACGGGCAGGTCACGCCCGGCGGCGCGCAGGCTGTCCAGGCGGGCCTGCGTGCGGGCCATGGCCTGTTCGGTCCGGGCAAGCTGCTGGTTCAGGTTGTCGTGCTGGCTTTCCCACTGCACCCGCGCATCGGCCAGGCGGCGGATGGTATCGAGCACGGCGCGATCGGGCATGAACTGGCGCAGGTCGCTATCCGCCCCCCGACCCAGACGCTGGCGCAGGCTGGCGAGGCTTGCGTTGATGGCGCGCCGTTTCTCCTCATGCGCGGCGGCGAGTGCCTGATGGCGCTGGACCTCATGACCGAGGTGAATGGTGCGGGTTATGGTGTCGCGCATGGCGTCCAGCGCGGCTTCATCCGGTGGTACGGTGATCTGCTGGCCCAGCCGTGCAGCCTGCTCCACCGCCGCCACGTGGCGGGTGTGCGCGGTCGCGCAGGCATCCAGCACGCTGGTGATGCTGGCCCCCATGCCTGCGGGCAGGTCTGCAAGGGGGGCCAGCGCCGCCAGTTCGGTTTCCAGCACGCTGATCTCGTGCATCTGCGGCAGGGCCGCCGCCAGCCGTTCCAGCCGCGTGCGCAGGCGGCGCAGTTCGGCCAGGTTCTGGCTTATGTCCGTTTTCTGCTGGTGGGCCTCATCACGCAGGCGGCAGTGCTGGGTATAGGCATCATGACCGAGGGAGGCATCCTTCAGCGTTTTCTGTGCCGCGCCAAAGGCGTCCACCGCCTGATAGAATTCGCGCTCACCAGCACGGCGGGGTGCGAAAAGCTGGTGATGCCGCGTGTCGATCTCCTCCAGCCGCGCCATCAGGGCGCGCAGACCGCCGCCTGCCTCCACGATCAGGCGGCCGATATCCCCGTTTGCCTTGAGCAGGTCCATGCCGCCGGTGCGCAGGGTCTCGTCATTCAGGCCGAACAGGGCGGCAAAGCGTTCGCGCGTCATGGCCCCCAGCGCGGGGGCCAGCAGGCTGTCACTGACCGCGCTGTTCGCGTCATCCGCCATGGACAGGGTGCGCGTGCGCCCCTTGCGCCGCCGCAGCGCCAGTTCCTGCCCATCGGCCAGCAGCAGCCGTGCTTCCAGCCGGATCTGGTCATTGCCAAAAACCGCGCCAGCCTGTGAGTTATGCGTCACCCCGAACAGGAAATCCGATATGGCGGACAGGCATGTGCTCTTGCCTGCCTCGTTCGGGCCATGGATGACATGCAGGCCGTTTCCATCGCCAAAGTTCAGGTCCAGTGCCGCAATGGCCCCGTAGCGGATGATCCTGAGTTCACTGATGCGCATCGGGCGCGCCTTCCGGGTTTTCCACCAGCAGCATGGCAAGGTCCACCGCACGTTCCGGCACATCCCGCAGGATGCCCGCAACCATTTCCTCGCTACGGCTGTGGGCGGGCATGCGGTCGAGCACGGTGGTCAGGATCTGGCTCAGTTCCGCCTGTAATGCATCCGGTGTGGCCGCATGGCGTATGTCGGCCGCGATACGCCCGCCGGTGGAGGGGTCAAGCACCGCCGGGCGCTCCGGCTGGCGGGTATGGACGCGCAGGCGCTCAAGCCAGATTTCATCCGATATGCTGGCAAGGATGGTCTCGACCTCAAGCTGCAGTTCATGGGCCGCGCGGATCAGGCCGGCATGCAGCGGGGTCGTGCCGGTCAGTTCCAGCCGCAGCGCCAGCGGGCGGCCCTGCGCCTGCGCCAGCAGGTCATGTCCGACATTGCGGATCAGGCCGGTCATGTCGGCATGAGTGGTGGCGGTGGACAGGTCCACCGTCGCGCTGGCCCAGCGCACGGCGTCCAGCACCTGATGCTCCACTGCCGTAACCGCGCCATTTTGCACGCTGACCAGTGACGCGCCCTTTGGCCCCGCCTCACGCGCGTGGCGGCCCTGCAGGTTGCCCGCATAGACCACGTACGGGTTCTCATGCAGGATTTCGCGGGTGTGGACATGCCCCAGCGCCCAGTACTGGTAGCCATGGTTGACCAGTTGCGCCACGGTGCACGGGGCGTAGGTTTCATGCCCCTCCCGCCCTTCGCACGCCGTATGCAGGATGCCGATGTTGAACAGGCCGGGCACCGGGGCGGGGTAGTGGCGGGCGATGTTGTCCTCCACCTTCCGGCTGCCGAAGCTGCGGCCATGAACGGCTACGCCCAGATCCTCCATTATGCGGGTTTGCGCCCGGCTGGATGCAAACAGGTGCACGTTGTCGGTTACATGCAGGTGCCGGGCGAAGCGGTTTTCCGCATCATGGTTGCCCAGGATCATGAACACCCGGATGCCTGCCTTCTGCAGCCGCGCCATGCCGTTGATGAAGAACAGGCCGCATTGCGTATCGCGCAGGTCACCATCAAACACGTCACCCGCCAGCACGACAAAGCGGCATTCCGTGCTTATGGCCAGTTCGATCATGTCGTTGAAGGCGCGGCGCGAGGCATCGGCCACAAGGCGCGCGTAATCGCCCGATTTTTCGGTCAGCCCCAGCAGCGGGCTGTCCAGGTGCAGGTCTGCGGCATGAAGGAAGCGGAATTCGTCCATGCCGCCATCGTAATCCATTGAAAGGGGAAGTAAATGCACCCCTGCCATCGCGGCGTGGGGCTTCAGCCCTCGGGGTCGGTGATGTCGGTGCAGATATACTTCATTTCCATGTATTCATCCATGCCGTAACGCGAGCCCTCGCGCCCCATGCCGGACTGCTTGATGCCGCCAAAGGGCGCGACCTCGTTGGAAATCAGGCCGGTATTGTGGCCTACCATGCCGTATTCCAGCGCCTCGGCCACGCGGTGGGCGCGGGCGTGGTCGCGGGTGAAGAAATAGGCCGCAAGGCCGTATTCCGTGTCATTGGCCATGGCGATGGCTTCGGCCTCGGTATGGAACCGGAACAGCGGCGCCACGGGGCCGAATGTTTCCTCACGCGCGATGCGCATGGCGGGCGTGGTATCACGCAGCACGGTCGGGCGGTAGAACAGCGCGCCCGCCGGGTCGCGCGCGCCGCCGCACATGACCGTGGCCCCGTGGTCCACCGCGTCACGCACATGGGCTTCCACCTTTTCCAGCGCGTGCGTGCTGATGAGTGGGCCGATGACGGAATCCGGGTCGCTGCCCGGCCCGACGCGCAACTGCTCCACCGCCTGCGCCAGACGGGTGGCGAAGGTGTCGTATATACCGTCCTGCACCAGAAAGCGGTTGGCGCATACGCAGGTCTGCCCGGCATTGCGGTATTTGGAGGCGATGGCGCTCCTGACGGCCTGATCGACATGCGCGTCATCAAACACGATGAACGGCGCATTGCCCCCCAGTTCCAGCGACAGGCGCTTGAGCGTGGGGGCTGACTGCGCCATGAGGATGCGCCCGACCTGCGTTGACCCGGTAAAGGAGAGCTTGCGGATATCGGGGCTGGCGCACAGGGCCTTGCCCAGTTCGATCCCGTCGCCCGGCAGGACCTGCAGCAGCCCCGCCGGCACCCCGGCCTGCCGCGCCAGTTCACCCAGCGCAAGGGCGGTAAGCGGCGTCTGTTCCGATGGCTTGACAATGATCGCACACCCCGCCGCCAGTGCGGGGCCGGTCTTGCGGGTGATCATGGCGGCGGGAAAGTTCCATGGCGTGATCGCGGCGCACACCCCCACCGGCTGACGGATCACGCTCAGCCGCGTGGCGGGGTTGGTGGGCGGGATCACATCGCCATAGGCGCGCATGGCTTCCCCCGCGAACCAGAGCAGGAAACTCGCGGCGTAACGGATTTCGCCCGCCGCCTCGGCGCGTGGCTTGCCCTGTTCGGCCACGATCAGGGTGGCCAGGTCGTCAAGGCTGTCCATGACCAGTTCATGCCAGCGTGTCAGCACCACCTGCCGCTGCGCACCGGTGCGGTTGCGCCATTCCGCCTGCGCGCGCACCGCAGCCGTGATGGCGCGCGTGGCGTCATCGGGGCCACATTCGGCCACTTCCGCCACCAGCGCGCCGGTGGCGGGGTTGTGCACGGGGCGGCGGGCACCGGTGCTGGCGGGACACCATGCGCCGTCAATCAGCGCATCCTTGCGGAACAGGGATGTATTGGTGAGATGCACGGTCATATCGGTCTCCGATGCGGGCGAAAGGGCTGGCGGCGTGATCCGTCCGGGGCGGGCCGCGCCAGCACCTGCCCGCCAGTGCTCCTGCTTTCATCCCCGATCAGGTCCGATGCCGTCAATGGCCAGCACCCAAGCCGTGGGGCGGTGGGGAGATGGTGTTTTTTCAGGGGTTGATGCCATTCTCTCCCGTCCTGTGCCGGAAAACCGGGCGGGGGCCGTTACGTGCCGTTTTCCGCTTCTTACGGGAAAGTGATGGGTATGGCCGTGGCCATGATCGCCCGTTCCGGTGGCCGGGACACGTGGCCCAGCCATCCCCGCACGGGTGCCCTGCCATGGGGAGAGGCCTCTGGTTAAGGTCCGGCCTGTCCGATATGCAGGGGGGCATTTCAATCAGGGTGATCAGGGCGTGTTTCTGCGGCAGTTGACATATCTCATAGCACTGGACCGCTACCGGCATTTTTCCCGCGCGGCGGAAAGCTGCGGTGTGTCGCAGCCCGCGCTTTCGGCGGCGATACGGCAGATGGAAGCCGAACTGGGCATTACCATCATCCGGCGCACGCGCCGCTTCAATGGCCTGACGGATGAGGGCAAGCGCGTTCTGGAATGGGCGCGCCAGACACTGGCGGCGCTGGACGGACTGCGGCAGGAAGCCGCCTTTGCGCAGGAAGTGGCGGGCGGCACGATTTCCATCGGCCTCATGCCACCGGCCATGCAGACCATCCCGCTACTGCTTGAAAGTTTTCGCACGGCGGTGCCCGGCCTGCACATTCAGGTGCGCATGGGTTCCAGCGCCGACACCATCCACCGCCTGCGCCAGCAGCAGCTTGACCTTGGTCTGGTCTATCTGGACCAGATACCCGATGACAGCCCCTTTGACACGCTGCCCCTCTATACCGAGCAGCACGTGCTTGTCGCGGCTGAACCGCTGGTGCTGCCAGCAGGGCGGCAGGACTGGAGTTCGCTTGCGGACCTGCCGCTATGCCTGCTGGGGCCGGAAATGCGCTCGCGCCAGATTGTGGACGCCGCCTTTCGCGGGGCGGGGATAAGCCCCGGTATCGTGCTGGAAACCAATTCGCTGGAAGTGCTGTACGGTGAACTGCTGGCCGGGCGTCTGGCCAGCATCCTGCCGGTTGCAGCACTCCCCACCCATACCGGCCATGCCCGCCTGCAGGTGCGCCCGCTTGGCCCGTGCGCCGCGCCGGAGGTCGGGCTGGTCCGGCTTGCATCTTCGCTGCCGACCGCGCTGTCCACGCGCATATGGAATACGGCCGCGGGCGTGAACATGCATGATGTCTTCACCATTGGCTGAAGTCGTATATGCGCCAGCCGTAAGGGCGGTTTAAGGCTGCCCCTGGGCCTTAGGGCGTCCCGTTCCCGAATACACGCCGTTCCTGCTGGCGGAAGGCGGACCAGTCGCGCTGATAGCGATCAGGCGGCGGTGTCTCGCGCGGGTGTGTATCGGGGAAGGGGGCGTGTTCGCTTTCCCATGGCCATGTTGGGGCCGGGGGCATGCCACCTGTGGGCAGGGGCGCGAAATGTGGGGTCGCGGGTGCGAAGGGCAGGGTGCTGCCGGCAGGGAAGCTCGGCGCGGGTGGAATGACCACGCTGCCGTTCCAGCCGCCGGGGGTCTGCTGTGCCCATGCCGGAGCAGGTGACAGGCAGGACAGGATCAGCCCGAGGACGGGGGCCATGGCCCTGTGGCGCGATGCGCCTGACGTTGTGGTGACGGGCGGAAAAAGAAAAGGTACGTAGAAATAAAAACGGCAGGAACCGGAGTTCCTGCCGAGATTATCAGCCAATGCGAAGATTGACTGCAGAAGACTTGCCGTTACGGCCCCGTTCGAGGTCATACGTCACGGCCTGTCCCTCGGACAGGGTCTGCTGGCCGGCCTGCTCGACTGCCGAGATGTGGACGAAAGCGTCGGCGCTTCCATCTTCAGGCTGGATAAATCCAAAGCCCTTCTGGGCGTTGAACCATTTAACTGTTCCTGCGGCCATATCTGGCCTCCTTGAATAACCGGCACCCCACACGAACATGCGCGGGATCAAGACTTTTCGTTTTATCGGGGATGCCAGAAGGCCGCTTAGCGAGGCTTTGAAATCTTGTCCGTAGCTGAAAAGTCCAGCCGTGAGAGTCTTTCTACACACATTGGATGCAGAACGCACGTAAAATATTATGAAATGCCGAAATAATTCCTTTCGGGCGCCAAAAAAAACCTTACAGCACGCACCATTGGCGCATGAGATTATGGTAAATATTGGTCAGTGACAGCACGGCGGGATCGAAGTCCCCCAGCCGTTCGCGCAGCGCCATGACCTGCATGTCCAGGTCGAACATGACCTGCCTGCGGCTTTCCTCGGCAATCATGGACTGCGACCAGAAAAAGGCCGCCACCCGGCTCCCGCGCGTGACCGGTGTCACGCTGTGCAGGGCCGTGGTGGGATAGAGCACCATGTCACCTGCCGGTAGCTTTATGGCCTGGTCGTTGCCGTTTGTGTGGATGGTCAGTTCGCCCCCGTCATATTCATCCGGGTCGGCAAAGAACAGGGTGGACGAGACATCGGTGCGGATGCGCGTGTGAATGCCCGCGGCCAGTATGCCACGGATGGCGTTGTCCACATGTGCGCCAAAGCTCATGCCGTTTTCATAGCGGTTGAACAGCGGCGGGCTGACCCGATAGGGCAGCACCGCGCTGTTGAACAGGGCATTGCGCCCCAGCGCGCGCAGGACCACCTCGCCCAGTGTCCGGCAGGCTTCCGAATCACGGGGCAGTTGCAGGTTGTTCTTGCTCTTGGCCGACTGCTCGCCCGCCGTCTCGCGGCCATCAATCCACTCCGCACCGTTCAGGATGGCGCGGCAGTGGCTGAGTTCATCGGCGGTAAGCAGGGCGGGGATGTGAAGCAGCATGGAAAATGGCCTTGGCTGGCGTGGGGCGTAACAGGGTCAGTACTGCGCCGAGACGTTGAACAGGAACGAACGCCCGACGGAGGGGGTGACGCGGTTTGAGAACAGGCTGCCGTAATTCAGCCGGTTATCAAGGTTATAGGCATTCATGGCCACTTTCCAGTTGCCGTTGAAACGGTGGGCGACCATGGCGTCGAACTCCACCGTGGCGGGCACGCGCGCGGTATTGGCCTGGTCCAGCCACACGCCCTGCCGCCACGTTATGCCGCCGCCCAGCGTCATGTTCCACGGCTTGCGCGGGGCGATTTCGTAGCTGGTCCATGCGGTGGCCTGGTTATGGGGCACGTACTGGATCTGGCCGCCCTGCTTGGATGAGGTGGAACCCGCCTTGGTAATGGTCGGGTCATACAGCGCGTAGGTGCCATAGAACATCCAGTTGGGCAGCAGCGTGCCCGATGCGCTGAGTTCAAGCCCCTGGTTGCGTTCCTGGTCGCTGGTGGCGCTGATATCGCCCGTGGTGGGGTCGGTCTGCACCGAATTGTCCTTCTCCAGCCGGAACAGGGCGGCGGTAAAGCCCACGCGGTCATGGAAGGCGCTGTATTTCGCACCGACTTCATACAGCCTGCTGCGTTCGGGGGCGGCACTTGCGCTCTTGGCGTTCATGGGTTCCGAACTGTTGGTGACATACATGCTCAACGGCGTGGTGGATTCCGACCAGTTGAAATACACCATGAGGTTGCTGCGTGGCGTGTACATGATGCTGACGGACGGGTTGATGGTCGTCTCGTTCTGCCCGTAATGTACGTCGGGCGTGGCGGTGCTGCCGCCGGTGGCGCTGTAATGGCTGTTCCAGTTATCCCAGCGGAACCCGGCCTTGACGGACAGGTAATCGGTTAGCCAGACCTGATCGGACAGGAAGAAGCCGACATCCAGCGCATCACTGTCCTTGTAGCACTTGCGGCCTACGCCATTGCCGATATTGACCAGGCGGTTGGGATACTGGTTGCAGTTACCCAGTGTCAGGCCGGGCACGTAAGGCGAGGGATCGAGCAGGCTGGTGCTGGGGCGGTTGCTGCCATAGGCATAGTTCTGGCGGTGGTCGGTCACGTATTCAATATCGAAACCACCAATGATTTCATGGCGGAAGCGCCCGGTCCTGAGATGGGCCACGCCGGAGAACACGTCCTGTATGGACCAGTCGCTCTGCCGGTAGGGTTCAGGCCCGCCAACGCCGCCATTGCGCGCGACCTGCGCGCTGGCGGGATCGGCGGAGAAGAAGTCCGACTGGCACGTGGCGGAAGGCGCGGAACCGTTGATGACGTTGTTGTTGTAAGCCGCAGTCCCCGGCGTCATGTTCGAACAGGCTTCCTGCGATGCGGAGAAGTAGCGGTGGTAGATGCCCCCGCGCATGTCGTTATACAGCGTCAGGATCGGGTTGACCTTTGCCGTCAGCCGCCCGGTAATCATGTCATCGCTGCTGTTGTCACGGTCATAGGTGGTGCCGTACCAGTTGGTGCGCTTGACACCATATTCCGTAACCGGCCGCCCGATGGCGGTGGACGATGAATAGACGACCGGCACGCCGTAATCGGGAATGCGGTTATCGTTCTGGTGGAAGTATTCCAGAACGAACGAGACCTTCTTGCCCAGCCCGAACGCCAGTGATGGCGCAATGCCCCAGCGGTGGGAATAGATGCGGTCACGCCCCACCACGTCGTTTTCATTGCCCATGCCCGTCAGGCGGAAGGCGATGGAGTTGGTCAACTGCTGGTTCACATCCAGCGTGCCACGATAGTACGACCCGCTCCCGCCCGAAAAGCTGGCCTGATAGCTGTTGCCAAGGTGGGGGGTCTTGGTCACGATGTTGATCGCGCCGCCGGTGGTGCCGTTACCGAATACTTCCGATGACGGCCCCTTGATGACCGAGACATGGTCGTAATCGAAGCTGTCGCGGGTATAGACGCCAAAATCCCGCAACCCGTTTTCATAAATGTCATTCTGGGCGGCAAATCCACGGATCAGGAACTGGTCACCCGCCATCCCGCCTTCGCCTTCACCCACCGACGCGGTAATGCCCGGCACGTTCTTCAGGGCCTCATCCAGTGATTTCACATTCTGCTGCTGCATGAGCACCTGCGGCACCACGTTCACGTTCTGGGGCGTGTGCATGGCGTCCTGCGGCATGCGGCTCAGCCCGATGGATTCATGCAGCACGTTCATGGGGGAGGCGGTGACGTGGGTCACGTCATGCGAATGGTCGGAATCATGATCGAGCGGGTTCGTTGCGTCACTATCCTGCGGCGTGACCTGGTTATCGCTGGTGGAAAGGGAGGGTGAGGAGTCCTGTGCCGCGTGCGCGCCAGATGTCACGCATGCCAGTGCCATGCTGGCGGTCAGTAGCGAAAAGGGCCTGAGTCTGTGGCGGATGGTTTTGTCTGACATTGTTGCAAAAGCCTCTTAATTGCACCCAATGCCTAACCGTTGTGATAATCATTCGCAATATCACGAAATGGTTTCTCACTTGCTGTGGTTTAAATGCAACAAATTCTCATTCTCATGGGTTCCGTACATGAAAAACCGCCCCGCATCAGGAAAATGCGGGGCGGGCGGAAGGCAGGAAAACAGCGGCCTAAAGGTTGGCGATCAGCTTCAGCCCGACCAGCGCCGCATCGGGAATGTGCCGGGTTTCGCCGGGGTGGATCATGTATTCGAATTCGGGCTGCACCAGTATGCCCGGTGTCGCGTCAATGGCGTAATAGGCTTCTATGATGTGGGAATTGGTCTGCGGCCCGCGCACGGCGGTGCCCAGCGAATACCCGGCATCATAGCGCAGGATCTGCCCGGCGGCCTTGCGGTCACTGACATGATACCACGAATACATGATGCCCAGCCGGTCGGTCACGCGCGACGGGATCACCCCGGCGAAGGACAGCCCCCCATAGGCCTGATCCGAGATGGAGGTGACATGCGGGGTGTTGTGGATATAGCCCGCCATCAGGTACCCGCCCGCCATCTGGTTACGTCCGCCCCGGCGATAGACCATCTGGTCGCCTTCAAACCAGAACATGTCCATCGGCGCCGAGCGCTGCCGCCCCGCTGCGGGCACCAGGGCTGCGGGCAGGCCAATGCCGATCTGGTCGGGGTAGCGCGTGGTGTCATGCGCGTAGCCCACAACATAGTGCCCCGGCAGGCGGTTACGGGTCAGGAAGGGCTGCCATGTGAACTCGATCGGCAGCATGAGTCCGGTCGCCTTCTCGCTGCCCCATGCCCAGCCGCTGGGGTTGTCGGACAGGGCGCTGACCGAATAGGCACCGAACTGGATGGCCGTGTCACGTGTCGGGCGCATGCGGATACGGCTGCCCCATGTGGCCTTTGGGTACACGCTGAAACCGGGGTCCAGCTTCAGCGCCACGGGGGCCGAGCACGTGACCATGAACGAGCACAGCAGGGGCGATGTGGCGAACACATGCGTCAGCGCCATGCGGCCGAAGGTCACATCCATCTGGTTGCCCAGCAGTTTCTTTTCCGCATAGAAATCAACCAGATGCGCGACCACGTTGCCCGACAGGCCGTACACTTCCTGCAGGTTGACGTAATATTCGCCCACCCGGTCGTGGCTGACCGCGTGGCCCGCGCGTTCCATGACCAGCGTATGGACCGACCAGCCAGTAATCCCCGCCATTTTCTCCAGGTCGAAGTTCACCTGCGCCGTCAGTTCATGCACGTAGCTCATGCCGCGTTCCACGCCGCCATTGATCACGCCCATGGCCTCGCCCTTGTAGGTGAAGGCAAAGCTCACGCCGTGGTCGAGCAGCTTCTTACGCAGCGGCATGAGCTGCGGGACCAGGTGGCCGCTGCCTGCGGTGGGCACGTAATACGGGTCCTCAAGGTCACTGTCATGCAGGGCGTCGATCCATGCGGGCAGCAGGGCGGACGGGCCTTCATGCGTGGTGAGCGCATCGAGTTCGATCTTGTGGAACGCCTTGCTGTTACCGGGGCTGCTGACCGGGGCGATACTCTGCGTCGCCAGCCCGGCGGACGGGTAAACCGGCACCCCGCTTGGCGGGATGGGCGTGTTGGGGGGGCGGCGGATGGCCTGCGGCGTGGGGCCGAGACGTTCCGCATCCAGCTGCACGAGCAGCTGCGGCCGCTGCGGCATGCTGGCCGACGGCATGGCCGGGACCGCGCCATCCGATACGAGGGAGGGCACGGCATTCCCGCCGGGTTCCACGGTCTGGGCCGATGTCTGGCCCACGGGCAGCGCAGCCGCGCCCATGAGCAGCAGCCAGCCATAGGTATGAGGAAACGAATAGCGCATGCGCCTGATGCAGGCGTGCCGGGTCTGTCTTTTCATGTCGGTTGGTTTTCTTGCGGCCCGGTCCGGTAAGGGCGGGCGTGAAGACACGGCGGGAATGCCAGCGAGAAGGGGGCGGGACCTAGCTGCGAAGCTGGCCCGCGACACTGCCGGTAACGACAGGTGCCATGATGTGCGCTGGAATAGGAAAGACAGGATGGGTCATGATTTTGGCCGCCATTGTTTTTTTTATTATGTCTTGGCGTTTAGGTTAAAATTATTGAATTGTCAAACAATACATAATTATATTAATTTTGCGGCGCACAAATTATAATTATATTTCAAAATAGCGATCTTTCCTCCGCGCCTGTAGCCTCCCGGCACGGGGCGTGCCATCCCGTGGGGCAGGCCGCTATGGGGGAGGTTGGGCGTGTCGGCGCTGGTTCTGTTGGGTATCGGTTTTGTGGTGGGTGTGAGCGGGACCGGCCTGTTCATGCGCCGGAGCGGGGCGGGCGGTCTCCTGCCTCCATCCCCCGCGCGCGTGCAGGCCGACCCGGCCAGCGCCGAGGATGAGAACACCATGCTGGTGGATGACCTGCCCGTGGCGCTGGTGGTGCTGGGCCGCAGCGGGCGGCTGCTGCATGTCAACGCCGGCGCGCAGGCCCAGTTTGCCGAGGGGCTGGGCACCATGATCCGCCAGCCCAGCCTGCAGCGCGCCGTGGCCGAACTCCCGCCCGGCAAGGTGGGGGAGGTCAGGATCGAGACCGACGTGCCGGTGCGCCGCGTGGTGCAGGCTTTTGTCCGGGTGGGGCAGTGGCAGGGGCGGCCTGCCTGTGGCGTCGTACTGTTTGACGCCACCGACCGCGAGATGCTGGACCGCACCCGCAGCGACTTCGTGGCCCATGCCAGCCACGAACTGCGCACGCCACTGGCGGCCCTGAGCGGCTTTATCGAGACATTGCAGGGCCCGGCGGCGAATGACGCGGCGGCGCGGCAGAAATTCCTCGGCATCATGTCCCGGCAGGCCGCGCGCATGCAGCGCCTGATTGACCGGCTGCTCTACCTGTCGCGCGTGCAGATGCTCGAACACCAGCGCCCGCAGGGCCAGATACGGGTGGCCGACCTGTTCGCCCGCCTGCATGATGAACTGCAGGGCCGACCGGCGGAGGACCGGGCCGACATCATCATCCATCCCGCCCCGCCCGGCATCCTGCGTGGCGATGCCGACCAGATACTGCAGGTGCTGGTCAACCTGTGCGAGAACGCCTGCCGTTACGGCCGCCCCCTGCCGCCCGCCACCGCGCGGATCGAGATCGGGGCGGCGTGGGAAGACACGGGCGAGCTGCGCCTGTACGTGCGCGACAATGGCCCCGGCATCGAGGCCCATCACCTGCCGCGCCTGACGGAACGCTTCTACCGCGTGCCGCAGGCCAGCGTGCGCAACGGCAACGACCAGGGCACGGGGCTGGGGCTTTCCATTGTCCGCCATATCGTGGACCGCCACGGCGGCAGGCTGGAACTGTCCAGCACGCCGGGGCAGGGCACGTGCTGCACGGTATGGTTGCCGTGATGCTTTTTTACCTTGACTGAAAATATCCGTTCATGATGTTCTTGGCGGGCGAGTAGAAGCGGTCTGGACCTGATCCTGGGCATTGCTCCACACCAATCTGTTTCCTGATTAGTGGGCCGCTGCCGTGCAAGACATTCCCTGAAAAAACAGTTGCCGTTTCCGGGCCATCGCAATGCGATCAGGCCCCGGTTTTTCATGTTCTGCCCGTCATGCCCCGCACAGAGATATTCTGACCGGAGGATACCGCATGTCCCGCCCATCCATGACCGCCCACGCACCCTATGCGCTGGAAGAACTCAACCGTGAAGCCACGATCGGCGGCACGGGCACCTGTGTTTCCCGCGCCGTGCCCCAGATCGACCTGTCCGATTACGAAAACCGCAAGGCCGAGATTGCTGATGCCCTGTGGGACGCGGCAACGCGGGTCGGCTTTTTCCAGGTGCTGAACCACGGCATACCCGAAGCCGATGTGGACGCCGCCTTCGCCACCGCGTGGGAGTTCTTTGGCCTGCCCATGCCGGAAAAGGAACGCTTCCGCCGCAGGCCGGGGTCCAATGCCGGGTGGGAATACCGCGCGCAGGTCCGCCCCTCCACCGGCACGCCCGATAACAAGGAATCCTACCAGATCACCATGTCGGACATGGAAAATATCTGGCCCGATGAAAGCGAACTGCCCGGCTTCCAGGCGCGCATGCGCCGCTTTGAGCACCAGAACTGGGAGCTGGGCATGAAGATCCTGTCCTGCTTCGCCATCAAGCTGGGGTTTGACGCGGATTTCTTTACCCGTAACCATGAACCCGCATCGCCCCATTACCAGAGCACGCTGCGGCTGATCCATTACATGAGCATGGAAGACGCCACGGATGCGGATTTCGAGTTCTGGCGCGCTGGCGCCCATTCCGACTTTGACTGCCTGACCCTCCTGCACCAGCGCCCCGGGCAGGGCGGGCTGCAGGTCTGCCCCGGCAAGGACGCGGAAAACCCGGCATGGACCGACGTGCCGCCCGTGCGCGGGGCCGTGACCTGCAATATCGGTGACATGCTGATGCGCTGGAGCGATGACCGCCTCAAGTCCACGCTGCACCGGGTGCGCATGCCCCGGCGGGATGAATATCTCGGCCCGCGCCTGTCGCTGCCGTTTTTCTGTCAGGCCAACCGTGACGCCATCATTCAGGGCCCGCAGAAGAAATACGCGCCCATCACCGCGCAGGATTACCTCGATGAGCGGATCAAGGCCAACTACGCACCCAAGGCATAAGGGGCGGACCATGCATGATGGATCGGGATGCTGCCTGTAATGAACCAGACCAATATTGTCATCCGTAACGCATCGGGCATCCTGACGGGCCAGCGCGACACGCTGGCCCGCCGCAGGGGGGATGTGCACATAAGGGACGGCGTCATCGCCGGTATTGGCGAGATCGCGCCCCAACCCGGCGAGGTCACGGTGGATGCAAAAGGCGGGGTGATCACGCCCGGGCTGGTCTGCACCCATCACCACCTGTTCCAGAGCATGCTCAAGGGCGTTCCCACCGCCATTGATGCACCGCTGGAAACATGGCTGCGGCTTGTGCCCTCCACCTACTGGAGCCGTATTGACGAGACGGCGCTGGCCACCGCCGCCAGCGTGGGCATGGCGGAACTGCTGCTGTCAGGCTGCACCACGGTGGCCGACCACCATTACCTGTTTGCTGACAGTTACCGCTATGACCCCGCGCATGTGCTGTTCGATACGGCGGGGCGGATGGGCCTGCGCTTCGTGCTGGCGCGCGGCGGTACCACCCAGAGCCGCAGGCTGGACACGGATGACATCATCCCCAGCCCGAACGAGGATCTGGACACGATGCTGCGCCGGGTGGGCGACCTTGCCGCGCGGTATAACGACCCCGCGCCGGACGCCATGCGCCGCGTGGTACTTGCCCCCAATACCCCCACATGGGGCATGACGCCCGATGAACTGCGGGTATCGGCCCAGGCCGCGCGCGACATGGGGATCGGGCTACATTCCCACCTGTCCGAGACGGTGAATTACGTCACCTTCTGCATGGAACGCTACGGCATGCGCCCCGTGCAGTTCGTGGCCGAACATGGCTGGACCGGGCCGGATGTATGGTACGCCCATCTCGTGCATCTGGATGCGGAGGAAATCGCCCTGCTGGCCAGTACCGGAACCGGCATGGCGCACTGCCCGCAAAGCAACTGCCGCCTTGGTTCGGGCATAGCGCCCGCGCCCGCCATGATGCGCGCGGGGGGCCGTGTCTCACTGGCGGTGGATGGTGCGGCCTCCAACGAGGCATGTGACATGGGGGCCGAAATGCACGCGGCGTGGATGATCCACCGCGCCATCAACGGCCCCGCCAGCGTCACGAGCGAGGATGTGATCCACTGGGCTACCGCAGGCGGGGCGAAGGTGCTGGGGCTGGATGCCGTCGGCACCGTGCGTGAGGGCATGGCGGCCGACCTGGTGGTGCACGGGGTGGACCAGCCCCGCCATGCCGGGCTGCATGACCCGCTTCTGGCGCCGGTGGTGTCGGGGGCGGCGGATGTGCGGCATGTCTTCGCCGCGGGCCGTCATGTGGTGGTGGATGGCCAGATACCGGGTGTGGACATGCCCGCCCTCATGGCCCGGGCGGCGCAGGTGGTGCGCGGGCTTGATCTCGCGGCCTGAATGACCGCCGCGATCATGCGCCAAAATAGTTCTGGCGCAGTTCGCGGCGGACAAAATCAAGGAAGAACCGCGTGCGGGAGGGCAGGTGCGCGCGTGATGGATAGACCGCGTACAGCGTCACGTCCTCCCACCTGTAGGCGCTGAGACATTCGATCAGCCTGCCGCATTTCAGGTCATCGGCAATGTCCCACAACACTTTCAGCGCAATGCCCTGGCCACTTACCGCCCAGTCATGCACCACCTCGCTGCTGGATGTGGCGAGGCGGGGCGTGACATGGACCTCCTTGCGGCTCTTGCCATCGGAATAGACCCATTCATTGAAGATGCGCTGCCGCCGGATCAGGCAGATGCAGTCATGCTTGAGCAGGTCATGCGGCGTTGCGGGCAGCCCCTTGCGCGCACTGTAATCGGGCGAGGCGCAGACAACGCGGCGGCTGTTGATCAGGCTGGTGGTCATGACCTCCTGATCGGATGGCATGCCGGGGCGGATGGCGATGTCCAGCCCGTCATCAATAACATCCAGCCCGGCATCGGACAGGGTCAGGTGCACGGTCACCTCGGGATACTGCTCCACGAAGTTCGCCACGACACCGGCCAGCAGCTTGCGCCCGATTTCCGATGGCACGCCCACGCGCAGCAGCCCGTGCGGAATACCCGCGCGCGCTGTCAGCTCGGCTTCCGCTTCCTCCACTTCCTGCATGATGCGCACGGCGTTTTCATGCAGGCGCAGGCCCTCCGCCGTCAGGGCGAAATGGCGCGACGTACGCGTGACCAGACGGGTGCCAAGGCGCCCCTCCATCGCGCTGAGCCGCCGGCTCATCGCGGCGGGTGACATGCCCATGGCACGCGCGCAGCCCGCGATGCTGCCCGCTGCCGCAAGGATGCAGAAAAACTTCAGGTCACTGATTTCATCGGGCATGCGCTCATTCCAAGATTGCGTGTGGCGTACGGTTGGCGTGCAATCGCATACCCTACACGAAGATGTGCGAATCCGTATCCTGCGGGTTCTTCAACTGTTATTTCAATATCGGGTTCTTATGTCGGATACAGATCAGTCCATTGGTACGACCTCCCTCCAGATTGCCGTGGCGGGCCGGGAATTGCTGGACTGTCCTGTGCTGAACAAGGGAAACGCCTTTGATGCGCGCGAACGCGACCTGTTCGGGCTGCATGGCCTGCTGCCCGCCCGTGTCGCCACGCTGGAGGAACAGGTTGACCTCGCCCGCGCAAGGCTGGCCGCCCTGCCGGACAATTTTGCGCGCCATATTGCGCTGCGCGAAATCCAGGACAGGAATGAAACGCTTTTCTACGCGATCATCGATCAGGCGCTGGAAGCATGGCTGCCCATCATCTACACCCCCGCGATCGGCCGGGCCTGCCGTGAGTTCAGCCATATCTGGACCCGCCCGCGCGGCCTGTTCCTGAGCTATGCGGACAGGGGGCGCATTGCGGAAATCCTGTCCCATCCCCGGTGGGACAACGTGCGCGTGATCGTGGCCAGTGATGGCGGCAGCATCCTTGGCATCGGGGACCAGGGGGCGAACGGCATGGGCATCCCCATTGGCAAGCTCTCGCTCTATACCGCATGCGGCGGGCTGGACCCGGCGCGTGCGCTGCCCATCCTGCTGGATGTGGGCACGGACAATACCGCCCTGCTGGAAGACCCGGAATATATCGGCTGGCGGCATGCGCGCGTGCGTGGCGCGGATTATGATGCGTTCATTGCCGAATTCGTCGCCGCCGTGGATGCGCGCTGGCCCAATGTCGCCCTGCACTGGGAGGACCTGTCCGGCACCGACGCGCTGCGCATACTGGGCCGCTACCGTACGCGCATGTGCACCTATAACGATGACATACAGGGCACCGCCGCCGTCACGACGGGCGCGCTGCTGGCGGCGATCAGGGCGGGGGCGGCACCGCTGGCCGCACAGCGGATCGTCATTTTTGGCGCGGGCGGGGCGGGTTGCGGCATTGCCGACCTGCTGGCGCAGATGATGGTGGCCGAGGGCATGACGGCGGAGGACGCGCGCCGCCGGTTCTTCATGATTGATATTGACGGCCTTGTGCGTGAGGGCATGGCGGGCATGACGGATGGCCAGCGCCCCTTCGCCCAGCCTGCCGATGTGGCGTCGGGCTGGAAGGTGGCCGACCCGGCACATGTAACACTGGCCGAGGTGATGGCGAATGTCCGCCCCACCACGCTGATCGGCACATCGGGGCAGGGCGGGGCCTTTACCCATGACATCGTGGCCCCCATGGCGGCACAGTCGGCCCGCCCGGTCATATTCGCCCTGTCCAATCCCACCGCCAATATCGAGGCCATGCCGCAGGACCTGCTGGAATGGACCCAAGGCCGCGCCCTGATCGGCACCGGCGGGCCGTTCGCCCCGGTCAGCTACGCGGGTACCAGCCGCCCGGTGGACCAGATCAACAATTCCTACGTCTTTCCCGGTGTGGGGCTGGCGGTGGTGGTCGGCGGCATCACGCGCATGACCGATGGCATGCTGCTGGCCGCCGCCCATGCGCTGGCGGGCCTCTCGCCCGCGGCGGGACATGATGATGCCCATCCCGCGCCGCTGCTGCCGCCCGTGTCCGACCTGCGCCTTGTGGCCATGGCCGTGGCGCGCGCCGTCATTGCGCAGGGGCAGGCGGAAGGCGTGGCCCCGCAGGCCGCACCCGACGCGGTGGAAGCCGCACTGAAAGCCGCGGTGTGGACCGCGCGTTACCGCCCGTACGAGAAGGCGGAAACAACCCGGAAATAACCGGGCCACAATATAACCCGGACGGGGCGGAAAGCCGCGCCGGGGGGGATGGAAAACGTGTCCGCCAACCCGTGACGGGCAGGAATATATGGATATATCGCGCTACGGGCGCGTGGTCATGACGCGCTGGCCCGTGGATGCGCGGATGCTGCGCTGGCTGTTCTGCCCCACCCCGCAGGCGGTGGGTTTCGCAGCCCGCAACACCGTGGCATCGCTGGTTGCGCTGGCCATTGCATTATGGATGGAACTGGACAGCCCGCAATGGGCGGTGGCCACCGTGTGGTCCGTTGCGCAGCTCCGCCGTGGGGAAAGCATGTCCAAGGCGCGGTGGCGCATTGTGGGCACGCTGGTTGGCGCGGTCGCGGCGGTCGTGTTCATCGCCGCCTTTCCGCAGCAGTCGTGGCTGTTCTTTCCAGCCGTGGCCATGTGGATCGGGCTGTGCAGCTTCCTTGCCACGTTCAGCCTCAACTTCCGTTCCTATGCGTTCGTGCTGTCGGGCTATACGTGTTCGATCATTGCGGTCGCGGCGGCCTCGCAGCCGGATAATGTCTTTTTCATCGCGATCTCGCGCGCGACCTATATCGTGCTGGGCGTGGTGTGTGAGGCAGGTATGGCCATGGTGTTCACGCTCAACCTGTCCGCGCGCGCACGCGGCATGCTAGTGGCGCGGATGGAGGACGTGCTGCACCAGCTTGGCGGTCTGTTGCGCGAGATCGTGCTGCATGAACGTGATGCGCTGGTTCATGCCGGTGAGTTCTCGCACATGATCGTCTCGGTCCATCAGGGGCTGGAATTCCTGGCCATTGAAATGGGGCGGCAGGCGCGGGCGGGGGATCATGCCCGCGCGGTGCTGGCGGAGGTCTCCATCCTTGTCACCCGCCTTGTCGGGCTGTCCGGCGGGGCGGAGCGGGCGCTGCTGGCGGGCGATGGCGCGTTTGCCGATACGCGGGGCCAGCTTCTGCACCTGTGCGCGCGGCTTTCCGCCATCCGGCTGAAGGGTGACGCACTGGCGGAGCTGCGCGCGCAGGTTGCACACCTGCATGTGCTGTTCGGCCAGCGCGCGGCCCGCGGCACGCAGGAGATGGCGCGCATCACCCACGGCGTCCTTGCCGCCACCATGGCGGACATGCTGAGCGCGCTGGAGCATTGCGATGCCATTTTCCAGCCGCCGCCGCATGACCGTTTCCATTTCCATCTGGGTGGGCACCGTGACCTGCGGCTGGCACTTTACAACGGCCTGCGCGGGGCGGCCGCGATCATGCTGGCGGCTTTGGTGTACGAGGTGACGGCATGGCCGGGCGGGATGGGGTTCATCGCCATCACAACCCTTGTGTGCGGGCTGTTCGCCACGCGGGAGAACCCGGTCGTGGGCACGATCCGCTTCCTGTCCGGTGCGGTGTGGTCCGCCGTGGCGGCGGGCTGCCTTGACCTGCTGATCGTGCCCTACCTGAGTGATTATGAGGAATTCGCCTTCGCCCTTGGCCTGTTCCTGTTCGTGGGCGGGCTGGCCAAGTGCAGCCGGGGCACGGCGGGGGCTGCGGCGGCCTACGGGCTGCTCATGCCCAACCTGCTCATGCCCGGCAACCAGAGCCGGGTGGATGAGGTCGCCTTCTTCAACAACGCCCTGCATACCGTGCTGGCCGTGGGGCTGAGCGTGCTGGTGTTCCGGCTTGTCCTGCCGTTTCGCGCGCGTGATGAGCGCCAGCGTTTCGGGGCTTACATCCGTGGTGAGCTGCGGCGGCTGTGCCTTGTCCCGCTTTCGCCCACGCCGCAATGGTGGATCGGGACCAGCCTTGACCGGATCGGGCGCATGGTGCGCCATGCCGCGCAGGAACATGACGCGGCGGCGGGGCGGGGCATCCGGCTCATGCTGCTGTTCTCCGCCGTGGGGCTGGACATCTTGCTGCTGCGTGAACTCAAGCGGCAGCGGCGCGATGCGGTGGCCGATGTCATCACCACGCTATTGCGGCTGCTGGTGCGCTACCGGCCCGTAAGTCCGCGCGGTGTGGCCGTGGTGCGGGTCGCGCGCGGGCGGGTGGCGCGGATGGAGCGGGCCGACCCCGGCAATGGCAGGCTGCTTGATGTGCTGGCCTGTCTGGACGGGATCAGCCGCACCGTGACCGCCTGCCTCGCGGCGATGGAGGCGGGCGTGGAATGACCCGCCCCGTGTGGTCAGTGCTTTTTCTTACGCGCGGGCGGCAGGGGGTAGCGGCTTTCCCACCCGCCGCCAAGTGCGCGGTACAGGTGGGTTACGGCGGTGGAGACCGCCACGTTGGCCACGATCAGGCGGGACTGGGTATCAAGCAGCCGGTCCTGCATTTCCAGCACGTTGAGGAAGGCGGCCGAGCCTTCGGTGTACTGGCGCTGGGCGGTGGTGACGGCAAGCTGGTTCTGCGCCACGGCGGCGGCCAGCCGGTCGCGCTGGTTCTGGGCCGATGAGAGATCGGCCATTGCATCGTCAATTTCCTGCCATGCCTTGAGCACCGTGCGTTGCAGGGCGATGGCGGCTTCCTTCTGCTGTGCCTTGCGCAGGCGGAGCTGGCCGGTCAGGCGACCACCCTCGAATATGGGGAAGGTGGCGGTCGGGCCAAAGCCGTACTGGCGCGAGGCCCAGCTTCCCAGCCCGCTGAACTGAAGGGCCTGCACGTCCAGACTGCCCGACAGCGTCACGCGCGGGAAGAAATCGGCAATGGCCACGCCAATGCTGGCGGTGGCGGCGTGCAGCCGTTCTTCCGCCATGCGGATGTCCGGCCTGCGCTCGGCCAGGGCGGAGGGCAGGCCCGCAGGAATCTCGTCAGGCACCGGCGGCACGTCCGTGCCCTGACCCAGCGCCTGTTTCAGCGCCCCCGGCTCACGCGCGACCAGAAAGCTCAGCGCGTTTATCAGGTGCGTTTCCTGATCCTGCAACACCGGCAGGCGGGAGCGGAATTCCTCGTACTGGCCGGAGGCATCGGCCACGTCCATGCGGGTCGCGGCCCCTTCCTCCAGCCTGCGCGTGGTCAGGCGCAGGGTGTGGGCGGCCAGTTCGATATTGCGCTGCACGATGACGATGCGCGCCTGCACCCCGCGCAGGTCAAGGTAATCCTGCGCGGCTTCGGCCATGAGCGAGACAAGCAGCCCGCGCCGCATGTCCTCGGTGGCGCGCATGGCGGCGGTGGCGGCTTCCACCTGCCGGCGCACATGGCCCCACAGGTCCACTTCCCACGAGGCGTTCATGCCATATTGCGGCAGGTTGAATGACGGGTTGCCCACCGAGCCGGGCAGGGCGGTCGGCCCGAAGCCCTGCGTGCCGCTGGCGACGGTGCCCGCCTCACGCGATTCCATGGTGCCCAGCAGGCCCAGTATGCCGTTGGTGCTGGCGCGTTCACGGGCGTAGGAGGCATTGGCCTCGGCATGGGGGAACTGCGCGGAACTGGCAATGCGCCGTTCGGCCATGCTCTGCGCGAACCGCCACGAAGCCGCCTTCAGGTCCAGGTTGTCACGCGCGACCTCGGCTTCCAGCGCGGTCAGCGTGGGATCGTTGAAAATGGTCCACCATTCGGCGCTGATGGTGGTGTCCACCACATGGGCGCTGGCGGGCGGCAGGCTGTCATGCCACGCGGCGGGGGCGGGCTGGGGCTTGCGGTGATAGGTCGGGCCGACCGTGCAGCCGGTGGTGGCCAGCCCCGCCACCATGCCCAGACAGAGCAGCGCGCGCAGGCCGCCGCGCGCCGGGGGGTTACTGCCAGGCATACCGGGCCTCCGTCGCGTGGGGGCCATCGGGCGGGGTCAGGGTGTCTATCCGTGCCTCGACCGACATGCCGACACGGACAAGGGCGGCCAGTTTCTGCCCGGGGTCGAACACCAGCTTGACCGGGATGCGCTGCACCACCTTGGTAAAGTTGCCGGTGGCGTTGTCGGGCTGGATCGGGGCGAAGGCGACGCCGGTGGCCGGGGCAAGGCTGTCCACATGGGCGTGCAGCGGGTGGCCGGGAAAGGTATCGACCCATATGGTCGCGCGCTGGCCGGTGCGCACATGGGTAAGCTGCGTTTCCTGAAAATTGGCCAGCACATAGGCCGCCTGCGTGGGCACCACCGCCAGCAGCGCGGTGCCCGCATGCACATATGCCCCCACACGCACGCCACGTTCGCCCACCACGCCCTCAACCGGGGCGGGAATGGTGCAGTAGGACAGGTTCAGGGCCGCCTGATGTTCCTGCCCGCGCGCCTGTTCCAGCGCGCCACGGGCATGCAGCAGGCGGGCGCGCAGCACGTCCATCTGGTCGGTTTCGGCATCGACGGCGGCGTTGTCACGGTCAAGGCGGGCCTGCGCTTCCGCCAGGCGGGCGGCGCTGTCCTGATTCTGCTCCAGCGTGCCCGAGCCATCGGCCGACAGGTTGCGGTAGCGCCGGGCGTTCTGCCGGGCAAAGACAAGCTGCGCCTGGTCTGCCGCCACGGTGGCGCGGGCCTGTGCGATCAGCGCGACCTGTCGGACAAGCTCGGCCTCAAGGTTCGTGACATCACCCTGTGCCGCCACCGCCGCGCCGTGGGCGGTCTCAAGGGCGGCGCGGTAGTCGTCATCCTCGATATGGGCCAGTTCCTCGCCGGGGTGGACGGCTTCGTTATCCTGCGCGATCACGCGGTCGATACGGCCGGGCACCTTGGGGGCGACGGTGGTGAAATCGGCGGTGACGTAGGCGTCGTTGGTATATTCATCGGTGCCGTTGCCCGATATGAGGCGGTCGGCGGTCCATGCGGCGGCGACCAGCAGCACAACGGTACCGCCAGCCAGTATGAGGGGCTTCTTGTGGGGCATGGTTTTGGACCCGATCGGTTCAGTGCGCGGCGGGCGCCGGGACCGGCGCGCGCGGGGGATAGATGCGTCCGGGCAGGATGGCTGTCAGGACAAGGAAAAAGGCGCAGATCCACACCACCACAAGGTAGATGTCCGCCAGCGCCAGAACGGTGGACTGTTCATGCACGTAGGTATGGAAAATCTGCAGCGCATTGCGCGCGATGTGCCCGCTGTCGGGCGATGTCGCGCCAATCTGCGCGCCAATGGGATCACCCATGCCATCCAGCGCCGTGCCGTGGGTGCCGTGCATGTCCAGCAGCATGGCGGAATGGTACTGCTCGCGCCTGCGCAGCATGATCTCGAACAGGGCGGTGGCAATGGCGTTGGCCATGCCCTTGAGCATGTTCACCATGCCCGAGATCAGCGGGCCATCGGCCGGGCCCAGCGCCAGTGCTGCCAGCATCAGGGTCGGGATGACCACCATCGGCTGGCCGAAGACCTGCAGGATCTGGATGATGAGGAAGTTGTCGCGCACCCAGTCCGGCGTCAGCCACGTACCCAGCCATGCCGCCCCCCCAAGGCAGGCAAGCCCGATGGCCAGCACGTACCGGCAGTCCACCGCGCGGATGTTGCACAGGGCCGCCGTAAGCGGCAGCAGCACAAGCTGCGGCAGCGCGACCACCAGCGCGATGGGGGCCGCCTGCACGGGCCTGTAGCCCCGTATCTCGGCCAGGTAGGTGAACGGGATCTCGGTCATGAGCGCACAGATCATGAGCGAGGCGATCAGCGTCAGCAGGGACATCGCGATATTGCGGTTGCCCCAGAACTGGATGCGGAAGAACGGGCTGTGATGGAACCATTCATGCACAAGGAAGGCGATGAACAGCGCCAGCCCCCAGCACGTCAGGTGCGTGATGAGCGGCGAGCGGAACCAGTCCAGCCGGTCGCCCTGGTACAGCACCGTAACCACGCACATGATGGCGGGCGCACCCAGCACGAAGCCGCGCCAGTTGAAGTTGCGGAATCGCCCCCAGTGCGAGGGATCACGCGGCAGGCCCCACGCGATCATGCCGGCGGCGATGGCGCATAGCGGCAGCGTCTCCCAGTACAGCCACTGCCAGCCGACACCCTCGAACCACATGGCCTCGAGCGGGCCGCCAAGGTTGGGGCCGAAGGTAGCGCTCATGGCATACCCGCCAATGCCGAACACCCGGATGGGGGCAGGCAGGTATTTGAGCATGACGGTCATGAGGATGGGCGGTAGGCACCCCGCCGCCAGCCCCTGCGCCCCGCGCAGGATGCACAGCGTGGTCATGTCGGGCATGTAGGGTGCGGGAATGGCCAGCAGCCCCAGCAGAGCCGTCATGAACAGGGAAAAACGGTAGATGGAGAACGTGACATAGAACCACGGCGTGAACGCCATGGCCGCGATGTTGAACATTTCATAGATGGAGGTGAACCACGTCCCCTCATCGTGACCGATATGCATCGCGCCACGGATATCGGGCAGGCCGATTTCCGTTATATGTTCATTAAACCCGGCAACATGCACGGCCAGCAGCACCCCCAGGCACCCCACGACCGTACGCACGCCAAACGGGGGAATGTAGGAAGGGGCGGCGGGTGAGGGGGCAGCGTTCACATCAATCGGTCCGACAGGAATGGCCGGGACATGATCGCGGTGCGGGGCTGGTGCGAATACCCATGATCGCGCGGGTTGACACCTCCATTTTACGGATTGGTCAAATCCATTTTTTTAGGATAATCCAAACGGTTCTGTTTCGGATAGGCGGCAGGGAACACGGCGTATGAGAAAACGGTACGATCTCGACCTGCTGCGCAGCCTTCAGGTGCTGATTGAGGAGGAGGGCGTCTCCCACGCCGCGCGCCGGCTGAAGATGAGCGAGGCCGCCATGAGCCGGAGCCTGGCCAAGCTGCGCGTGATCTTCGGGGACCAGATACTCGTGCCATCGGGGCGGCGCATGGTCGCGACCACCTTTGCACTGGGCATACGGGACCGCGTGCGCGCCCTTGTCGATGGGGCGGACGCCCTGCTTGAGGAGCAGGAAACCCCCGACCTTGCCGGTCTTTCCCCCCATTTCATGCTGCGCGCCAATGACCTGATCGTCGGCGCGTTCGGGGCGGCCATCCTTGCAGCCCTGCGGCAGGACTGCCCCGGCTGCACCATCACCTTCGCCCCCGAAACGGACGATGAACCCAGCAACGACCTGCGCGACGGGCGGGTTGACCTCTATCTGGGCGCATCGGACGACATGCGACCCGACATACGCAAGCAGAGCCTGTTCCCCACCAGTTTCCGCGCCCTGGTGCGTGCGGATCACCCCATTCTGGCCGAGGGGATCACGCCGGCCTCCATCGTGCGGTACGAACATATAAGCGTATCGCGCCGGGGGCGGCTGCACGGGCCGATTGATGTGGTGCTGCGCGAGCGCTTTGGCCTGCGGCGGCGGGTAG
Source organism: Komagataeibacter melaceti (assembly GCF_003403295.1). Lineage (GTDB taxonomy): Bacteria > Pseudomonadota > Alphaproteobacteria > Acetobacterales > Acetobacteraceae > Komagataeibacter > Komagataeibacter melaceti. Next base: position 41,693 of record NZ_QUWV01000149.1, on the reverse strand, counting down.
TGATGGTCGTGCCCACCTATTACGCCATGGTCGAGACCTTGCGCATGACGGACATGATCCTGCCGCTGCCGGGCATCGCCATTGATTACCTGCCCATCCGTTCGATGCATCTGGCGGAGTTCGAATTCCCCTTCGAACTGCCGCCGGTGCGTTCATTCCAGGCGTGGCACCCCCGCCGTGACAGCGACCCCGTGCACCGCTGGCTGCGCAGCACGGTCTATCGTGTCGTGCGCCAGCGTGGTGATGACCTGCCCGAAGGGTTTTCCCCCATCACGATCACGGCCGCGGTGGGGGAGGGTGACAACGTGATCCGGCCTTACTGGCCGTAGCGCACCAGCCCCAGATCCTCATGCGCGATGTCGGGCATGCGGCCGGACATGATGTCGGCCAGTACCCGGCCCGAACCGCAGGCCATGGTCCAGCCCAGTGTGCCATGGCCGGTGTTGAGGAACAGGTTGTCATACCGCGTGCGGCCGATGATGGGCGTGCCATCGGGGGTCATGGGGCGCAGGCCGGTCCAGAACAGGGCCTGCCCGATGTCACCCCCACCGGGGAACAGGTCGCGCACCGAATGTTCCAGCGTTTCGCGCCGTGGCGCGCGCAGCCTGGTCGAGAAGCCCGCAAGCTCCGCCGTGCCGCCCACCCGGATACGGTTGCCCAGCCGGGTGATGCCGATCTTGAACGTCTCGTCCATGATGGTGGAGCGCGGGGCCTGGTGTTCGTTCACGATATCGGCGGTCAGGGAATAGCCCTTGACCGGGTAGATCGGCAGGTCCAGCCCCAGATGGCGCAGCAGGGCGGGGGAATAGCTGCCCAGTGACACGACATAGGAATCCGCCACCATGCGGCCCCGGCTGGTCTCGATGCCGGTAATGCGGCCGCCTTCCTCCGTCATGGTGCGGATGGCGGTGTCGTAATGGAAGGTCACGCCCGCTTCCGCCGCCAGCGCCGCAAGGCGCTGGGTGAACATGAAGGCATCCCCCGTCTCGTCACCGGGCAGGCGCAGGCCGCCAACGAATTTCCCCGCACTCGTGGCCAGCCCCGGCTCGGCCTTCACGCAGCCCTCGCGGTCCAGAATCTCATAGGGCACATTGAACTGTTCCAGCACCCGGATGTCGCCCGCTATGGCGTCCATCTGCTTTTGCGTGCGGAAGATCTGCAACGTGCCCATCTGGCGGTCATCATAGGCAATGCCGGTGCTGGCGCGCAGTTCGCGCATCATGTCGCGGCTGTATTCCGCCACGCGCACCATCCGCCCCTTGTTACGGGCATAGGCGGGGGTGGTGCAGTTTTCGAGCATCTGCACCAGCCATTTCCACAGGTGCGGGTCGGGCATGGGCCAGAACACGAAGGGGCGGTATTTCATCATGAGCCATTTGACGGCCTTGAACGGCACGCCCGGCCCGGCCCAGGGGGAGGAATACCCCGGCGAGACCTGCCCGGCATTGGCGAAGCTGGTTTCAAGCCCGGCGGCGGGCTGGCGGTCAACGACCGTGACCTCATGACCCGCCTGCGCGAGATACCATGCCGATGTCACACCGACGACACCACTACCCAGAACAATGATTTTCATGACACAATTGCCTTATGTGGCGGGTGAAAGCGTATTACGCGGCCTGCGGCAGGTACGCGCGATGGAAACGGGACCCAAGGGCGGTCAGCACCTCGTAACCGATGGTGCCGGCACAGCGCGCCACATCATCCACCCCGTGGTGCGGGCCGATCATGTCCACATGCGTGGTGGCATCGAGCACGGCCTGCGGCACGTCGGTTACGTCGATGGTGGTGGAATCCATGGAAATGCGGCCAAGGATCGGCAGGCGCCGGTCATCCAGCCACGCGCTGCCGCCATCGGCCCCGTGGCGCAGGAACCCGTCCGCGTAGCCAATGCCCAGTGTTGCGATCCGGCGCGGCCCGCTGGCCCGCCATGTCAGGCCATAGCCCACGCCGTCTCCCGCCCCGATGGTGCGCACCTGCACGATCCGCGCGCGCAGGCGCACCGTGGGGTGCAGCGGGTTGGGGCGGGTGGCGTCCGGCGTCAGCCCGTACAGCGCAGCACCGGGCCGCACGAGGTCGAGATGGTAATCCGGCCCGAGGAAAATGCCCGATGAGGCCGAAAGCGCCAGCGGGGCCGCAGGCAGGCGGGTGGCCATGGACAGAAGCCGCGCGCGCTGCATGGCGTTGGCGGGGTGGTCGGGCGTGTCCGCGCAGGCGAGGTGACTCATGACAAGGCGCGTGGCGATTCCCGCCAGCAGCGTGGAATCCGCCGCCAGCACCCCCACATCCGCATCCGACAGGCCAAAGCGCGACATGCCGGTGTCAAGCTGTATGGCGGCGGGCAGGGGGCTGCCCACCCGCCGGGCATGGGCGCGCCAGCCCGCAATCTGTTCCATGCTGTTCAGCACCGGCCACAGGCCGTGGCGGGTAAAATCCTGTTCCGTGCCCGGCATGGGGCCATGCAGGACCATGATCAGCGCGGTGGGGGAGACATGGGCGCGCAGGCGCACGCCCTCTTCCAGATGGGCGACGAAAAAGACCTTCGCCCCGGCCTTTTCCAGCACGGGGGCGACCTGCTGTGCGCCCAGCCCGTAGGCATCGGCCTTGACCACGGCGGCGCAGGTGGCGCCGCCGGTGCGGGCGTTGAGCATGCCGTAATTGGCCGCGATCGCCCCCAGGCTGATTTCCAGCAACGCGCCAGCGCCCGGCGCGGCCCAACCGGATGTGGGCAGGGGAGAAGGCAGGTCTTGCATGCGGGGCTTACTCCACGAAACGGGACAGGGCAGTTCTGATCGTATGGATCAGGCAACGGAATGTCCTGTCGTTTAACGCAATTTTATGCGATTATTGTGGCGTAAACACAATCATGTGCCAAAACAGGTGGAAAATTCACCATGCCATTCGACCGGATGACAGACGCCATACTGCGCAACCTGCGCCATGACGGGCGGATGAGTAACGCGGAACTGGCGCAGCGCGTCGGGCTGTCGCCTTCGGCATGCCTGCGCCGGGTGCGCCTGCTGGAAAAGGAGGGGGTGATCCGCGGGTACCGCGCGCTGGTCGATGAGCGCTCGGTCCACGGCATGAGCACGGTGATCGTCCACATCACTCTCGAACGCCAGACGGAGGAATGTCTGCGCCGGTTCGAGGCCCGCGTGCGCGAATGTGCCGATGTGCGCGAATGTTACCTGATGACGGGGGACGCCGATTACCTTGTCCGTGTGGAAGCGCGTGACCCGGCGGATTACGAGCGCATCCACAAGGAGGAACTCTCCCGCATGCCCGGCGTGGCGCGGATACAGAGCAATTTCGCCATCCGCACCGTCGTGCAGCGTTAGGGCGCTGCCCCGGCACCTTGCCTACGGGTGCCTGTGCTGGCGGATGGCCTGCCTGTTTTCACGATACGGACAGGCAGGCCACGGCATTACGGCGCGGGCGGCGAGAGCGTGGCTGCGTTGCGGGGAATGAACGGCCGGATCAGGAACTGGTAGCACCCCGCGCCAATCACACCGCCACATAGCGGGCCGACAACCGGCACCCACCAGAAGCTGCCGGGGGAGGGAAAGGCCGAGTTGCCCCAGCCCATCAGGTAACAGAACAGGCGCGGCCCGAAATCACGCGCGGGGTTGATGGCCCATGCCTCCAGATAACCCGCGCAGGCCCCGATGCTGGCCACGAGCAGCCCGATGATGAGCGCGCTGGAATTGGCCTGCGGGGCCACGGTGTTGTACTCGCACGTAATGGCGAAAATGCCGAACAGTAGCAGCGCGGTCAGGATGGTTTCATCCACCAGCGCGTGCAGCGGCGTTATGTGTTCGCCCGGATGGGTGAAGAATACCCCCGCCGCCCCGCCATCGGCGCGGGAGAGGCCCTGCGCCAGGTTGAAATGGTCAATGACCGGCTGGTACAGCGCATAGACCAGCGCCGCCCCGATCACGCCCCCCGCCACCTGTGCTGCGCAGTAGCCGGGCACCTTGCGCCATGAAAAGCCGCGATAGAGCGCCAGCGCCATCGTGACCGCCGGATTGGCGTGCGTGCCGGACACGCTGCCGGTTATGTAGATGGCGATGGTGACCCCCAGCCCCCATACGATACAGACGCCCCAGTAGGAGAATTTGTACGGGCTGGGATCGTACAGCGTGTACATGGCGGCCACGGAATCACCGATCAGCACGATGATCATGACGGCGATGCATTCCGAAATCAGCTCGCCCAGGAATTGACGGTTTTTCAGCATTTCGACCCACTTTGATTCTTTTATTATCGTTTGATGGGAAAGCCCTGTCGGCCCGTGCCGGCTGCAGGCCCTGACATGTTCTTAAACGAACATCATGGTGTGGGGAAGGGACATGACGTGCCCCGGCGGCGCAAGCGCCCGCCTAGTCCCGGCCCCGGTGCATATTTTGTAAGATTGCGTAGTATGTCTTGGCAAAATGCATCCGGCGCAACCTGCCGCGCCGGTCTGCGTTGGTAGGGGCGTGCAGGTTGCACCGGCTGCGCGTTTTCGCACCTGCACAAAAACAGGCCCGGAGGGGCAATCTTCTTATCGTGGCGGATTTATGGCGGTTATTTCCAATATTCAGGCTTCTGGCATTTCGTGTAACGGTCATGGCCAATGTGCGGTTCCCCTATTGAAATGCGCATAATGTTCGTTTACGAACATCCGCATCAGGAGGAACATCTACATGGCGTCCATGGACGAAACATTCCGCCCCGACCCCACGGGCGGCGGCCCGGTCGATCTGCTGGTCGTGGGCGGGGGGATCAACGGCACAGGCATCGCGCGCGATGCGGCGGGGCGCGGCGCATCCGTGCTGCTGGTGGAGCAGGACGACCTTGCCAGCCATACCTCGTCCGCCAGCACCAAGCTGATCCATGGCGGCCTGCGCTATCTGGAATATTATGAATTCCGCCTTGTGCGCGAAGCCCTGATCGAGCGCGAGAAGCTGCTGCGCATCGCACCCCACATCATCTGGCCCATGCGCTTCGTGCTGCCCTATACCCCGCAGGCGCGGCCTGCGTGGATGCTGCGGCTGGGCCTGTTCCTGTACGATCATCTCGCCCCCAACATGACGTTGCCCAAGTGCAAATCGCTTGATTTCCGCACCAGTTCCGCAGGCAGGCCGCTCAACGGCAAACTGGCGCGCGGTTTCGCCTATTCCGATGGCTGGGTGCAGGACAGCCGGCTTGTGGTGCTCAACGCGATGGACGCCCTTGCCCGTGGCGCGGATATCCGCACCCGCACCCGTCTGGTCAGCGCGCGCCGGGTGGATGGCATGTGGGAAGCCGCGATCGAGGATGTCCGCACCGGTGGGCGCACCACCGTGCGCGCACGTGTGCTGGTCAATGCCGGTGGCCCGTGGGTGAGCGAGGTGCTGCGTGAGCGCGCGCATGTGAACTCCACCAAGCAGGTGCGGTTGGTCAAGGGCAGCCACATCGTGGTGCCGCGCCTGTTTGACGGGCCGCAGGCCTACATCCTGCAGAACCCGGACAAGCGCATCGTCTTCGCCATTCCCTACGAGCAGAAATTCACCCTGATCGGCACCACGGACGTGCCGTGGACGCAGGCCCCCGGCCATGTCGAGATCTCGCCCGAGGAAATCACCTACCTGTGTGAAAGCGTAAGCCGCTACTTCACGAAGCCGGTCACGCCCGATGATGTGGTGTGGAGCTACGCCGGGGTGCGCCCGCTGTATGATGACGCGGCGGCGAACGCCTCCGCCGTTACGCGTGATTACGTGCTGGATGTCGATACGCAGGGCGATCAGGCCCCGATGCTGTCCATATTCGGCGGCAAGATCACCACCTACCGCCGCCTTGCGGAACACGCGATCGAAAAGCTCCAGCCCTTCCTGCCGGTGCTGCGTGCGCCGGGCTGGACGGCGGACCGGGTGCTGCCCGGCGGCAATCTGGGCGTGGACGGGTTTGAGGGCGCAGTCAGCCGCCTTGCCGCGCAGGCCCCTTTCCTTGATGCGCAGTTGTGCTGGCGCCTGGTGCGCAATTACGGCTCATGCGCCAGCGAGATCGTGGGGGATGCCCGCAGCATGGCCGACATGGGCGAGCAGTTCGGCGCGGGGCTGAGCGCGCGTGAAGTTGATTATCTGGTTGCACGGGAATGGGCGCAGACCACGCAGGATATCCTGTGGCGGCGCTCACGCCTGGGCCTGCATGTGACGGATGAGGACGCAGCGCGGCTGGATGCCTACCTGCGTGACCGCCACCCGGTCGCGACGCCAGCGGTTTCGTGACATACCGGCCATGGGTGTTACAGGCGGCCATGGCCCCAATCCAGCATCCGCCCGTCCGGGCAGGAGACAATAATGAACAAGAAAAACAGAATTCTTGCTATCGACCAGGGAACGACCTCGACCCGCAGCATCGTGTTCGACCGCGACATCACGGCCCTGGCGGTCGCGCGCGTGGAATTCGCGCAGCATTACCCCGATCAGGGCTGGGTGGAGCATGACGCGGAGGAAATCTGGTCCAACGTCCTCTCCACCGCGCGTGAAGCCCTTGAAAAGGTAGGCGGCCCGGCCACCATCGCGGGTATCGGCATTACCAACCAGCGCGAGACCATAGTGGTCTGGGACCGTGAAACCGGCGCGCCGGTGCATCGCGCCATCGTGTGGCAGGACCGCCGCACCGCCGCCGTGTGCGCACGCATGCGCGAACAGGGGCACGAGGCACTTGTGCGCGAACGCACCGGCCTGCTGCTTGACCCGTATTTCTCGGCCACCAAGATCGCGTGGATACTCGATAACGTGGACGGCGCGCGCGCGCGTGCCGAACAGGGCAAGCTGGCCTGCGGCACCATTGACAGTTTCCTGCTGTGGCGGCTGACCGGCGGGCGCGTGCATGCGACCGACATGACCAACGCCGCGCGCACCCTTCTGTTCAACATCCATGACTGCGCGTGGGATGATGACATGCTGGCGCTGTTCAACGTGCCGCGCGCCATCCTGCCTGACGTGCGTACCAACAGCGAAATTTTTGGCGAGACCGACCCCGCTCTGTTTGGCGAGGCGCTGAAGGTGGCAGGCATGGCGGGCGACCAGAACGCCGCCATGGTGGGGCAGGCCTGCTTCCGCCCCGGTACGGCCAAGGCCACCTATGGCACCGGCTGCTTCGCGCTGCTCAATACCGGCACCCGGCCCGTGCGCTCCGAAAACCGGATGCTGACCACCATCGCCTACCGCATTGGCGATGAGACGACCTATGCGCTGGAAGGCTCGATTTTCGTGGCGGGGGCGGCCATCCGCTGGCTGCGCGACGGGCTGAACCTGATCACCCATGCCTCCCAGACCGATGACATGGCCACCCGCGTGCCCCACAGCCACGGCGTGTACATGGTGCCCGGCTTTGTCGGGCTGGGCGCGCCGCACTGGGACCCCGACGCCCGTGGCCTGATCTGTGGCCTGACACTGGATGCGACGGCCGCCCACATTGCGCGCGCGGCACTGGAATCCGTGGCCTACCAGACGCTGGACCTGATGGACGCCATGCGTGAGGACGGCGGCGGGGAACTGAGCGCACTGCGTGTTGATGGGGGAATGTCGGTCAATGACTGGTTCTGCCAGTTCCTTGCCGATATGCTCCTGACGCCGGTGGAGCGGCCGCAGCAGGTCGAGACAACGGCCCTTGGCGCCGCCTTTCTGGCGGGACTGGCAACCGGGGTATGGAGCAGCATACCCGAACTGGAGGGTACCTGGACCCGCGGGCATCTGTTCCGCCCCGCGATGGACAAGGCACAGCGCGACAGTATGGTGGCGGGGTGGCACATGGCGGTGCGGCGTACGCTCAGCGCCTCGGTGGCGGCGTAACCTTCGCATTCAAGAACAGGAAAAGAGTGTTTCATGACCTCCTCACGGTATAACCCCTATCAGGTTACGGACCGCAATCTCGCCCTTGAACTGGTTCGTGTGACCGAGGCGGCGGCGGTCGCGGCTTCGGCATGGACGGGGCGCGGCCTCAAGAACGAAGCCGATGGCGCTGCGGTGGAGGCCATGCGACGCGCCTTTGACACGGTGGCGATCGACGGCACGGTGGTGATTGGCGAAGGTGAGATGGACGAGGCCCCGATGCTGTTCATCGGGGAAAAGGTGGGTGCCGGCGGCCCCGGCATGGACATTGCCGTGGACCCGCTGGAGGGCACGAACCTGTGCGCCAAGAACCTGCCCAACGCCCTGACCGTGGTGGCGCTGGCGGAAAGCGGCAACTTCCTGCACGCCCCCGACATCTACATGGAAAAGATCGTGGTCGGCCCCTTCCTGCCCGAGGGCGTGGTGGACCTGGACAACAGCATCGAAGCCAACCTCAAGTCACTGGCGAAGGCGAAGAAGTGCGATGTGTCCGACCTCATGCTCTGCACGCTCGACCGGGAGCGCCATGCGGAACTGATCGCCCGCACGCGTGAGGCCGGTGCCCGCGTGACCCTGCTGAGCGATGGGGACGTGGCCGCCGCCATCGCCGCCTGCCTTGATGATAGCGAGATTGACATCTACGCCGGTTCCGGCGGCGCGCCGGAGGGTGTGCTCGCCGCTGCCGCCGTGCGCTGCGTGACCGGGCAGATGCAGGGCCGCCTCCTGTTCGAGGATGACGAGCAGGTTGCGCGGGCACGCAAGATGAACCCCGGCGCCGACCCGTCGCGCAAGCTGGCGCTGGAAGACATGGCCCGTGGCGATGTCCTGTTCTCCGCCACCGGGGTTACGGGCGGCGCGCTGCTGCGTGGTGTCCATCGCTCCTTTGGCGGGCGTACGGTCACGCATTCGCTGGTCATGCGCTCCAAGTCCGGCACCATCCGGTTTGTCGAGGGACATCACGACTACCACATCAAGACCTGGTGATCATTTCATCCGTTGCAATAACAACAATAATAAACAGCAATAGGGAAACGACATGACCGAAACCGCGCATCCCCCCTCCGCCCGTCTGGCCCTGAAACCCGGTGTGGTGACCGGGGCGGATTACCGCCGCCTGGTCGAGGCCTGCCGAGATGGCGGCTACGCGCTGCCTGCCGTCAACGTGGTCGGCACCGACAGCATCAACGCCGTGCTGGAAGCCGCCGCCCGCAACCGGGCGGATGTCATCATCCAGCTTTCCAACGGTGGCGCGCGGTTTTACGCGGGCGAGGGGATGAAGGACGCCGATCAGGCCCGCGTGCTGGGCGCGGTGGCGGCGGCGCGTCATGTCCACACGGTGGCGGCGGCATACGGCGTATGCGTGATCCTGCATACCGACCATGCCGACCGCAAGCTGCTGCCGTGGGTGTCCGCGCTGGTCGATGCCAGCGCGCAGGCCGTGCAGGAAACGGGGCGGCCGCTGTTCTCATCGCACATGATCGACCTTTCGGCCGAGCCGCTGGATGACAACATTGCCGAATGTGCCAGCTTCCTGCGCCGCATGGCCCCGCTTGGCATCGGCCTCGAGATCGAGCTGGGCGTGACGGGCGGCGAGGAAGACGGCGTTGGCCATGACGTGGATGATGGCGCGGAGAACGCCCATCTCTACACCCAGCCCGAGGACGTGCTCAAAGCCTATCAGGCGCTTTCCCCGCTGGGTTTTGTCACCATCGCCGCGTCCTTTGGCAATGTGCATGGGGTTTACGCGCCGGGTAACGTGAAGCTGCGGCCCGAGATTCTGCGCAACTCGCAGGCGGTGGTGGCGCGGGCCGTCGGGCGCGGGGACAGGCCGCTGGCGCTGGTGTTCCACGGGGGTTCCGGCTCCGAACAGGAAAAGATTACCGAGGCCGTGTCGTATGGCGTGTTCAAGATGAATATTGATACCGACATCCAGTTTGCCTTTGCCAGCAGCGTTGGCCGCTATGTCCATGACCATGCGGAGGCGTTCAGCCACCAGATTTCCCCATCCACCGGCAAACCGACCAAGAAGCTGTATGACCCGCGCAAATGGCTGCGCGTGGGTGAAAATGGCATCGTGGCCCGGCTGGAGCAGGCTTTTGCCGATCTGGGGGCCACCGGGCGCAGCGTGGCGGCCGTGGGCGTGGAGTAAGGGGCGTCGTGTCAGCGGAAGAACGCCACCGGGAAATCACGGCCTTGGTACGCACGCAGGGCTATGTCTCGAACGAGGAACTGGCCCAGCGGCTGAACGTGGCCGTCCAGACCATCCGCCGTGATGTGAACCATCTGGCGCGGCGCGGTCTGGTCGCGCGCCACCATGGGGGGGCGGGGCTTGTCTCCTCGGTCGAGAATATCGCCTATTCGGAGCGGCAGGTTCTCAACCGCCGCGCCAAGGAGGCCATCGGCCAGCTTGCCGCCCGGCATGTGCCGGACAACTCATCGCTGTTCGTCAGCATCGGCACCACAACCGAAGCCTTTGCCAAGGCGCTGCGGCGGCACAAGGCGCTGCGGGTCATCACCAACAACCTGCACGTGGCCAGCCCGCTTTCCGCGCAGACGGATTTTCAGGTGATTGTCACGGGCGGGCAGGTGCGGTTTTACGATGGCGGCATTACCGGCTCGACCGCCAGCACCTTCATTGAACAGTACCGCACCGATTTCGCGGTGATCGGCGTAAGCGGGATCGAGGAGGACGGCACGCTGCTTGACTTCGATGCCGATGAGATCAGCGTGACACAGGCCATGATGCGCAACGCGCGCCGTGTCTATCTGGTGGCCGACCAGACCAAGTTTGGCCGCCGCCCCATGGGCCGCGTGGGCCATATTTCGCACATCCACGGTTTTTTTACCGACCACCAGCCCCCCGAGCGGATATGCGCCATGCTGCGTGAGCACGGCGTGGAACTGCATGTTGTCTGAAGGCTGACCGCCACCCGCGCACCCGCCATGGCGGGTGGGGCCATATGGCGGGAACAGGCGCGGTTTTTCACCCACGCACACATCATCCCGCCAGCCGTCACATAGCCCGCACAGGCGGCATGGATACGCGCATGTAAGGCCCTGCCGCATGCCATCCGTTGCAACCGCCATGGTGCCGGGCTGTTGGGGTGGGGCAGGCTGGCGTGTTGTTCAGCAGGACATTTTGTGTACGATGCGCGCTGCCTTAATCCATTGCGGGAGAATACCATGCGGATTGATCTTACCGGTCGCACAGCCATTGTAACGGGATCGACAGGTGGTATCGGCCTTGCCATTGCCAAGGGGCTTGCCGCCTGCGGGGCGCTGGTTGTGGTCAACGGGCGGCGGCAGGCGGCGGTGGATCAGGCCGTGCAGGCGCTGTCCGGCGTGGGCGCGGGCAGTGCGGTCGGCTTTACGGGCGACCTGGGCACGGCGGAAGGATGCGCGGCACTGGTGGCGGCCCATCCGTCATGTGACATCCTGATCAATAACCTGGGCATTTACGGGCAGAAGGACTTTTTTGAAACGCCGGATGAGGAATGGGCCCGGTTTTTCGAGATCAACGTCATGTCCGGCGTGCGCCTGTCGCGCGCGTACATGCCGGGCATGAAGGAACGCGACTGGGGGCGTGTCGTGTTCATCTCCTCTGAATCCGCGTTCAACATTCCGGTGGAAATGATCCATTACGGCTTCAGCAAGACGGCACAGGTCTCGATCGCGCGCGGGCTGGCGGAACGGATGGCCGGGACCGGCGTGACCGTGAATTCCGTGCTGCCCGGCCCGACCCTGTCCGAAGGGCTGGAAGACATGCTCCGGCCCGAGCAGGAAAAAACCGGCAAATCCATGGAGGAAGTGGCTGCGGGCTTCGTCATGACGCACCGGCCCAGCTCGATCATCCGCCGCGCGGCATCGGTGGAGGAAGTGGCCAACATGGTGGTCTATCTGTCATCCCCGCAGGCATCCGCCACCACAGGGGCATCGGTGCGCGTTGATGGCGGTGTGCTGAGCACGATCTGACGGCCATGAAAAGCGCCCTTGTCATTCCCGACCTGCCACGTGATGCGCCCGACCTGCTATCCGCCGCGCTGGATGTGGTCCGGCGGGCGGGGGGCACGACACTCAACGTGCTGGCCGCGCGCGAACCGCCCGAAGATACGATCCTGCCAACCGAGGAAATGCTCACCGACCGCACGCGTGCGCAGATACGCGCCACGCAGCAGCAATGGGCCGACAGCCTGCACGCCAGCTTCCGTGACTGGCTGGCGCGCAGCCGGGCCGATGGGCTGGTGGGTGATGTGGAAGTCAACTGGCTGGATATGGAAATATCGGTCGCCCACATCATACAGGCCCATGCCAGCGCGGCGGACCTGATCGTGCTGGGCACCGCCCGGCCCCATGACAGTGACCAGAAGCGCCGGGCGGTGCAGGCCGCGATCTTTGAATCCGGGCGTCCGGTGCTGTTCGTGCCCCCCGGCTGGACACGTCCGGTCGGGCATAACGTCGTGCTGGCGTGGAAGGATAGCGCGCCGTGCCGCCGTACCGTCCTGTCCGCCCGCCCGCTTCTTGCCGCGGCGGGGGATGTGGCGGTGATCCGGGCGGATGCGGACAGGCCATCCGTGCTGGCGGACCTGCTGGCGGGGGTAAAGGCGCGGTACCTGCCCCCCATAACGGATGGCGCACCGGAAAACGTGAGCAGGGTCATCCTGAGCCAGTGCCGTGCGGGCGGGTGTGACCTGCTGGTCATGGGGGGATACGCGCATGGCGCGCTGTACAACCGCCTGGTGGGCAGTGTGACGCAGGACATTCTGGAATGTGGGGAAATACCCGTCTTTCTGCAGCATTGAGGGTACGGGCCTGCGGTATGGATAACGGGTAAGGAGGATGGTTTTGGATCTGGAAAGATTGCGCGTGACCCTGTGGATCGCGCTGGGGGGCGCGCTGGGCACGGTGGGTCGTTACTGGGTCGGGATATGGATGGCGCGGTGGAGCCAGAACCTGCCCTGGGGCACGATTGCGATCAACATGACGGGATCATTCGCCATTGCGTTTTTTGGCACGCTGACCACGGCGGCGGGGCGGTTCCCCGTTTCGGATATGGGCCGTCTGTTTTTCATGGTGGGCATATGCGGGGGCTACACCACGTTTTCCTCGTTCACGTTGCAGACACTTGACCTGCTGCGCGGTGGTGCGCCGGGGCGGGCCATGCTCAATGTCGGGCTTTCGGTCGTGCTGGGCATGCTTTCGGTTGCCGCCGGGTACATGGTGGCCGCGCGGCTCAATCAGGGCGCGGTATAGGAACCGCCCATTCCGCCTCCCGTTACTGGCGGACATGCGTGTAACAACCCTTCTGCCCCTGCCGGAGACCAAGCCGGATGCCCTGGACTGCCGATGACGCCCCCAGACACACGCACAAGGCGACAACGGTGCGCCTGTGTGAGCTGTGGGCAAAGGTTGCCAATGACTGCCTGGAACGCACCGGGGATGAAGGCCGCGCCATCCGTGAGGCCAATGCCGTTGTCGCCCGCAATGCGGCGGAAACGTCCTGACCCGCGTTTCGCATGGTTTCCTGAAACCGGGGTGGAAGCCCGATCCTATGCCGGGCTTCCGGCCCCGATATCCATTATCCGAAGAAGATGAGTGCTGTTGAAAGCGCGAAGGCGGCAGCCAGAAGCGCGGGACCGATAATGTCCCATCTCTGCAACCGTCCTGCCTGTGATGTGCCAGCATTGTCGGGCTGGCGCCGGAAGTACATCCACATTATTGGCCTCCCTCAGGGCATGTTTCGTGCGGCGTACATTGGGTCAGGCATGGTGGCCTGCGGGCGTCCAGCTTCAGATGAAGATGAACGACAGCCACAGGACAAGGGTCAGCAGGACAATGCCTGCCCCGACCCAGCTCATCATGTCCGGTTTTGCGCGGTACTGTGTTCCCATAGCCATGGCAACCTCCACTTCGGGGGAATATTCCGCCGATAGCGCGGATGTAGGCATGGCAGCCCGGGTTGAAAAGGGGCCTGCCATGGGGCCGGGGGCGGGAATACGGATCACAAATCCGGTATCGGGCAAATGCGGGCAGGGGCGGGTGCAAAGCCCCGTGTTTCAGGCGCGCGACGTTGGCGGTTGCGGTGAAAAACGCAGCCAGAGCCAGCCCGCCAGCGCGGATATGACGGAACCGGCAAAGATGCCCAGCCGGGCCGAAACCAGTGCTGCGCCACCAAAGGACAGGTTCGCGATGAACAGGCTGATCGTGAACCCGATCCCGCACAGGAGCGACAGGCCAAACAGCATCCGCACCGGCGTTTCGGCCGGAAGGGTGGTGACCTTCAGCCGGACCGACAGCAGCGTCGCCCCGAACACGCCCACGGGCTTGCCAACCAGCAGCCCCGCCATGATGCCCAGCGGCACGGCCCCCAGCATCATGCGTGGATGGAGCCCCGCCAGGGAAACGCCTACGTTCATGAACCCGAACAGCGGCAGCACTACCCATGTGACAAAGGGCGCAAGCAGGGCCGCCGCGCGGTCGAGCGGGGTTGCCCGCACGCCATCCTGCGCGCGCGTGGTGGCAGGCAGGCACAGCCCGGTCACGACCCCGGCAAGGGTGGGGTGCAGGCCGGACGCCAGCAGCGCGGCCCACAGCATGACGCACCCCATGGCATAGGGCCACAATGCCCTGACCCCGGCCCGGTTCGCCCCGACCAGTGCCACCACAAGGGTCATGGCCCCGACCAGCGCGGGCCAGTACAGTGCATCCCCGTAAAACAGGGCGATGACGGCAATGCCCAGCACATCATCAAAAATGGCGAGCGCCATAAGCCAGGCCCGCGCGCCGGGCGAGACGTGACGCCCGAGCGCAAGGATGACCGGTAGCGTGAACGCCGCATCGGTCGCAACGGGAATGGCCCAGCCGCGCGTGGCCTCCGGGTGGCCATATGTGACCAGAAGATATGTGAGCGCGGGCACGATCATGCCGCCCAGCGCCCCGATAAGCGGCAGCGCGATGCGCCGTGGCGAGGAGAGATGGCCGGAGACGATTTCTTTTTTTATTTCAAGGATGACCACCAGAAAAAACAGCGTCATGAGCCCGTCGGAAACCCATGCGCCGACCGTCTCCGGCCCGTGTGCGCCCAGCAGTGAAAATTGCAGGGGTGTTGTAATCAGGGCGGCATAACCCGCCGCCCATGGCGAGTTCGCCAGCACGAACCCCAGCAGCGATGCCAGCAGGAGAACGGACGCCCCACCCGCGGGGGAGCCCAGAAAACGCCGGACCCGCATGGCGGGCGGAGCAGGGGTGTCAGTCATTCACCCTTGTTGGATGAGGCAGGTTATCCATGCAAGCCGTGACATTACTGCCCATTGCGCGTTTGCGGCGCCACAGCCGCGTGACGCATATCATCATGGGCCGTGCCGTCGGGTCACGCCCTGTTGCGCAGGCGCGCGAACCATCCCGGTTTTTTGGGGGGAGGGGGATAGACTTGCGTGCCGGCAAGGGATTCGAGGCGCGCGCAGTTCCATACGCCATCATCAATCGCCTGCTGCAGCATGGCCAGTGTCATCACGACATCTTTCCGCTTCGGGGCAGGCTTGCCCAGAAGGCATTGCCAGATCAGGAACCGGAACAGCATGAATAACAGCATGGGTATGATAAGAAAAATAAATAAAGACGGTGTTTCGTCGCGGAAATATCGATAGTAATCAAAGTCCCCCACATCTATGGGGAAAGTGTCGATATAGTTCTCCAGGAGACACTGGGCATCATACCCATCCAGACCAAGATCTTCCACAATCCGGGTTGAAAGGTGCAGCTCGGATTCGGAAATACTTTCACTGGATATCAGGAAATTCCTGAAATCGTCCGAGAGGGTAAGCATTGAAAACCTCCAGCCCCTGAATATGCCGGACGATGATGACAGGAATCACTTCGTAAGCAATATCTCACAGGCCCATGAAAACAGCCGCGCGATCAGGCCGGAAATTGCATGATTGCCCCCGCGGGCGTAGCGCGCCGGTGTTCAGGCCAGGCGCTGGCGCTCGTGGGATGTAACGACATCCGCCAGCGTGTAGCCATCCAGCACCGTCATGAAGGAACCCAGCGCCTCGCCCAGCGCGCCGCGCAGGCGGCAGGCATCGGCCAGCAGGCAGGGGGCCGTATCCTTCGCGCCGCCCGATTGCAGGCAGCCGACCAGCGCCATGTCTTCCTCCGTATGGCGCACGACATCGCCAATGCGGATTGCGGATGCAGGGCGGGCAAGGCGCATGCCGCCACCGCGCCCGCGGATGGTTTCAATAAAACCGCCCAGGGCAAGCCGATGGATGATCTTCATCAGGTGGTTTTCCGAAATGCCATATGCCGTCGCGATTTCACGGATCGAGGACAGGCGATCCGTATGGACGGCCAGGTACATCAATGTCCTGAGCGCATAGTCGGTATGAAGGGTCAATCGCATCACATAAAGATATACGCCATTGACATCTTTTTCCAGAGGGTATTGAAAGATGTGCGTAACTTACATCTTAGGAGTGAAACATGGCTGCTCCCCTGGACGACGCGACCCGTTCCATCATCAAGGCCTGCGTCCCCGCGCTGGAAGCGCACGGCGTTGCGATCACGACGGAAATGTACCGCCGCCTGCTGGCCAACCCGGACATTCGCGACCTGTTCAACATGTCCCACCAGAAGGATGGCGAGCAGCCGCGCGCGCTTGCGCTGGCGGTGCTGGCCTATGCCCGGAATATTGATAACCCCGGCGTGCTGGGGGCCATGATCGAACGCATTGCTGAAAAGCATGTGGGCCTGAACATCCTGCCCGCGCATTACCCCTATGTGGCGGAGGCGCTGCTGGGCGCGATCGCCCATGTGCTGGGTGATGCTGCAACGCCGGAAATCCTTGATGCATGGGGCAAGGCGTACTGGTTCCTGGCGGATGTGCTGATCGGGCGTGAAAAGGAAATCTACCAGTCCCATGAAGTCGCGCCGGGTGGCTGGGTTGGCTGGCGGCCGTTCCGCGTTGGCCGCCGCGTGCGTGAGAGCGAGACGGTTACCTCCTTTGAACTCGTGCCGACCGATGGAAAGCCGGTCATGCGCCATGTGCCGGGGCAGTATCTCAGCTTCCGGCTTGATGTGCCCGGCCATGGTTCGCAGCGACGCAACTACAGCATCTCGTCCGCGCCGGACGGGGCTTCCTACCGCATCAGCGTGCGGCGCATCCCCGGTGGCGTCGTGTCCGAATGGCTGCATGACAGCGTGCACGAGGGCACGGAACTGCAGGTTTCCGCCCCGGCGGGTGACTTCGTGCTGGGCGGGCCTGCCGCATCCCCGATCATGCTGCTCAGCGCCGGTGTGGGCCTGACGCCGCTCATGTCCATGCTCGATACGCTCATGGCGGGCGAGAGCGCGCCCGCCATCCATTACGTGCACGCCACGCGCACCCCGCAGACCGAGGCGTTCGGCCAGCACATCCGCAAGCTGGCGACGACCGGTCGGGTCCGGCATGATGTGTTCTACAGCCGTGAAACCGCGCTGGAGACAGCGGAAGATGCAGGCACCACGCAGCATGCGGGCCGTCTCACCCCCGCATGGCTGAAGGCGCAGGCCCGGCCGGATACCGTGTACTATATCTGTGGGCCGGATGGCTTCATGCGGGAGATGGTTGCGGTGCTGAAGGCCGCCGGGGTGCCTGATGCGGCGATCCGGTTTGAGTTCTTCGGTTCCGCGGCGGATGCGGAACTGGCGGCCTGAATATAAACTTCTGATAACAAACAGAAGTTTTTGGGTGCCATCCTTTTGAAAAAAACCGCCCTGACTGGCGGAGTGTGCCCTCAGCGGCTGTTCAGGCAGCTTTCGGGGCATGCGTTTTTGCGGCCCCCGGCAGGTTCATGGCCTGCCGGGGGCCGTATGGTTTTACCACCGGCGTCCCGGCCCGTCGCGATAGGGTCCGGGCGGGCCATGGGGGCGGCCATACCCGTCATGCCAGCCACGATGGTAGTGGTGGTAACGGGGGCCGTAACAGCCCGCGAGTGTCAGCAGCAGCGCGCAGGCGACAAGTCTTTTCAGGCCCTGGTTCATTGTGTCCTCCCTGGCTGTAGGGGGCCAACGCCGCAGGAAATGAAAGGTTGGCCACCGCCACGCACGCCAGCCCCGGGGGCGGCGGATGGGCATGTCGCATGGTTTGACATTGCGAACCAATCTCATTATTGGGGAAGTATTACCCAATGGATGACCCATGCGAATTTCATTCCCCCAAATAATTCTTGCATCCGTTCTGGTGGCCGTGGCCGGGACCGCACGCGCGGTGGAGCCGATCCATCTGGAAGTGAAGGACCATCACTTCACCCCCGACCACTTTACGGTGCCGGCGGGGCAGCGGTTCATCATCGAACTGACGAACCATGATGATACGGTCGATGAATTTGAAAGCTACGACCTGAAATTCGAAAAGATCGTGGTGCAGGGCGGCACGATTTCGGTCCATGCGGGGCCGCTGCACCCCGGCACCTACAAATTCTTTGACGACTACCACCCCGACAGCGCCACAGGCACCGTAACCGTGACGGAGGCCCCCTGACATGCTGGGCAGTCTTCTGATCGTTTTCCGTGAGGTGATGGAAGCCGGGCTGATTGTCGGGATCGTGCTGGCGGCCACGCAGGGCATCCCCTTTCGCGGGCGGTGGATCGCGGGGGGCATTGGCGCGGGCGTGCTGGGGGCGGGTATTCTGGCACTCTTTGCCGGGGCGCTGTCACAGGCGCTGTCCGGTAACGGGCAGGATGTGTTTTCGGCGGTGATCCTGTGCCTCGCGGTGGTGATGCTGGGCTGGCATATCGTATGGATGGCCCGCCATGGCCGTGAAATGGCGCGCGACATGAAGGCCGTCGGGGCCGAGGTGGCCAGCGGCAGCCGCTCCCTGCTGGCCATGGCCATTGTCGTGGCCGTGGCCGTCCTGCGCGAAGGGATGGAGGTGGTGCTGTTCCTGTACGGCATCGCCATTTCCAGCGGCACGGGGCCGGTGCCCATGCTGGTTGGTGGCGTGCTTGGGGTCGTGGCCGGGGCCGGGCTGTCATGGGCGCTGTACCGGGGGCTTGTGGTCATTCCGCTCAACCGCCTGTTTGCCGTAACCGGGCTGCTGGTCACGTTCCTTGCGGCGGGCATGGCCAGCCAGGCGGCGGCCCTGCTGGCCAGTGACGACCTGCTGCCCGCGCTGGGCTATGACATATGGGATACGTCGTGGCTGCTGTCGGATGGCAGCATGGTCGGCCGTGCGGCCAAGGCGCTGTTCGGTTATTCCGACCGGCCCACGGGCGTGCAGATACTGGCATGGGTCTGCACCTGTATCGTGCTGACGGTAACGGGGCATCTGGTGCGTCATCGCCCCGCCGCGAAAGTGGCCCATTCCGCCTGACATACGCGCCTGTGCGCGTTCTGCCCTGAACGGGCGCGGCTTGGGGTTAGCCTGCGGGCGCCCCACCGACCGGGTGCGGGACCGGAGCATGGATTCCGGCCCGACTAGCCCCTGAACGACCGATAGCCTGCAAATTCTGACCGGGACGCCATGCCCGTCGGGTGCGCCCCGGCGGGCATGGCCGTTTTGCTGCCCCGACGTTCCCCTGCCGCCATCATCCGGTTACGCATCCTCTCCCGTTTTCAGCTCTATCCGGAACATAATCATAATTATGGATATGTTTTTGTGCCGTCCGGTCATTTCATGCCCGTGCGGGGGGAATTATCTGTAGGGGGGCAAGAAGGTAATGCGGGGATGCTGGAATGCTGTCGTTTCTGAACAGGGGTGCGAACTTCTCCTTTGGGGAGATCGCCTATCCACGCGGGGGGGCGTTCCGGGTGGCCGGGCAGCCCTACGCATGGATCCTGCTGGTGGAGGCAGGCTCCATGCACACGCTGGTCGATGGGCAGGAATACGGGCTTGAGGCCGGGGAGTGCGGCCTGTTCGTGAACTGGGAGGGGCGGACCTCCTTCTACGCGCCGGGCAGCCATGTCTGCTGGTGCGAAACGCCGCTGCTGGCGGGCGACCCGGCAGGCGGCGAGATGATTGCGGAGTGCATGCCCGCGTCATCGCGCATCCGCACCCTGTTCCGCGAGGGGCTGGGCTGCGGCCTTGAGCGTTCGCCCGAGGCCGACCTGCTGCGCAACGCGCTGGGCGAGGCGCTGTTTGCTGCATGGCGGTTTGAAACCGGGCGGGAAGACACATCCCACCTGCCCGAAGGGCTGGCGAAGGTCCGCGCCTATGTCGAGGCGCATTATTTCGAGCCACTCGACCTCCAGCGCCTTGCAGGCGTGTGGGGGGTTACGCCGCCCCATCTGGTGGCGTCCTTCCGCCGGTATTTCGGCACCACCCCCATGCGCCATGTGTGGGACATACGCACGCAGGCGGCCATCCGCATGATCCTGCGCACCGACATGCCGCTGGCCACCATTGCCGAACTGTGCGGCTTCGGTTCGCCCTTTCACCTTTCACGCCTGGTGCGGCGCATGACCGGGCTGTGCCCGCGCGACCTGCGCCAGCGCGGCACGCACCAGCCGGGCTCGGTGGAAACGGGCGACGGCATCCGCACGCAGAACGAAATCCTTTCCGATAACATGACGGACCAGTCCTATGTCTCATGATATTCCGGTTATTGACATCACGCGCCTGAGGGAAGGAACCCCGGCGGAGCGCAGGGAAGTCGCCGCCGCCCTTGGCCGCGCCTGCCGCGAGACGGGCTTTTTCTACATTACCGGCCATGGGGTGGACCCATCGCTGCTGCGCGCGGTGTTTGACGCATCGCATGCGCTGTTCGCCCTGCCCGACGCGGAAAAGGAACGCATCGCGCGCAGCCGGGTGGGGCACAACCGCGGCTATGTCGGTTACGGCGTGGAGCGGCTGGACACCGCCGCCCTGCCGGACCGCAAGGAAGCTTTCAACATGGGCCGCGAGGCAGCGGGCGAGCCCGCCAACGCATGGCCCGACATACCGGGCTGGCGGGATCTGATGGTGGGCTATTTCGCGGCGTGCCAGAGCGTTGGCGCCTCGCTGCACCGGGCTTTCGCGCTGGACCTTGGCGTGGATGAGGATTTCTTTGTTGATAAATTCACCCACCCCATGGCCACGCTGCGGCTGCTGCACTACTGCGCGGCGGAGCCCCGGCCCCGCGCGCCGGGGGCTGGCGCGCATACGGATTATGGCAACGTGACCATCCTGGCGGTGGATGGCGTGGCCGGGCTGCAGGTGCGCCCGCGTGGTGGTGACTGGATCGACGCGCCGATGATACCGGATGCGTTTGTCTGCAACATCGGTGACTGCCTGATGCGGTGGAGCAACGATGTGTATGTCTCGACCCCGCACCGTGTGCTGCAACCGGCCAGTGACCGTTATTCCGTGGCCTTCTTCCTTGACCCGGATGCCGATGCGGTGGTGGAGCCGATCATGGCCCGCCCCGGTGACACACCACATTACCCGCCCATTACCGGCGCGGATTACCTGCGCGAACGGCTGGAGGCGACATACGGCCACACGCCGTGATGTAGGGGCGGGGCACCAGCCATGGCATGATATTTGCGCCACTGCCGTAAATGATGCCACCGCATGTTCATGGCCCCGCCACCATTATGGACCTGCTGGAAGGGCAGGCGGAAACACCCCTGCGGGCCGCCTTCCGGCTGGTGGCGTACGACCGTGGGCAGCTCCTTGCCGGGCCGGATGATACCGACTGTATATTCATTGTCCGGACCGGGCGGCTGCGGGCCTTCCTGCTGGCCTTTGACCGTGAGCTGAGCCTTGCCTACCTGAACCGTGGCGACATGTTCAGCACCCATACGCGGCTGCAGATGGAGGCAACCACCTTCACGCAGCTTTTCATGGCCCGCCGCTCCGCCATCGAGCGGATCGCGGCCGCGCATCCCGCACTCCAGCACGCGCTGATCCATGGCCTTGCCCGGGTGCTGGGCCAGACCATCACGTTGATCGAGGACCTTGCCTTCCACCATGCCCGGGGGCGTATCGCGCGCTATATCCTGCGCTGCGCGGCACAGGGCGGTGCGGGGCTGCAACGCGGGCAGGTCGTGCCGCTGACGCTGGGCATGGAGGAAATGGCCGCGCTGCTGGGCACGACACGGCAGACGGTCTCGACCGAATTCAACGCCATGATCCGCGAAGGCGCATTTTCACGCGAGCGCCGTGGCTACCTGCGCATGGGCAATGTCGCCCTGCTGCGGAACTGGGCCAGCGGCGCGGATACGGGCACGGGCTGATCCGCCCGTTATGTCGGCCATCTGACAGACAGCACGCGCGCGGCACTTCACACTCCCCATCCGGTTTGGAAAATACAGGGGGATAGGGATGTCCGCACAGATCGACAGGTATGTCAGCTTCAGGAATGTTGAGTGGGAACGCAGGACGGCGGAGGTGTTTGACCTGCTTCAGGTGCATTTTGACACCAATACCAGCCCGTTCTGGAAATACTTCCTCCGGCAGCGCGACATCGCCCATTATCAGGGGCTGGACGACCTGCGGGTGCTGCACAACTTCCTGCCGACGCTGAAGGATATTCTCGAAGATCTTGATGACGGCGTGACGCTGGGCAAGCTGGAGGAGCTTGAGGTGCTGTGCATGTAGCACACCATCGGATTGGCCCGCTGCACGCTGGCGGCTACAGGCCACGCCCGGCGGGTTCCGGCATGGCGGGGTGATTGGCACGGGTGACATGGCGGTTCCGTCCATGGGGCGTGAAAAACCATGTCATCCGTTACTGGCCCGGATGGGGCCATGGGGAATGGTGGCGCGGTCAGGTTACTTCCTGCGCCATTCCAGGTCTTCAACGGGGGGCTCGAACTTGTTCATGATGTAATCTTTTTCATCGATTTCATCTTCCCGTTCCCCGTTGAGCACGACAATACGGTTGTCCTTGCCATCATGGCCGCGTACGCGCCACAGGCCTGTCCATTTAGACATGGCTTACCTCATTATGTTCATAAAAAGTGCAAGATAATACTATGGGATACAAGTACTAACTCACGACAAATAGTGTTCCTGTACTGCTTCATGTCAACGCCGGGCGTTACATGACTGCCGTGTGCGCACGGCATCTATATTGGAACGATTTATGCAAGGGCACCCATTTCCCGCATGTAATGTCATGAATACGCCCTGAAATACGTCCGTAAACGGACAAAAGGGGGCTGGCGGGGATATTCCGGCCGCATGTTGCCATGCCGGATTGCAGGCGTTGGCCATGTGGGGAACCTGTCCTATAAAACGGAGCGGACCATGGCGGTCTGGCCGGGCCGACAGGGTCCACGAGACGCGTTTACCGGGGGGAACGGGGCACCAATGCAGGAAACTCAATTATCCAACAACCCGCCACCCGAGCCTGCGGGCCAGCAGGACGCGCATATGCATGCGCTCATGAAGTATTATGAGGATGTCCTGACCAAAAGCCCGGACCACCTTGAGACAATGTTCATTCTGGGCACGCTGTACGCCCGGCATGGCAGCCCGGAGCGGGCCATACCCATGCTGCGCAGGGTGCTGGCCCACAACCCTGAAAATGCCGAAGGCTTCCATACCCTCGGCCGCGCCCTGCGGGAGACGGGGCATATGCGCGAAGCCACAGCCGCCTTCCGCCAGGCGGCCACGCTGCGCCCGTATTATCGCGCTGCCCTGGTCGATCTGGGCGATGCGCTGGCAAAATCCGGTGACCAGACCGGGGCGGTCGGGTGCTACCAGCGCATCCTTGCCCTTGATGGCCATAACAGGGAAATCACCCGCTACCGTGACATACTGGCGGCCAACCCGAGGGATGTCGCGACCCTGATCGACCTTGGCCGCACATTCCGCGCCATAGGCCGCCATGGCGAGGCCGCGGGCCGGTTCGAACTGGCCCTGCGCTACGCGCCCGACAATATCGAAGCCGCCATGGGCCTTGGCGCGGCGTTGACGGAGCTGGGCCGGGTGAATGACGCGGTGGCGTGCTATCAGACCCTGCTGGCGCGGCATCCCGACTGTTACACGGGGCATATGAAGCTGGGCAGGCTGCTCCACCAGCACCGGCATGTGAACGAAGCCATAAGCCATTTTGAAAAAGCCTGCGCCCTGAAACCGGACGAGGCCCCGGCGCAGGCCGCGCTGGCGGCGGCGTTGCAGGAAATCGGGCGGATCGGGGAGGCGGCGGCGTGTTTCCGCCGGGCCATAAGCCTCGCGCCGGAATGTACGCGCTACTACCAGTGCCTGACCCGCATCACGCGGCTGGCCGCCGATGACCCGGTCCTGCCCGCGCTGCGCAGGCTGGATGCGGACACGACCCTGCCCCTGTCGGACCAGGAGCGGGCGGACATCCATTTCGCACTTGGCAAGGCCCTGTCCGATATGGGCGAGCACCAACAGTCCTTTGCCCATCTGTTGAAGGGCAACGCCCTGCACCGCCGCCACATCACGTATGATGAGGGCAGGATGGACGTGGGCATGCGCCGGACGCGCGACCTGTTTACCGCAGGGGAGATCGAGCGGCTGTCGCGTGATGGTGATCCGTCGCCCCAGCCCGTTTTCATTGTCGGCATGCCCCGGTCAGGCTCCACGCTGGTGGAACAGATACTGGCAAGCCACCCGGGGGTTTACGCGGCGGGGGAGGTCAGCACCCTGCTCGATACGTTCAGGGATGCCGCCGCGCGCTTTCCCGCATGGCGGACGGTCTCCCCGCTGGGGAAGCTCACGCATGAGGAACGGCGTTTCATTGCCAGTGACTACCTCCGGCGGCTCAACGCGCTGGTAACGGACTGGCCGGGGCAGGGCGCACCCCTGCGTATTACCAACAAGACGCTGGGGAACTACCTCTATATCGGCATGATCCGCCAGCTATGGCCCAACGCCCGGATCATCCACACCATGCGCGACCCGGTGGATACGTGCCTTTCATGCTTCGCCACCCCCTTCAATGCGCAGGAATTCACGTTCGATCTGGGTGAACTCGGCCGCCGCTACCGCCAGTATCATGACCTGATGGCCCACTGGCGGCATGTCCTGCCCCAGGGCGCGATGCTGGATGTGCGCTATGAGGATGTCGTGGATGACCTTGAGGTCAGCGCGCGCCGCATCATCGCCTATTGCGGCCTGCCGTGGGATGATGCGTGCCTTGATTTCTACAGATCCACGCGCCCGGTCAGGACATCCAGCGTCGAACAGGTCCGCAACCCGATCTACCGCACCGCAATAGGCCGGTGGCGGCCCGATGCCGCCACGCTGCGCCCGCTGCTGGAGGGGCTGGGCGACCTGGCCTGACCGGCAGGCGGCAATGGCTGCGGGCCTGTTTGTGGAAATTCAATGTTTCCGGATTTTCCATATCCACTTTCCCTGTGCCGGTTATGGTCAGGGGGTCTCGCTTACCCGAGCGTAACCACCACCAACCCGGAAAGGGAGCATGACAATGCCCAAGGTTCTTGTTCTTTACTATTCATCCTACGGCCATATCGAAACGATGGCCCATGCCGTGGCCGAGGGCGTGCGCGCGGCGGGGCTTGAGGCCGATGTGAAGCGGGTGCCCGAACTGGTGCCCGAGGAGGTGGCGCGCACGCACCACTTCAAGACCGAACAGGCCGCCCCCATCGCCACCACGCGCGAACTGCCGGAATATGATGCGATCATTGTCGGCGCGCCCACCCGCTTTGGCCGGCTGCCCGCGCAGATGGCCAATTTCT
This sequence comes from Komagataeibacter melaceti, assembly GCF_003403295.1. Taxonomy (GTDB): domain Bacteria; phylum Pseudomonadota; class Alphaproteobacteria; order Acetobacterales; family Acetobacteraceae; genus Komagataeibacter; species Komagataeibacter melaceti. Next base: position 16,208 of record NZ_QUWV01000149.1, on the reverse strand, counting down.
GGGACCAGACGGGCGGCCTGTGGCTGAAGGGCGCGCTGGTGGGCAAGGTGGGGGCGGTGTTCACCTCCACCGCGTCGCAGCATGGCGGGCAGGAGACGACGCTCTACTCGCTCATGTCGAACCTGCTGCACCATGGCATGGTCATAAGCGGCCTGCCTTACAGCTTCCAGGGCCAGCTCACGCTCGATGAGGTCACGGGCGGTTCCCCCTACGGCGCGACCACCATCGCGGCGGGGGACGGCTCCCGCCAGCCCAGCGCCAATGAACTCGATGGCGCGAAGTTCCTTGGCCAGCACGTGGCCGGGCTGGCGAAGAAACTCGCCTGATCCCGCACCCCATGCCCCCGGATTCCATTTTCGGGGGCATGGGCCTGCTGGCGTGCGTTCAGCTTTCCCCGCTGGCCCATGGCGGGTGCGCGAACGCCCCGACCAGATAGTCCATGAACGCATTGACCCGCATGGGGCGCAGCGGGTTGCCGCCCGTAACCAGATAGAGTGCGATGGGCGGGGCCTCCCACTGGGGCAGCAGGCGTTCCAGCCTGCCGGAATGTAGCCCGTCCCACACCATGAATTCGGGAAACAGCCCGAATCCCAGCCCCGCATGCAGCGCGGGCAGGAAGGCTTCCGCGTTGTCGGCCCGGAAGCGGGATGTCTGTGACAGCACGAATTCTCTGCCGGTTTTCTCCTGACGCAGCCGGATCATGCCGGGGGCGGATGTGTTGGTATAGACAAAGCTCTTTTCGCCCACCAGTTCACGCGGGTGGGTGGGGTGGCCGACGCGTGCGCAGTATTCGGGGGTGGCGACAAGCACGAGCCGCACGCCGCACAGCCTGCGCGCCCGCAGCGCGGAATCCGCCAGTGCCGCGATGCGCAGCGCCACGTCATAGCCCTGCGCCACGATATCGACCACCGCATCGCTGAAGTCGATCGCGATGTCGATTTCAGGGTAGCGGGTCAGGAAATCGGGCAGCAGCGGGGCGAGGTGTCGCATGCCGAACGTGATGGGCGCGGTAACGCGGATCAGGCCGGAGGGGCGCTGCGTGCCGCCACGGGCCTGTGCCTCGGCCGCCTCTGCTTCGGCCAGGATGCGGCTGGCATGTCCCAGCAGCAGCCGCCCCGTTTCGGTCAGGGACATGTGGCGCGAATTGCGGTTGAACAGCGCCACCCCCAGCGCCTGTTCCAGCCGGCTGACCGCCTTTGAAACCGTAGGGCGGGAAAGCTGGGTGTCCTCCGCCGCGCGGGCAAAGGAGCCAAGTTCCGCAACCCGCGCGAAAATCGCCCATGCTTCAAGGTCTGGCAGTCTCATGAATGGCACCTTGGGAAATGATCGACCTGATCGTTTCCATAGCCTGTCCACACGGCTGCTGTCGTCCCCCCATGGAGCGGTTTATGTAAAATGAATGGAAACAATGCCTTTCCATGATTGCCATATACGACCACATAACACCGGCGGTAATCTTGCATCAGTCAACACAATGCCCGAACAGGAGCAGGTATCATGATTGAAATCCGTCCCTATGACCGGCTGGGCCATGCGGATCACGGCTGGCTGGATGCGCGGCACCATTTCTCGTTCGCGGGGTATCATGATCCCGAACGCATGGGCTGGGGCGCGCTGCGCGTATGGAATGACGATGTGATCGCACCCGGCACCGGCTTTGGCGCGCACCCGCACCGGAACATGGAAATCATCACCTATGTCCGTGAAGGCGCGATCACCCATCAGGACAGCCTCGGCAACACCGGCCGGACCGGGGCGGGGGATGTTCAGGTCATGTCGGCCGGGACCGGCGTGCGCCACAGCGAATACAACCGCGATGACGTGCCCACCCGGCTGTTCCAGATCTGGATCATGCCCGACCGCGCGGGCCATGCCCCCTCATGGGGGACGCGGGCCTTTCCCCGGGCGGAACGGGCCGGGCAGTTCGTGGTGCTGGCATCGGGCCGGGCAGGGGATGGCGACGCCCTGCCGATCCATGCCGACGCCCGCGTGCTGGGTGCGACGCTCAGGCAGGGGGAAAGCACGACCTATCACCTCGGCATGGACAGGCTGGGCTATCTGGTCGTGGCGAAGGGCGCGGTGGTGATCGAGGGGCAGACCGTCAGGCAGGGTGATGGCGCGGCCATTTCCGCAACCGCCGTGCTGTCGGTTCACGCCACGGAGGATGCGGAGGTGGTGCTGGTTGACACCATCGCCTGAACCACCGGGCAGGGGGGCAGTCGCTACGCCATGTTCTGCTTGCGGTAGGCGCGTGGTGACTGCCCGCTCCATTTACGGAAGGCGCGGCTGAACGCACTGGTTTCCGTATAGGCCAGCGCCCGGGCGATCTCGCTTATGTCGTGGCTGGTGGTGGTGAGGTAACGCAGCGCCTCGGCATGGCGGGTTTCCTCCAGTATGGTGGAATAGGTCAGGTTTTCCTGCGCCAGCCGCCGTTGCAGCGTCCATGGCGGCAGGCCCATGCGGCGGGCGATGTCCACGAACTCGATATGCCCGACCGCCAGCGCGCTGCGGATGTGCCCGGCAATCTGTGCTGATAACGGGCTGCCGGCGGGTACCTCGCACTGCGCCCCCGCCAGTGAAATGAGCGATGAACGCACCACCTTCAGCAGCGACGGGTTGGCGTTGGGCATGGGAATGTCCGTACCCTTTTCACGGAACACGAGCGCGTTGGTCATCTGGCCAAAGCGTACGGGGGCCTGAAAGGCATCGGTATGCTCATGCGCCTGTTCGGGGCGGGCATGGGCGAAATGTATTTCCTCCGGCGCCCAGTCCGGCCCCATGGCGTGGCGCAGCACGTTGCAGAACATGCCCATGGTCAGTTCCGCATCGTGCCGGCGCTGGGTGATGCGGGGGTCTTCAATTACGTATTCAAGGTGCAGCAGCCCGTCGCGGCGGATCAGCCCGGTGCGGGTATGCGCCTGATGGTAGCCGAAATGTGAAGCCAGATTCGCCACCGCATCCCCCAGCGTGGGGGAGAGGAGGGCGACATACCCGATCAGGCCCAGCATGTCGGGGCGGAACTGCTGGCCAAAGCGCAGGCCGATGTTGCCGTCCTGCGTGTCGCGCGCGGCCTCGCTGAACAGGCGGCAGTAGGCGCTGAGATCCAGTTTTTCCGTGGGCAGGGCGAACTGGCGCGGTGAAAGCCCGGCCCGCCCGGCAATGCGGTCTATATCGCCCCCGTGGCGGGTAATGAATTCTTCAACGCCATGCGCGGCGGCAGCCAGGACCATGGCGGCGCCGTCCGGTCTTGATGCATGAACCATGGGTTCTCCGCTCAGCAATCTGTTGGTGCCTATTATCCGATAAGGCCGATTGTGCGAAATTGTTAAAACTTTGTCCCGCCCGGTCAAGTCAGCATCGCTTCGCCATGGTTATTATTGCGATATCGAATGTATTTCTGACTTCGGCCGGGCCATCATGACACGCCCCGGCCCATAATCCGGGTACCGTTCAATGGGATTTCACGCCAGTTTCTGTGGTGAAACATACAGCTTTCCAGACCTTGCCACATTGCTGGCCGTGGCCTCGCCCGCGCGTTCGGGCGATGTGCTGGCCGGGCTGGGGGCGACATCGGACGTGCAGCGTATCGCCGCGCGGCACGCACTGGCCGATGTGCCGCTGGCCACCTTCCTCAACACCGCGCTGGTGCCGTATGAGGAAGATGAGGTCACGCGCCTGATCATTGACAGCCATGACCGCGCGGCCTTCGCCCCGGTTTCGCACATGACGGTGGGGGACTTCCGGGACTGGCTGCTCTCGCACGCGGCGGACGGGCCGACGCTGGCGGCGGTCGCGCCGGGCATCACGCCCGAAATGGCGGCGGCGGTGAGCAAGATCATGCGCAACCAGGACCTTATGGCGGTTGCGGCGCGCATCCGCGTCATTACCCGGTTCCGCAACACCATCGGCCTTTCGGGCTGCCTTGCCTCGCGCCTGCAGCCCAACCACCCCACCGATGACCTGAAGGGCATTGCCGCCTCCACCCTCGATGGCCTGCTTTACGGCATGGGTGACGCCGTAATCGGGATCAACCCGGCCACCGACAATGTCGAGACCGGCATGGCGCTGCTGGACATGCTCGACCACGCACGCCGCCGGTTTGACATTCCCACCCAGACCTGCGTGCTGACGCATGTGACCAATACGATCGAGATGATGAACCGCGGCGGCGCGGTGGACCTTGTGTTCCAGTCCATTGCCGGAACGCAGAAGGCGAACGAGGGCTTCGGCATCAACCTGTCGATCCTGAAGGAGGCGCACGACGCCGCCCGGGGCCTGCATCGCGGCACGATCGGCAATAACGTGATGTATTTTGAAACGGGGCAGGGGGCGGCGCTGTCCGCTGGCGCGCATCACGGCCTGGACCAGCAGACGGTCGAGACCCGCGCCTATGCCGTGGCGCGCGCGTTCGATCCGCTGCTGGTCAATACGGTGGTGGGCTTTATCGGCCCGGAATACCTGTATGATGGCAAGCAGATCACCCGCGCGGCGCTGGAAGACCATTTCTGCGCCAAGCTGCTGGGTGTGCCCATGGGGTGTGACGCCTGTTACACCAACCATGCCGAGGCCGATCAGGATGACATGGACAACCTCATGGTGCTGCTGGGCGTGGCCGGGATTTCGTTCCTGATCGGCGTGCCCGGCGCGGATGACATCATGCTCAATTACCAGAGCCTGTCATTCCATGACATCATGACCCTGCGCCACATGCTCCGCCTTGACCCCGCGCCGGAATTCGCCGCGTGGCTGGAACGGATGGGGCTGTACGACGCGAAAACGGGCCGTATGCGCGAACTCTCCCCCGGGCAGACCCGCCTTGGCCAGTTGATCGCCTGACATGGACACGAAAAAACCCACCCCCCTTCCGCCCGGTGACGCATGGGACGGACTGCGCCACCTGACCCGCGCACGCATTGGCATCGGGCGCAGCGGCAATGCCCAGCGCACGCGCGACGTACTGGCCTTTCAGGGCGCGCATGCCCTTGCGCGTGATGCGGTCCATACCGCGCTGGATGTCGCCGCCCTGCGCGCGCAGCTTGCACCGGGCGAGGAAGCGCAGCTTGTAACCAGCAGCGCGCCCGACCGCCCCACCTACCTGCGCCGCCCCGACCTGGGCCGCAGGCTGGATGACGCCAGCCGCGCCCACCTGCATGCCGGGGCATGGGATGTGGTGTTCGTGGCGGGCGATGGCCTGTCCGCCGTGGCGGTGCAGAATGGCGCGGTGCCGCTGTACCACGCCATGCGCGGGCTGCTGGCCGGGTGGTCGGTGGCGCCGCTGGTCATTGCCACGCAGGCCCGCGTGGCGCTGGGTGATGACATTGCGGTAGCCATGGGCGCGCGCATGGTCGTCATGATGATTGGCGAGCGCCCCGGCCTGAGCGTGGCCGACAGCATGGGGGTTTACCTGACCTATGCCCCCTATGTCGGCTGCCCGGATTCAGCGCGTAACTGCCTGTCCAACATTCACCCCCACGGGCTGTCGATACCGCAGGCGGCGGACCGGCTGGCATGGCTGATGCGCGAGGCGCGCCGCCTGTCACTGACCGGTGTCGGCCTGAAGGATGCAGCCCCGCAGCACGGACATATCCGCCACGAAGGCGTCCCCCCATTGGAGAAGGATCATGGTAAATGAGCAGTAGCCCGACCCATCTGAGCAAGTCGCTCGGTGCGTTCCACCTGTGGGGCATTGCCGTCGGACTGGTCATATCCGGTGAATATTTCGGCTGGAGCTATGGCTGGGCCACGGCGGGCACCCTTGGCTTTCTGGTGGCGACCGTATTCGTGGCCATCATCTATACCGCGTTCATCTTCAGCTTTACGGAACTGACCTGCGCCATCCCGCATGCGGGCGGGCCGTTCACCTACAGCGCGCGGGCGCTGGGGCCGCTGGGCGGGCTGATCGCGGGGCTGGCGACGCTGGTTGAATTCATATTCGCGCCGCCCGCCATCGCGCTGGCCATCGGGGCGTACCTGAACGTGCAGTTTCCCACCCTTTCGCCACAGGTGGCGGCGTTCGGGGCGTATCTGATCTTCATGGCGCTGAACATCGCGGGCGTGCGGATCGCGGCGACGTTCGAGCTGTTCATCACCATTGCCGCCATCATCGAACTCCTTGTCTTCATGGGGGTGGTGGCGCCTGCGTTCTCATGGGGCAACTTCCTGCATGACGGCTGGGGCGGTGCGCCGCATTTCGGCTGGGAAGCGATGGGGGGCATCTTTGCCGCCATTCCGTTCGCCATCTGGTTCTTCCTCGCCATCGAGGGAGTGGCCATGGCGGCGGAGGAAGCGCGTGATCCCCGGCGCGCCATTCCGGTGGCCTATATTGCCGGCGTGCTGACGCTGGTGACGCTGGCCTTCGGTGTCATGCTGTTCGCCGGTGGCGTGGGTGACTGGCACGCGCTGGCCAACCTGAACGACCCGCTGCCGCAGGCCATGAAGCGCGTGGTGGGTGCGCATAGCGACTGGCTGCACATGCTGGTCTGGCTGGGTCTGTTCGGGCTGGTCGCCTCGCTGCACGGCATCATCATGGGCTATGCGCGGCAGATGTTCGCACTGGCGCGGGCGGGGTTCCTGCCATCGGTGCTGGGGCGTGTGCACCCGCGCTTCCATACGCCCTATGCCGCGACGCTGGCCGGTGGCGTGATCGGGATTGCGGCGATCTTTTCCGATAACGTCATTTCCATCAACGGCCAGTCACTGACCGCGACACTGGTCACGATGTCGGTCTTCGGGGCGCTGACCATGTATGTGTTCAGCATGATCAGCCTGTTCCGCCTGCGCCGCACGGAACCGGACCTGGTGCGCAGCTACCGCGCGCCGCTGTATCCGGTGCTGCCCGCCATTGCGCTGGGTGGTGCACTGGTGGCGCTGAGTGCCGTGATTTATTACAATGTCGAGATATTCTGCATCTACCTGGCCGTCATGGCCGTGCTGACGGGTGTCTTCATGGCGCGGGCGCGCCGGGTGCGCGCGGCCTGACCCGATCCGGGCCGCCTGCCGGGCGGTCCACCATCCCCCCAATGTGTTCTTTCCGATCAGGAACTGTCCCGAATGGCTGAAACAAACCATGCGCCCGTACGCGCGCGTTCATTTTCCGGCCTGCTTGGCATGTGCATGCTGGCCCTTCCTGCCGCCGGGGGGGCGCTGGCCCAGACGCCGGACATCCCCACCGAGGAGGAACGCCCGCTGGAAGCCACCGAACCGGCCGAGGACGTAACCCCCGCCCCGGTCACGGGCAACATCTTCCACCCCCGGCCGGGCCATGCCCGCACTTACTGGGACGGGCTGGAAGGCCACGTGCAGATCGAGGCCGGCGTGTCCGGCAACCCGTGGACGCGCTCTGGCCGCAACTTTGCCCAGTTCTATACCGACCGGGCCAATACGGTCACGATGAACCAGATCATGGGCTCCCTGTCCCATGCGGTGACGGATGTGGGCAAGGGCTACGGGATCGGCTTCGTGCTGGAGGCCATGTATGGCTCGGACGCCCGTTTCGACCCCACCATCGGCATGGGTTCGGGTTCACTGACGGGGCTGTACCAGTGGGCGCCCACGCAGGCGCACCTGGATGTGCACCTGCCGTGGATCTACCGCCGGGGCATTGATGTGCAGATTGGCCAGATGTACGGCCTGATGGGGTCGGAGGGCACGCCGTCGCTGGCGCGGCCGTTCTATACCTTCAACTACGCATCCGATTACATCGTACCGTTCGAGACGGTGGGCATTGTCGCGACCATGCACGTGACCAGCCACATGGACTGGATACTGGGTGTTGACGCGGGCAATTCCACCACGTTCGGGGCGTCGGGCAACAACAACAAGCCCAAGGGGTATTTCGGCCTTGCGTGGAATAACCTGATGAACGGCAAGCTGAACCTGCACGCCATCGGCCATTTCGGCCCGCAGGGCAATAACGGGCGCTCGGTTAGCGGCGGCGGCTGGACCAGCGCGGGCATGGGCCGCAGCGCCAATCACCTGATGCAGTACAACGGTGACATCATGGCGACCTATCACGTCAATGACCGGGTGACGCTGACCATGGACGGCACCTACCTGCATGATGACGGTCTGCGCGATGATGCGTATGGCATCAGCAGTTACGTGGCGTGGGACATCCGCCCGTGGCTGACGTTCAATGCACGTGGCGAAATCTTCCGTGACAATACCGGCGGCGTCATTACCGAATATGCGGGCTACACGTCATTCACCAAATCACTGTCCAACCAGCCATTCCCCTATTACGCCGCGCCGCCCACCACCTATGGCGCGCTGACGCTGGGGGTGACCTATCGGCCGGAATTCATCAACCGCCACCTGTCGCTGGGCAAGTTCACCGTGCGGCCGGAAGTGCGGCTGGACAAATCCCTCAACGGCACCCGGCCCTTCAACCAGTCGGGCACCATGTCCAACCCGATCGTCAACAACGGCACCAACAACATGCTGTGGTTCAGTTGTGATGCGATCTGGTCGTTCTGAGCGGCTACCCTTCCAGCAGGGAGACAGCCGTGGCGAAGCTGGGGGCAAGCGGCAGCAGGGGCGTGATCGTGGCCTGCCAGGCGTGGTACAGGTCGGCCTTGCCTTCATACACCACGGCTGATGGCCGGTTGTGCCGGTCCAGCTCCTGTATCCACCCGCCGCGCCTGCGGTCGATCATGTAGGTGTCGATATAGTCCCACAGGGTGCGGTACCAGTGTTCGTAATGCTGGTGACCGGTGCGTTTGAGCAATGCGGCGGCGGCGGTCATGGCTTCCGCCTGGCACCAGTGGGGGCGGTTGTGGACGACCGGGGTACCGTCCCAGTCGATCGTGTACAGCAGCCCCGGCGCGCCATCACGCGCCCAGCCGGTTTCCATGCCGCGCCGGAACAGGGCAGCCGCATCTTCCACCAGCCACGCGGGCGCCTGGCCGTGCGCGCGCAGCAGTGCCGCCTCCAGCTTCAGGAGCAGGTGCGACCATTCCACAAAATGCCCCGGCGTCATGCCATAGGGGCGCAGGGCATCGGTCGGGCTGTCGCGGTGGTAATCCTTCAGCAGTACCCAGTCGCGGCTGTAATGTTCGGGCACATGGTAGTCCGCGCCGCGCGCCAGTTCATGGATGAAACGCCCGGCAATGCGCAGCGCCCTGTGCCGCCATATCGGGTCGCCCGTCACATCGGCCGCGGCCATGCAGGTCTCGACCGAATGCATGTTGGCGTTGGCGCCACGGTAGTCTTCCTCATCCGACCAGTCGGGCGCGAAACTTTCACGAAAGACGCCTTCCGCCTCGCTCCAGAAATGCGCCTGCCACACCGCAAGCGCGCGGGCCAGAAGCTCGTCCGCCCCCGGCACCCCGGCCACCGTGGCCGAGGACGCGGCCAGCGCCACGAAACTGTGCAGATAGGCCTGCTTGCGCGGGTTTTCGGGCAGCGCGCCATCGGGGGCGGGGGTCAGGAACCACCCGCCGTTTTCATGGTCCGCCAGCGGGCCGAGCAGGGCGGCCACCCCATGCGCCGCCAGTGGCGCGCAGCCCGGCAGGCCCCGGCCCGCCGCTACGGAATAGACATGGGTCATGCGCGCGCTGATCGTGCTGTCGGCGGTGGCGTGGGGCGGGAGCCTGCCGTCATCATCCAGCGCGGCGAAACCATCCTCGACGCGCGCGGGCTTGGAAAAGTCCAGCAGGCGCTGGCCCTGCATGTCAAGCCAGCGGCGGTGCGGCGCCAGACGCAGCCATGAGGAAACCGGCAGCATCAGCGCGGGCAGGGGTTCAGCCATTGATGATCATGCCGCCATTTACATGCACGGTCTGCCCGGTCACGTAGGATGAATCTTCCGCCGCCAGATAGACATAGGCCGGACCCAGTTCACTGGGCTGGCCGATACGGCCCATGGGCGTTTTCTTGCCCAGGTCGGCCACCGCCTGCGGGTCAACCGGCCCCCAGCTTGCGGGCTGCAGTGGTGTCCAGACCGGGCCGGGCGCGACCGCGTTGACACGTATGCCCTTTGGCGCAAGCTGGAGTGCAAGGGCGCGGGTGAACCCCATCTCGGCCGCCTTGGTCGTGGTATAGGCCACAAGGGACTGGTTGCCCGCGAAGGCGTTGATCGAGGATGTATTGATGATGACGCCCTTTTCACCCAGATGGGGCAGGGCCGCGCGCGCCATGTAAAAATAGCCGTTTATGTTTACATCCATGTGGCGCTGCCACATCTCGTCAGTAATATCCGTCAGGTCTTCGCTGACGTACTGCACGCCCGCGTTGTTGACGAGGATGTCGAGGCCGCCGAACGTTTCCACACACTGGCCTACCGCGTCATCGCACACCGCGCTGTTCGAGACATCGCCGCGTATGGCCAGCGCCCGCACGCCCTCGGCTTTGGCCAGGCGGACGGTTTCATGCGCGTCCTCATCTTCTTCCAGGTAAAGGATGGCCACATCCGCCCCCTCACGCGCGAAATGCAGCGCGGCGGCGCGGCCGATGCCACTGTCACCGCCCGTGACCAGCGCCCTGCGGCCCTTCAGCTTGCCGCTGCCCCGGTAATCGGCGCGGATATGTTCGGCTGGCGGGTTCATCAGTCGTTCAACGCCGGGCTGGTGCGGCTGGCTCTGGGGTGGAATGGAACTGGTCATGTCTGGCTCTCCGGCATTGTGGGTGGGAAAGGCGGCCCGGACGGGGCGCGTCCGCACTCAACGTGATGGGTGCGCGGTCTGTTGCATCCAATCTGCGCCACGTGGCCTGCGCGTCCGGGCCAAGCCTGCGCGGGGGCGGGTTAAGATAGGGTAAAGGCGGGGCAGAAACCGGGGCGGGCGCAGCCCCGCGGGAACCGACGGGGATTCCAGCCTTTTCTGGTGGGGAGGTACGGTGACATATGATTGCAGGAACATGGTGCCAGCTTGTTGACCTGCTGGCCGCTTTCACGCTGTCCGCCATGATCGGGCTTGAGCGCGAGTTCCGTCAGAAAAGTGCTGGCATGCGCACGCATGCGCTGGTCGGGCTGGCGGCGGCGCTGATCATGCTCGTATCAAAATACGGTTTCAGTGACGTGCTGTCCGCCGGGCGGGTCATCCTTGACCCCTCACGCGTGGCGGCACAGGTGGTGTCGGGCATCGGGTTTATTGGCGGTGGCGTCATTTTCATGCGCCGGGACGCCGTGCGGGGGCTGACCACGGCGGCTTCCGTCTGGCTGACCGCCGCCGTGGGCATGGCGTGCGGGGCGGGGCTGGTCGAACTCGCGCTGGCCGCGACAGCGGCGCATTTCATCATCATGTTCGCCTTTCCGTATTTCACCCGGCTGCTGCCACAGATCCATCCCGCGCAGACGCGGCTGGATGTTTCCTATACCGATGGCAGGGGCATCCTGCGCCATATCCTTGTGGCCTGCACCCGGCTGCGCTTTGCGGTGGACCATGTGCATATCGCGCAGGATGGCGACTGTGCGGCCCCCCTGCTGCGTGACGGGGCATCCACCACCCCGGTCGTGACGCTGAGCATGCAGGTCAGGGGCAGGCGCCCGGTTTCCCACCTGATTGCGGCCCTTGCCACGATTGAGGGCGTGCAGAATGTCGGCACCGCGGGTGACGGGGGGCTGGACTAGCGCCATGTCCCCCGTCACCGCGCGGGGTCAGTGGTCGATATGCGGCCCCTGGCCCCAGTGCTGGTTCGGGTTGCGGTCATGATGGTCGCCTTCATTCCAGTGGGAAGGGCGGTCATGATAGGCGTGGTGGCACCCCGCGACGGACAGGGCCGCGGCGAGGGTGATGATGAAGCGTAGGGTCGGGCGCATCGTGGCCTCCTGCGTGTGGGGCCTGAACGTGGCGGTGGGGTGGAGGTTGCGCCACGTCCCGACCGGGCAGGTGCTACAGGTTGGCGATGGCCTTCAGCCCGACCAGCATGGCATTGGGGATGACCGATGTCTCATTGGGGCGCATGACGTATTCGAACTCGGGTGTCATGACCAGGCCGGGCATGACGGGAATGCCGTAATAGGCTTCCAGCACGGCGGAATGGGTCTGTGGCCCCGTGACATAGGCCCCGGGGGAAAGCCCGGCCGCCTGCCGCAGGCTCTGGCCATAGGTCAGGCGCGGACTCATCTGGTAGTACGAATACATGACGCCGAAGCGGTCAAAGGGCCGGTGGGGGAACAGGCCCAGAAGGGACGCGCCAAAATAGAATTCATCGGCAAAGTTCGAGATGCTGGGTGTATTGTGGATGAACCCCGCCAGCAGGTAGCCCCCCGCCATCTGGTGTTCGCCATGCCTGCGGTACACCATCTGGTCGGCTTCGATATAGAAGGTGTCGCGCGGCTTTTCCTTGTACACCCGCACGGTGGCGCGATCGGCCACCGGCACATCCCCGATCAGGTCGGGATAGGGCGACGTATCGTGCCCGAAGCCGAATTTGTAGTGCCCCGGCAGCTTGCGCGGGCCAAAAAACGGCTCCCATGTCAATTCAACGGGGGTCTGTATGCCGGTTGTGGTTTCGCTGCCCCATGCCCAGCCAGTATTGTCCTGCACCTTGGGGCCGATCTTGTAGATGCCGGTGCGCAGCGTAAGGTCGCGCGTGGGCCGGAAGCGCACGGTGCCGCCCCATGATGTCTTGGGATAGACACTCCACCCCGCCGGTTCACGAATGGCCATGGGGGCGGAACACTGCGTCATGAACGTACACAGCAGCACCGACGTGCCATAGGTATGGGTCAGCGCGATACGGCCGATATTGATGTTGATGCGGCTGTGGAAAAAGGATTTTTCAAGGTACAGGTCCGCCAGCCGCGCCGCCGCCGGGCCGTGGATGCTCCACACTTCCGTCAGCAGGATGTTGCGCTCGCCCACATGGTCCCAGCCGACCTGCCGCCCCTCACGGTTCATGATGATGCCGTGCAGGTACCAGCCATTCAGCCCGGCAAGTTTGCCAAGGTCGAACAGCATGCTCACCCGCAGGTCATGGACATAGTCAATCCCCTTGGACAGGCCGCCACCCACATTGGCCATGCTTTCGCCCTTGTAGGTCAGTTCAAAGGAAAAGCCCCGGTTGCTCAGCCATTCGCGCCACGGGCGGATCTGCGGCACGAGGTTGCCAAAGGACTGCTCGGCCACGAAATAGCCCGCGCTCAGGTCGCTCTGGCGCAGGGCGTCGTCATTATGGTTCAGGAGCGCGGAAAGGCTTTCGGTATTGAACAGGGCCTCCAGCCGTGATTCGGCAATCGGGCGCTTGTGCGGCCGCAGCGCCCCTTCCGCCGGGGCCAGCTTCACGTTGGCGGTGGTGGTGCTGGCCGCCGCCGCCCCGTCACGCCCGGCGGCATGGCAGGCGGACATGCCCATCCACAACAGGACACACCCGCGCAGCCCGGTATTAAGATGCTGGAGGGGGAACGACCGGCAGCTTTTTCCGTTTGGGGGAGATGTGCGCGCGATAGCGGCGCGACCGGCGGCCGGGCGCACGGCCGTCATGCCCATGGGTCGCCTGCCGCCGCTGGTGTGCGGGCGGCGGCATATGTGCCGGCAGGGCGCGGCATATGGCCGTTTTCTGGCTGCAATGCGGCATGCGTGCGGACGCCGCACGGGGTACGGGAATACATCTTGGCAGGTGACTTTTTCAACACAAGGATCGGGCGGGCGCGCGGCCCGGCTGTTCAGTTAATGGCCTGTTTTTGAAAAACAGGAAGCCGGGCATCAATCATCATTCCGCAGGGTCTTGTGTTCATGTCATGTTCTTTTTTATAGGGTATTTTTCCTATCGTATGGGATATTAAATTTATTTTCAATGGCGCCTTAAGGGCGCGGCAGGGGGTGTGGCCATGTACCCCGGCAATATCCCCACGCGCTGGTGGGCACAGTATTTGCACACGGCATGAATACCGCATGTGACTGGCGGCACATTAAGGTGGTTTTTCAGTGTTCAGTGGTGGGGCAGGGGCAATGGGCCGCTGCACCCCTGTTCAACCCCTGAACGGGAAAGGCCGCCCTCCTGAACGGAAAGGCGGCACCCGGAACATCGCGTTTCTGGTGGTGGGTTATCGGGGTGTGGCGGCCTGTGGGTGCGTATTCCCCCAGGCCCCCGAGGGTGTCAGAAACCGGCCGACATGGAAAATGCAATGGCGAAGCCGGGCATGAGTGTGTAGGTCGGCGCGCTGCCCGCAATGGTGGTGCCGCGCAGCCCCGTTACCGCATGGGCGTTGCTGGACATGGCATAGACGCCGCTACGATACAGTGACCCGGCAAGGTTCTGCATGTTGAGCTGGATCTGCGGTGAGTGCAGGAACCACTGGTTGGAGAAACGGTACCCCAATGTCACGGTATTGGTAATATAGGGGTTCAGCTTTTCATCATTGACCAGTGTCGCATACTGCGCGCCCACGTATTTCAGGTCCACATTGGCGAAGATGTGCCCGTTATCCCAGTCAATGCCGAGGGAGCCCATTTCATGCGGGGCGGAAATGGGGCGCTTGCCCTTGGTCGGCAGGTAATCATTCAGGTAACGGATGTTGGAGTCCATGCGGGCATCAAGGTATTCAAAGCTGATATAGGGGCGGAAATGCCCGAATATCGGCCGCGTGCTGAGCTGTACGTCCACCCCGCGAGATGTCTGGTTACCGGCGTTCATGGTCGTGAGCATGGGGGCCGTGCCGTAATAGCTCAGCATGGAAAGCTGCCGGTTTGTGAAGTTGTAGTTGAAGAACGAGATTTCACCCACGAACATCTTGTTGTTGTAACGGTAGCCGATTTCTTCCTCGATCGAATATTCCGGCTTCACGTTGTCGGTCGGCGCCGTCGTCATTGCGCCCGATGCCGAGTACAGTTCGAACATGGTATTGTTGTTGGGCATCTTGAAGCTGGTCGTGCCCAGTACGTAAATCTGGTGGTGGCTGTTGAATTTGTAGCGCGCGCTGAACTGCGGCAGCGGCTCGGTTATGTTCTGCCCCCGGTGCTGGAGTTCGTTGGGCACGTAGCTGTCCACCTTGCGGCTGACCATGGCCAGGCGCAGCCCGGCCTTGAGCTCCAGCTTGTCATGCAGCAGGCTGAGCCTGTCGCCCAGGTACAGCATGTTCACCTGTGTAAAGGTGTTGTGGTCGTTCAGGTACCAGCGCTGGCCCGATGCGGTCTTGTAAATGGAAGGCCCGTAATCACCATAAATGTTGGCCGGGCCGCCATCCGTCTGGTTGATGTAGGATACGGGCGTGGACTGGTTGGTGCGCGACCATTCATACCACCACCCCAGCGTGACGGTGTTCTTGCCCGCCGTCCATGCCAGCTTGGCGTTATTGCCGGTGCGGTGGTAGCTGAAGTAAAGCGGCGTATAGACCGATGTCGCGCCGTTCAGGTTCACGTCAACCGGCTGGTTGCCCGAAAACGTATCGCCCTGCGTCACGTCGCTGGCCCCGCCAATGCTGCCCGAACCCCACCACAGGTAGGGGGTATCGTCAAAGCGCAGCCCCTCGGCCAGTTTTAGCGAAAGGGGGGCGGATGCAATGAGGTTCTGGAACGCATCAAGCCCGTATTTGTAGTAATTCAGGTTGTTCGACTTTGAATACGTGGAGGAATAGTCGAAATGCTTCCCGTATTCACGGAACTGCTCAGCCGTGGGGTTCTGGTCAAGCTGGAGCGAGTTGGTGTTGTAGCTGGCGGTGACGGTCCAGTTGCTGTCGGGCGTGAATTCCTTGATCAGCTTGAAATCAACATGCTTGCGGCGGAAGTTGCCCGGCCCGCGCCAGTTGTTTGACGCCGTGTTGGAAAACGACACGAACGCCCGCACGCCGGTATGGCCGATGTCACCACTTTCCAGCCGCACGAATTCGCGGTGCATGTCATAGGAACCGTACGAGAAGTCAACAAACCCCCCGCGATGGTGTGACGGGTCGATCAGGGTAGCGTGCGCGCTACCTGCCGCCGCCGAAATGCTGGGCGTGTCCAGGTCCACCGATCCGGGCACGAGGGACACGGATTGCAGGTTGTCACCATCCGATGTCTGGTTGGGGTAGAAGCCGCCGTCACCCACGTCATTGACCGGCGCGCCGTTATAGATCCAGCCGATATGGTCCCCCGGCAGGCCGCGCAGTGTCAGGTTTGCCCCCGCGATGCCGTATGGCTCCGTCAGGGTGACAAAGGCGCTCGGCTCCATGGACAGGACCTGCACCGGGTTGGCGGTGGGGGACTGCTTGGCAATGTAGTCGCGCGTTACGGTCTGGATGGTCCCAGCCCGGTTTTCCACCCGCATGAGCCCGCCACCCGGCGCGCGGC
>NZ_QUWV01000148.1 GCF_003403295.1 Komagataeibacter melaceti | reverse complement strand
TCATCTGGAACTGAAGTTCGGCTCATTGTCTTGTGACAGAAGCGCTTCACCGAGGCGAGGATCTGGTCGGCTGATTTGACCCACCGATACGGCCGTGGGTTTTTGTTATGTGCATCGATAAAAGTTGTGATGTCGGCTTCGAGTGCGGTTGTTGACCGATGCACGCCGCGTTGGAGTTGCTTGCGCGTCAGTTCGGCGAACCAGCGCTCTACCTGATTGATCCAGGAAGCCGAGGTCGGTATGAAGTGAACATGCCAATGCGGGCGGCGTGCGAGCCATATCTTGATCGTGGTCGTTTTATGTGTGGCGTAGTTATCCATCACGAGATGAACATCCAGGTCATGAGGGATCTCAGCGTCGATACGTTTCAGGAAGTCCAGAAATTCCGTGATACGATGACGTTTGTAGCATTTGCCGATTACCGCACCCGTCGCGATGTCGAGGGCTGCAAACAGCGACATCGTACCGTTCCGGAGATAGGTATGGGTACGTCGTTCCGGCACGCCCGGTGCCATGGGCAGGACGGGCTGTTCGCGGTCCAGTGCCTGGATCTGGGATTTCTCGTCGACACACAGCACGATCGCGCGGTTCGGCGGCGACATGTAAAGACCGACAATATCCCGAAC
>NZ_QUWV01000147.1 GCF_003403295.1 Komagataeibacter melaceti | reverse complement strand
CTCCGGTTGGACAGACCTTACTCAAAAACGAGGGCATTTCACGGGGTAGGGTCAATAGCCACATATTTCCTATGCAACGTTGCATACCAGCGCATCCCGGAGTACCTCGATGCAGAACTCCGCATCCATTGTGTTCGACGGACGCTAGGACAGCACCTTGCGCGTATACCAATCCATCATCGCCACCAGATAGCGAAAGCCCTTGTGCATCGGGATATTAAGTGATGTCGGAACACCACACCTGATTGGGCCAGTCGATGACCAGATCCCGTGGCAGATATGGATATTTCCGATGCTCCGGACGTGGCACGGTCGCGCGTGGCTTCTGGTTGATCGCCCGCAAGCCCGCTTGCGGCCGACATCGTGGCCGAGACGACGAAGATGCCAGGTCATCTGACGGGATCCGTAATACGGTATCTCCAGGAACTGCGCGTCGCTCAGCCGCATCAGCTCCAGATTCGCCTCGCTCTGTGGCACCGGCCGGTAGTAGACGCCCGATCGGTTGAGTTGCAGCAACGTGCATTGCCGCACGATCGAAAGCCGAGGCCGTTTCAGGTCGATCATTTGCCGCCTCTGATCACGCCCAACCGAACAGAGGCATCGCGAAAAAATCACATTCCACCAGCAATTGGCCGATCTTCGCATGTAGCTTCTCCACATCGGCCGGGCTGGCTGTCGCTTCCGGTGCTGCCTTGCCAGAAAAGAGGCTTGCCATGCCCTTGATCGCCTAGCGCTTCCATTGGGCGATCATCGTCTGATGCACGCCGTGCTTCGACGCCAGTTCCGCCAGCGTCTGCTTACCCCGGATCGCCTCCAGCGCGACCCGCGACTTGAACTCACCCGAATACCATTTCTGCGTAACCTTGCCTATAAACCCGTCCTCTCTCAGGTCGGATTATAACTTATCGTCCTGTTTAAAAAATGGGGGCCACCTCTTATATCACGGCCTAATAGGCTCTAATGCAGAATATCGGTATGCAACGTTGCATAGGAAATATGTGGCTATTGACCCTACCCCGTGAAATGCCCTCGTTTTTGAGTAAGGTCTGTCCAACCGGAG
>NZ_QUWV01000146.1 GCF_003403295.1 Komagataeibacter melaceti | reverse complement strand
ATCCTCAACGGTGTGGTGCTGGTCAGTGAAATCGCGGCCCTGCGGGCACGCGGCATGGCCGTGGCGCAGGCTGCCTTTGCCGCGGCGGAATCCCGTTTCCGCCCGGTCATGGCCACGGCCCTTGTGGCAAGCCTTGGCTTTTTTCCCATGGCGTTTTCCGAAAGTGCTGGTGCTGAGGTCGAACGCCCGCTGGCCAGCGTGGTGATTGGCGGGCTGGTGACATCCACCCTGCTTACGCTGCTGGTGTTGCCATCACTTTATGCCCGGGTCATGCGAGAGAAGGTTCAGGATTGATGCGTATCCTTATCGTGGAAGATGAACATGACCTTGGGGCAGCGGTACAGGAACATGTGCGGCTGGACGGGCATGCCGTGGACTGGTTCACGACGCTGGAGGACGCGCGTGCGGCCATGGCCACCGTGGAGTATGATTTCATGCTGCTCGACCTTGGCCTACCGGACGGGAGCGGGCGCGATCTGCTGCGCGAAGTGCGCCGGACGTCATCGAATGTCGCCATCCTCATCACCACGGCGGAAGACCAGATCAGCGACCGCATTGCCGGCCTGTCCGAAGGGGCGGATGACTATATCGTCAAGCCCTATGACCTGAATGAACTCGTGGCCCGTATTTCTGCGGTGGCGCGGCGCTATGCCGCCCCGCGCAGGCGGGTCCGTTACCGTATTGGCGAGATTACGATTGACCGGGAAAACCGCTCGGTATCATGCGATGGACGGGCGCTGGACCTGACTGCACGCGAATGGGCCATCATGGAACTGCTGTCGCGCAGTCCCGGCCGGATCTATTCACGCCAGCAGATCGACACGGCCCTGTATGCACTGGACCAGGATGTGGATAGCAATACGGTTGAGGTTTTCATAAGCCGCCTGCGCAAGAAGGTGGGCAATAAGGTCATCAGGACCGTCCGTGGGCGTGGTTACTGCCTGGCCGATGGGGAGGCCGCGTGAAGAACTGGAGCCTTGCCACCCGGATTGTCAGCAGTGTCCTGGGCGTCGTGACGCTCAGTCTGCTGGCCCTCAGCCTCGCCGTCGCGGGGTTCACCCGTTACGAAATAACGGAACGGCTGGACAATTCCCTGCAGGAAGTTTCCGAACGGCTGCAGGCTACCATCGCGACACAGCCCCATGGACCACGGGACACTGTTGCATGGGTGCCTGATGTCGGACCACGGACGCTCGCCTATCAGGTGGTCGATCAGTCCGGGCACGTCGTGTTGCGCTCACAGAATGCGCCGGTTCAGCCCTTTGTGCCGGATATCCATACCGGGTTTGTCGATACGCCCCGTTTCCGGGTTTATATTGCGGCGCCGACTGCCGCAGCCTATCGTGTGCTGGTGGGGGAGCCCGCGTTGCATCGTCGTGGCGCCACATGGCGCGCAACGGCGATTGCCATCGTGCCGATACTGGTTTTCCTGCCTGTCATCTGGCTGCTGGTGCGCCTGATCGTGCGGCGGGCCCTGCGCCCGCTCGACCGTCTGCATGATGAAATGCAATCCCGTGGCAGCGGCAACCTGCGGCCTATCCCGTCGCTTGACCTGCCGGTCGAACTCGTATCCATCCAGCATGCTGTCAACACCCTTCTGGCCCGTCTGGAAACGGCGCTTTCCACCGAACGGGCCTTTGCCGCAAGTGCCGCGCATGAACTGCGCAACCCGCTTGGTGCCCTGCTGGCGCAGGTGCAGATGCTGGGCCGTATGGTTCCGGTGGAAACAGAGGCAGGCCGGCGGGTGAACATCATTGCCGACCGTACCCGTCGGCTGGGGCGGACGGTGGAAAAACTGCTGCAGTTTTCCCGCGCATCGTCGGGCGCTGCCTTCCGGCGCAATCGCTTTGACCTGCTGACCGTGCTGCGCGTCCTGGCGGATGATCTGGACCATAACCCACGTGATGGGGGTGGCATCATCCTGAACTCAAACGGGATCAGCCACATATTTGTGCATGGTGACATGGATGCGACCGGTATCATGCTGCGCAACCTGCTTGAAAACGCGCTGCTGCATGGGCGGGGTGATATGCCGGTGCAGGTGACCATCCTGCCGGATGGTCGCATTGACGTCATCAACGATTGCCCGGCCCTGGCGCCGGACATACTGGCGCGGCTGACCAGCCCGTTCGTGCGCGGTGGGACCGGCACGCCCGGTAGCGGCCTTGGTCTGGCCATCGCCAGCAATATCGCCAGGCAGATGGATGCGACCGTGTGCCTGCGTTCCCCACTTTCGAAGTCAGGCAGGGGATTTGGCGCCCGCATCACTTTTCCTGACCCGGACGTGATGCGATCACCCGATGAGGCCTGAGACCTTGCGTTCAGCTTCGCGTCATATGGGACCGATATGAATACTGGCATGACACAGGAAACGTCCCCGGACCGCATGCGCTATGACGTGCCGACAGTCCTTTTTCACTGGAGTTGTGCGGCAATCATCGTGCTGCAGTTCATAAGCGC
>NZ_QUWV01000145.1 GCF_003403295.1 Komagataeibacter melaceti | reverse complement strand
TTGCAAATTCCCCATAACTGAGTCCCGGTGTCGCGGGTTCGGTCTTCCCAGACTTTCGTACGCCTCGCGGCGCCCGAAACCCTTCAGGGGAGCTGAAGATCGGCTATTGATGAGGAAAAATCAGGAAGCTGACATTCGCATGAAAAAGGCTTGGGGGCTTGTTCCATCTGTCTATTTTCACTTAATTATAGCATTGAAGTCGTGCTAACCCAACGACGGTCCACAGTTCTTCGTATTTTAATATGGAAAGCAATACATGAGTGACTTTGTTTTTGAGGTATTCGTTCCCAATGGCACTCCTACACATACTTACGTAAAGAGAATCAAAGAAAAAAACGAAGAAAAGCTCAGCGCTGCGCTCGATATGCCGAAAATGGTGATCTCCATATCTGGCCCCTCCAAAACTGGCAAGACAGCTCTAGTTGACACCATAATAACATCAGAGAAGATAATTCCCGTTACCGGCCTGTCGCTTAGCTCTTCAGACGATCTGTGGCGATCCGTGATGCGATGGATCGGTGGCCCAGAGGAAATCGAAAAAATCAATGAGCGGGTTCTCAAAGCAGGCGCAGCTGGGAAGGCAAGTGCTGAAGCAGGAGTGATTTTCGCCAAAGGAAAGGCTGAAGGGGAGCTGAACGGGGGCATTGAGTTCGCCACATCGACGTCACAGAAATACGGCGTTGAGTTTTTTGAGGCTGTGGTAAAAGAGCTCAGTAAAAGCGAATTTGTCGTATTCTTAGATGACTTTCATTACATTGCTAAAGACGCACAAGTCGACATCGCCAAGTCCATCAAGGCGATTTGCGAGCGAGACGTTCGCATCTGCATTGCTTCTGTCCCACACAAATCAGATGACATGGTTCGAGCCAATGACGAGTTAACGGGCCGTATAATTTCAATAATATTTGAATATTGGACTATTACAGAGTTGAAAATGATCGCTAACAACGGCTTTTCGGCTCTTGGGGTTGATATTTCGCCTAGAATAGTCGAGGAACTCGCGATCGAAGCACTTGGCTCGCCACAGCTTATGCAGTCTCTATGCCTGAACTTATGCCTTGAGAAAGGCCTCAGAAACAAACAGGCTATGGAGCAGAGAACCGAAGTTTCTGAAATAGAGTTTCGCGCCGCCCTCGAGCGAACAACGCTTCAAACTAATTATTCGCGGGCGGTTGAAAAGCTGCATACCGGCGCGAAAGAGCGTGGAACCCAACGTAAAGAGTTTAAGCTAAAAGACAAGTCCACCGGCGACGTATATCGAGCAATTCTTCTTGCCCTTGTCGAAAACCCTCCAAGGCTGAGCTTTGATTACGATGAAATTATGGAAAGAATAAAAAGTGTCTGTACGGAAGAATCTCCTGTGGGGTCCAGTGTCCAACTCGCCCTTAAGCAGATGGACGGGATCGCAAAAGAGATCAATAAAGACAGCCCTGTCCTAGAATGGGATGATAACAAACTTGAGGTCACCAACCCGTACTTCATGTTTTACCTGCGGTCTTCTCAGAAAGTAGCTCAAATTTATAAAAGAAAGTTAGGAATGGTGTAATCGACGAGCTTCGTTTTTACCATTGATTGAATGCTCGTCGTCAGACGCGCGTGGATGCTCGCCGCGCTGCGTGCGAATGTCGGCTGATAAACTCCGAATTAGTCACGTCCGCTATTGGGGGGACTGATGAAAGCGCCCCATGTCTGATATGAGGGCGACTGCCGTCTGTCCACTTAGGTTTTCTCGTCGACAGCAGCCACATCGGCTTCCAACAGGCAGTCTTAGGCAGCTCCATCAAATCATGACATGGGCCACGAGACACCCCAACGCAGCGGTCCCAAAGACCCCAAAGCGCAGGAAATGCCGCGCTGATCCCAGAAGGGGCATATCTGAAGATATGCCCCGCAGTTCCCGTGCAGCCC
>NZ_QUWV01000012.1 GCF_003403295.1 Komagataeibacter melaceti | reverse complement strand
CGTGTCCGGTCGCAGGATACCGCCATCCCGTTCCGTAAACTTCCCCTTCGTGAGCACTTCCGGTTCGCTGCGCCAATGTCGAGCGAGACCTACCGCAAGGAGGCGCCTCGCCACTATTCCATCACGGGCCATGACGTCCGCTACCGGATATCTCCGGACGCACTGGTTGTTCCCGTGCCCGATGAGGACGACGCACAGGCGCTCTCGCCGCGCGTCCCCGGCCGTCCCCGCAAACAGATCGCAAAGCAGGGGGCATGAGCATGAAGCCGACCCGATACCATCAGATCCTGCGCGATGTCGCCGAAGCCGTGGGCCTTGTGCTTGGCACGCTGAGCCTTGCGCTCGTCATGTGGGTTCTGTGCGCCGGACCCCATTTCCTCGCCGGAATCCTCGAAAACGGACCCGTCATGGCATCCCACCACTATGTTGTGGCAGCGCACTGACCATCCAGCGCGAAAGGTACATCCCATGTTCAGACAATATCATGCCGGGCGCTGGTTTGCGCCCGGCGACAACCCGTTACGGGTGGGGCCGGTTGCAGTCGGAAGCATTTATCAGCTCCCGACA
>NZ_QUWV01000144.1 GCF_003403295.1 Komagataeibacter melaceti | reverse complement strand
CGGCCTGTCCTGCCTCGGGACATGATACAGGACCGCCGTTCGTTTGTGGAACCCATCTCCACGGCGGAAGCCATCGCGACCGTCATCAGGGTGCTGGTTGGCGCCGTGTGTACGGCACTGCAGCAACGTGGGGAGGGTGCGAGGCAGCTCGACCTGCTGTGCGAACGCGTGGATGGCGGTGTGCAGGCGGTCCGGGTCGGTACGGCCTCTCCTGTGTGCGATGCGGACCATATGGGACGCCTTCTGCGGGCACGGATCGAGACGATCGAACCCGGCTTCGGCATTGAAGCGATGAGCCTCGTGGTAAGGCAGTCCGAGCGACGCAGCACCCGTCAGTTGACGGGCATGGCCACGGAGCTGTCCGCCCCCACGGCAACCGACGCGGACCTGCTCGATCGACTTGGAAACAGCGCAGCCCTTGATTCTGGGCTGGTGCGCTTCACCCGGCTCGAAAGCCATATGCCCGAACGCACTCAGGCCACGGCGCCCGCCAGGCCCGATATGATGACCTCTGACTGGACATGCCCGTGGCCGCGCCCCGTGCGCCTGTTCAGCCCGCCCGAGCCCGTCATCATGATCCGTCAGGACGCGGCTGGCGTGCCGGGGGAGATGGCATGGCGCGGCCATGCCTATGGGCTTGTTGCATGCGATGGCCCCGAGCGCGTGCACGGTGAATGGTGGCGCGACGCTGGCGAATACGGAAACATCCGGAACTACTGGATTGCGGCAGAAAGGGGTGGCCTCCAGTTCTGGCTGTTCCAGTCCGCCCGCGACCCGGGGACGCCTGATTCTGCCGCGCCGTGGTTCCTGCATGGTCTTTTCTGAGGAGCGCGCAATGATAGAGGACACTCCCCCCGATCTGCGTCCGGCCAGTCTGGAGGAAATCGAAGCCTCCCTGTCACATGGCCTGCGCTACGATGGCCGGCGCAAGGTTCATACGGCGGATGAAATGATGGCCCGCATTACGGCGGAACGCCTCGTGGCCTATCTGCAGGCCTGCGGCTACGTCATCCTGCGTCGCACAGGCGCTCCCGCGCCCAGCACCAGTGCACATCATCATCCCCATGCGGAGCCGGGATAGGCGATGACCGGGTATGTCCCGCTCCAGGTCGCGACGAATTATTCCTTCCTGCGGGGCGCAAGCCATCCTGATGAACTGTTCGCCACGGCGAAGGCGCTGGGACTTCCCGCGATCGGCGTCACCGACCATAACAGCCTTGCCGGGATCGTGCGGGCGCACCGGGCGGCTGGCGAACATGGGGTCCGCCCTGTCGTCGGCTGCCGTCTGGATCTGGAGGATATGCCGCCCGTCCTCGCCTATCCCACCGACCGGACGGCCTATGGCCGTCTGTGCCGTCTCCTGACGCTGGGCAAGAAACGGGCAGGGAAGGGCGGCTTTTCCCTGACATGGCGGGATATGGAGCGGGAAGGTGCGGGGCTTCTCCTGGTCCTGTTGCCGGATGTGCTGGAAGTTCCCCCTGTCGAAGTCCTGGCCCGCATGGCACGGCGTAGCCACGAGACCGGCCTGCCCGGGTATGTCGCACTTGTCCGGCGCTTCCGGCCGGGAGATGCCACGCGCCTTGCCGCGATCGAGGAACTGACGACAAAGGTCGGCCTGCGGACGGTCGTCACGGGCGACGTTCTATATCACAGCGCCGAACGGCATATCCTTCAGGATGTGCTGGGCTGCATCCGCCATGGCTGCACGATCGACCGGTTGGGAGACCGGCGCGAAACCTGCTCGGGCCGTCACCTGATGGCTGAACGCGAGATCCGCCAGCACTATGCAGGCCATGAGGCCGCGATTGCACGTAGCGCCGAAATCGCCGGGCTGTGCCGCTTCTCGCTTGATGACCTGAGTTACCAGTATCCGGATGAAACCGACGCATCAGGGAAAACGCCACAGGAAGCCCTTGCGGCCCTTGTCCGGACGCATCTGAAAGATCGCTATCCTGCAGGCGCACCGGACAGCGTGCTGGCCCAGCTCCGCCACGAACTCGACCTGATCGCATCACTGGATTACGCACCGTATTTCCTGACGGTCAACACGATCGTGCGGCATGCCCGCCAGCAGGGTATCGTCTGCCAGGGGCGCGGGTCCGCCGCCAATTCCGCCGTCTGCTACGTACTGGGCATCACCGCCATTGATCCGGTCCGTTCCGGCCTCCTGTTCGAGCGGTTTGTCTCGGCGGAGCGGAAGGAGCCACCGGACATTGACGTGGACTTCGAGAGTGAGCGGCGCGAGGAGGTGATCCAATGGATCTACGCCCATTACGGACGGGACCGGGCGGCGCTGTGCGCGACGGTGATGCGCTATCGCCGCAAGGGCGCGCTGCGCGACGTGGGCAAGGCGCTGGGCGTGCCAGAGGATGTCACGGTCGCCCTCTCGCGTCATCTGACCGGTCTGTCTGCAGACGGCGATACGCTTTCGGACCGGGCGCGGGAACTGGGTCTGAACCTTGATGACCCGCGCCTGCGCCTGACGTTGCATCTCGCGGGGCAACTGATCGGCTTTCCCCGCCAGCTTGGCACCCATCCGGGAGGCTTCGTGCTGACCCGCGACCGGCTGGACGACCTTGTGCCCATCGAGCCCGCCGCGATGGAGGACCGCCAGATCATCGTCTGGGACAAGGATGACATCGACCACCTGCGTTTCATGAAGGTCGATGTGCTGGGGCTGGGCATGCTGGGCTGCATGCGTCGTGCCTTCGGCCTGCTTGAAACCGCGCGCGGGACACGCATGGACATGGCTTCCATCCCGGCCGAGGATCCGGCCACGTACCGGATGATCGCCCGGGCGGACACGATCGGTACATTCCAGATCGAGAGCCGCGCGCAGATGAGCATGCTGCCGCGACTGAAACCGCACACATTCTATGATCTCGTGGTGCAGGTGGCGATCGTTCGCCCCGGCCCCATACAGGGCGACATGGTGCATCCCTACCTGCTGCGACGTGAGGGGAAGCAGAAACCGGACTGCCCTTCCCCTGCGCTGGAGCGCATCCTTGGCAAGACGCTGGGCGTACCGCTGTTCCAGGAACAGGCCATGCAGGTCGCCATTCACTGTGCTGGCTTCTCGCCCGGCGAAGCCGACCAGCTACGCCGTGCCATGGGCACATTCAAGGGAGAGGGAACGGTCACCTATTTCCGGGACCGTCTGATCAACGGCATGACAGAGCGGGGCTATGATCTCGCATTTGCCGAGCGCACATTCGCGCAGCTGGAGGGGTTTGGCTCCTACGGGTTCCCTGAAAGCCATGCAGCAAGCTTTGCCCTGATCGCCTACGCCTCGTCCTACATCAAATGCCACCATCCGGACGTCTTCTGCGCAGCCCTGCTCAATTCCCAGCCAATGGGATTTTACGCGCCGGCACAGATTGTCAGCGATGCACGACGGCACGGTGTCCCGGTCCGTCCGATCTGCGTCAACGCCAGTCGGTGGGACTGTACGCTTGAGAAGGCGGGATCAGGGCGGTTTCTGGCCGTACGGCTGGGATTGCGGCTGGTGAAGGGATTATCCAACCACGAAGCGGCGAAACTGGTGGCGTGCCGGTCCTCGGCCTATGAAAGTCTGGATGACATGTGGCGTCGGGCCGGACTGGATCAGCGCGCCCTGCAGGTGCTGGCCGAAGCCGATGCATTTCATGCGCTAGGCCGCGACCGGCGGGGGGCGCTATGGGACATAAAGGGTCTGGCGGATAGCCCGATGCCGCTGTTCGCCGCGGCCGACCAGCACCGTAACCGCCCGGAGCCAGAGATTGTCGAACCCGTTTTCACGCTCCCGGGCATGACGGAAGGGCAGAATGTGGTCGAGGACTATCACGCGGCGGGCCTTACGCTACGCGATCATCCTGTCGCATTCCTGCGTGAGGAACTGGACTATCGTGGAATCACACGCTGTGGCGAACTGCAGGCCCTGGCTGACAGGCGGCGCATCACCATTGCGGGCGTCATCATCATGCGCCAGCGCCCGGGCACAGCAAACGGGACCATGTTCCTCACCATTGAGGACGAAACCGGCATGGCCAACCTGATCCTGTGGCCGGACCGGATAGAGCGGCAGCGCCGCATCGTGCTGTCAGCCAGCATGATCGCGTGTCACGGAACCCTCCAGAAAGAGGGTGACGTCATTCATGTCGTTGTCAGGGAACTCGATGACATGACGCCGCTGCTGGCGACGGTGGGGCAGTCCCAGAAAACGCTTGCCATTCGGTCGCGAGATTTTCACTGACTCGATATCATGTAATCATTAGAACCGCGTGGACATGTCCGGTTTATGTAACTACATTAAATAAATGGACATCACGTTTGATCCGATCAAAAGAGCCAGAACCATCAGGGAACGAGGGTTGGATTATGCGGATGCAGCCAAGGTGTTCGCAGGGTTGACGGCAACCATTCAGGATGAACGGCAGGACTATGGCGAGCCTCGTTTCATCACAGCCGGCTTTCTTGATGGACGGCTTGTTGTCCTTGCATGGACCCCGCGCGGCGCGGCCCGCCGTATATTTTCGATGAGGCATGCACATGAACGCGAAGAAGCTCTCTGGCGCAAACGCATGGGTTGATCCCGATGATGCACCGGAACTGACGGAAGATTTCTTTGACCGGGCGGAAATACGGCAGGGCAACCAGCTGATCCGGCGCGGTCGGCCCGTAGCGACACACCCAAAAAAGCAGGTGACACTGCGCCTTGATGAGGACGTGCTGGCCGGATGGCGTGCAACAGGGCCGGGCTGGCAGACCCGCGTCAATGAGGAGCTGCGCCGCATACTGGAACGTAACGCGCCGCATTAACCCGAACCCTATGGTAGCACAGGAAAAAGAACCTTAGCCGGTTCCTTTACTTCTGTTCCGCCAGGCGCCCAGGGACACCACATTTCCATCCTGCACCACCGGTTCGGTCTGGACAGGTGTGCTCACGGGCAGCTTCTCAGATTTCGTCTTCCGCACATGCCGGCCTTCGCGATAGCGTTCGAGACAGGCGATGACGACCTCCCATCCGCCGATGATCCGGCCGCTCAGGATCCACGTCTCGCTGACCTGCTGGGCGGCAAGCGCCCGCTGCTGCCGGTAGGCGGTATCCATGAGCCTCTGTTCGACATTCGTGGCAAGGCGTATCTGCCGCTCCCGGATGATGAGGTCACGGGCTTCTGCCGTTTCGCTGATCGCCAGTGTAACGGCAGGCTGGAACCAGGCACGCAGGGCATCCTCCAGTTCGGCCGCGTCAGCAAAGACGCTCAGGTCCCATTCCCTGAGACGGGAGCGCACCTCACGCGCGCCCTCCCGCTTCAGGGTGGACAGGGCGTAGGGCGGCTTCTGTCCGGCCTCTTTCATCACCTCGACCACGTCGTCGCGGTCAAGGCTCAACATCTGCATGAACTCCACCGAACGCGCCTTACGGCGTTCCAGCGGAAACCGCGCGACGGTCAGGGCGTTGGCAATGGGTTCTACGGGAGCGGGGTTATCTGTCATTTCTACCTCGATCAGCGCATTTCATCATTGCGCGACTGCCTTGCCAGCGCGACCAGCCCCTGCTGTGTTTCCGCCGCGCGGGCGGTGGCGTCCGCCATTGGGCGCACGCCGAACACCTTTTCCACCCATGTAATATCACAGGTCCAACCGGTATGTCCGCTGCGCCAGTGCCAGTGGGCCATGGCGTTATCCGCGCAGGTACGGGCCTGCACGAGCGTCCACCCGTTGACCCATGCCAGCCAGCACAGGGCATGCTGCTCCTTTCCTGTCGCCATGCTTCGTCCCCAGTGACGCACGGCATGGCAGTCGGGACACAGGGCAATCACGCCCTTGAGGACCTGGATGAAGCGGGTGTCGTCATAGGCCCAGCCTTCGTCGGCCTCGACCGGATGATCGGGACCGACGCCGCCACAGATACGGCAGCGATAGCCCGCGCGCCTGTATGCGTCGCGTCGGGTCCTGTCCCAGTCCTCCCGGCGCAGCATGGCGCGCAGGTTCCAGCCCCACAGCGACTGCGGCACCATCCACGGTCGCACGTAGGGCGGCCTGCGGTCAGGCCGAAAGCGGAATGGCAGGTAGGCCCGGACCGGCGAGTTTTCACTGATGCCGCCGACACCGCCATCCCAATAGAAACAGCGTTTACTATCATCCCACCGCGCACCGGCCTGGGCAGCGTATTTCGCGGCATCGCGCGGAACGCATAGCGGGATGGGATCATGCCCGCCCGTCATGGCCGTTGTCCGGCGGTATGAACCTGGGACCGCCTGGCTGGGAGTGCCGTCCGGGCGCATGCATCCCGCAGGGCGTAGAGGCTGCGGTCGAGATAGAGCGCGTGACGCGCGCCACGGTCCACCAGGGACCGGAAATAGGCGTCCCGATAACGGATTGCCTCGCCCCGCTGGAGACGTGCGGCCATGATGATGACGGTAATGCTTGCCTGCAGGCGGCCGAGAACCACACAGGCCTGCCGCCATGCATGGTGGGTGATGCCTATCTGGCCGGAAAGATGTTCCGCAGCGTCGGTCAGTTCGGGCTGTGTCGGTCGGTCGGTTGGACACAGGTCGCGCAATGGGGGGCAGATTTCGAGATAGAACGTCGATGTGCCGCGAAACCCGCGCAGTGCGGACAGTTCGTGCCGGGGTTCTGTTGCGGCCGGGTCCGCTGGCGCTGCGCTCCGCATTGCTTCAATGCGATTGCGGCCGGTGGCCGCTACGTTGACTACCTTAATTTTGGATAGATTGTTTTTTGTATCTGTATAGTGGGTGCCGGAATCGGGGTCCATGGGTGCCACTTTCGGGGTCCATCGGGCATCGGATTCCGGGTTATCCACAGGGGTCGGAACTGCTTCGAGCTGGTGCCAGATCGCCTTCATGTCGTCATGATAGGCCGCAAGCGTCGCGATGGACTCCGTGCGCAGCCGTCGGCGCATGATGCCTGCCGCACGCATGATGACCGCCTCATCATCGCGCTGCTCGGCTAGCTGGCGTATCGCCCCGTTCAGATCCGCGATCGCGTCGCGCAGGAACCTGACCTGGTCGCGATGGCGCCGCTCCGCTTCCAGCATTTCCAGGAACCCGGGCCAGCGATAGCGCAGCGAGGCAAGGCTGAACCCGACCCTGCAGGTATCGTCCTCACCCCGCCAGCGCCGCCCCCTCTGGCCGTTCCGCCCGTCATGGGCCGTCAGCATCCGTGCCTCGGCCAGTTCACGCACAGCCCTGCGCAACGACGTCAGACACAGCCCCGTCCAGTTCACGAGTGTTGAATTATGGGCGTAGATGAAAGGCGTTTCCCCTTCGTCCCAATCTCCTGTCGCCGTGTGCTCGACCATGCACACCAGAAGTTCGAAGGCGTTGCGGCCAAGCCCGAGCGGACGGCGCAGTGCGCGCAGGACCCGCACCACGTCATACTTGCCAGGAAAAGCCGGCGCGGGCCGATCCAGTTCGGCCATGGCGTCGAGCATGGCGGGCGTCAGGGTACGCTTTCCGCGCCGGCGCACCGGGCGCGCATCATCATTGTGGTCCTGTATCACCATTCGCAAAAAGTCCGGGAACTAGGGAGTTTTCAGGAGCCTCCCGGCTTCGGGCACCAGACAAACCGTCCCCGTTCGCAATTTTACCTTGCGTTCCGACGGGACTTTCATGTACGAGGAAATTGTCGCATTTCTTCGTACATGAACTACGTTTTTGGGTGCCCTGGCTTTTCCGATTTGGCGATCGGGGGAGGCAGGGTTTCTCATATCTGGGCTAGGTCATCGGTGGGCCTCTGCAATCATGCGCCCGGTCTGCATGGCTATGCGGCCCGCGGCTCGAAAACACCTTGCCCCGACTCATTTCGCACCACAAGGAAAACCTTGGTAAACCGCTGTTTTTCTTGCGTTTTTGTGTCCATTTTGGCACGGGACCCGAAAGGCGGTTCATGAGGTGATGACCGCCTCGCTGGCACCATTTCCCATGCGATTTGAGATGGTTGCGTAGTATTGCCCTACGGTCCAGCCACTCATGTTGTTCGCGGCGAGGGTACTGGCGGAGACGAACTTGCTCAAAGGGGCACTGCTATCCGACTCGGTTGCGATCTCCGATCCGGCCTTTGTCCCGAACATGTAGGCGCCATAGGTCTGGGCAGCGGTGGCACTTGTCCCGGTCGCTTTCGAGACCGCTGCGGCATAGTCGCTGATGACCGCGCTGGCGACCTGCGCCTGCACGGCGGGATCGCTCCTGTCAGCGTCGCTGAGCCCCAGTTCGGACGCATACTGGTTCCACGTGCCGTTGGTGACCTGCCATACTCCCTGCGCCGAGGACGTCGCGTTGCCGACGTTCTGGAAATGGCTTTCGATCTGACCGAAGGCCGCCAGGGTGTCCGGATTGATCCCTTCATCCTCGGCCGCGTTGACAGCGGCCGAACCGTAGGACTGGCTGAGCAGGGTGGACATCGCGTCAGTAGATCCCCACGCCCCGGTATAGTTCGTGCTGGCGGTCGACCCGCCTGACCCTGACGACGAAGCCGATGCCCCGGCATAGACGAAGCTCGGCGTGCCCGGCTCCATGATGCTCGGAATGATCTGCTGGGGAACCTGCGCCATGGCGATCGGCATGGACAGTGGTGAAACCAGCCACGGCAGGAGAAGGCCGCGTCGCATCATCTGTCGGGATGGGAGAATGCGATCATGCCATTGGGCCGCTGCCCTGCGACGACGCAGCCTGTCGGGTGATCGGCGACGAGCGGGCGATATGCGACGACATCCCCGCTCGGGATCCATGCAAGGATGTGCCCGCTCAGTTCCACCTGGGTCCAGCCATCACGGGTCGTGTCGGTAACCGCGATCTGGGGGGCTGCGACGCCCACCTGACGCGCAGAGCGCGAGGGCGCTGCATAAAGCGGCTCGAAGTCCCGGGCGGGGCTCATGCATGTGGCGGGCACGGGAAGGGGAGAGAGAGGTTGCGCCAGTGCGGGCGGGTTGATCGGCGGCCCCCAGTTCCGGTGCCCGATCTCTCCTGCCCGTTCAGTCGAGAGACGGTCCAGTTCGTCGGGGGAAAGGTGCTGGGCGAATGCCGGTGTGCCCACGAGGGCCAGGCATAGCATCGAGGCGCATGTCTTTCGCACGGGGAGGTCTCCTTGGCAGTGCGTTCGTTACGGGACTCACAGTGCCATGCCCGTTTGTGGGTGCGAACACGCGACGGAAATCCGACCCACAACCATGCGTGAGACTCTGGAGGAACACAGAAGGAGCCTCTTTCATGAAACGTCTTGCACCGGCGGCCGCCATCGTTGCGATGGTCGGGGTAGCCCATGCCGCGCCGCAATGCCCGTCCGCACAGGGCAGCCCACCATCCCAGGCGGTCGCAACCGCGCAGCAGGGGCCGACCGAGCCGCAGGCCCGTCCCATCCCGGCCAGTGAGATTGGCGCCAGCCCCGCACTTGCGCGGATTGCAAGTAATGGCGCCGCCCTGTTCGACATCGGCCGCCCCGAGGACCAGCATGGCCTTCGTGCGGTCTATGCACGCAATGGAGACCATTTCAGGGTCTTCTTCATCACGGCCGATAACCAGGCCGAAATCGGTGGCGTGATGTGGGATGCGGCTGGGCACAACATCACCCGCGACGAAGTGGCGCCCATCCGCGGCACCATTCCCACCGTGGTCCTGGATACGTCCAGAAGCACGGCAGGCGACGCGGGGGCATCCGCCGTGAACCCTGTCGGACGCCTCGCCGCAACCTCCTTTGGCCTGTATGGTCGCAAGGACGCGCCCCGCGTCTATGTGGTGGTCGATCCACTCTGTCCGTTCTCGATACGCGCACTCCAGACGCTGCAGCCCTATGTCGATGCCGGCAGGGTGCAGCTTGCCATCGTGCCGATTTCCATCAACGATCACGAAAACGACGGGACCAGCACGCCTGCGGCAACCGCGATGCTGAGTGTGTCACCTGACGACATGGTCTCGATGTGGCGGCGGATCATTACGCTGGAACATGCCCCGGCTGATATCTCCGTGTCCGATGGCGCGGCGGCGGCGCTCAAGCTCAATCTCGCGGCCGCGCACGCCATCGGGGTGCGGGGAACGCCGACCGTCGTCTGGAGCGACCGGAAGGGCATGCCGCATGAAGAGGCGGGGCTGCCTGACGATATGGATGGCTTTATTGCAGGACTGGCCCCGTGACCCCGCCGCAAAAACGCGGACGGGTGGTCCGTGCGATGAAATGGCTGTCCTTTCCGTTTCTGGTGCAGTTCGTCAGAAGCTACCAGCTCGCGCGGGATGGCATGCGCGCGCTCGGCGATGTGCCGCGGGAACAGGATGTCCCGACTTCCGTCGAAGGGCCTGTAATCGACGATAGGGCCATTGAGCAGCGGGAGGACCCCAAAACCAGCCGTTACAGGCGCTTTTGCGTCCTGCTGCTGATAATAATCGTCGTCGGGCTATGGTGCGACGCGATCTTGTGGAGCGGGCAAGGTCTTTTCTCGGCCGTGAGCATCGGGCTTCTCGCACTGGCCCTGATACTGGTTTCCCAATATGCGAGCCTTCGTTTTCCGGGCGGGTCCGCGTCCGTCGTAGCGTCAATGTCCCAAGAAGATGCCATGCGGTTGCAGGCGCGGCTGAGAACCCGGCGCTACGGCCGGTTCTGCGCCCTGCTGCTGGTCATTCTCCTGGGCATGTGGGCCTACGCCGTCATATGGCAGGGGCAGGGTGTTTTTTCGCCCGCAAGCATCCGGTCCGTCGCGCTGACGCTCATCCTCGGGTCCCAGTATGTGAGCCTGTGTTTCTCGAACTGGATGGCGCGGCTGCCCGGACGGCGATCGTTCTCCGAGTTCCTTCAGGACGGGCGGGAGTTCTGGCCACGATAACAGGGTTCACCATGCGCTGGACGTCCGGCAACACACCATCACAAGCGGTTCTCGCTTTCTGCCTTACCGCTCGTACAACAGGTGCTGAATATAGCTGGCGTGCCCACCCCGCGATCCATACTGCGCGCTCGCCTTCTGCACGAAAGATTGGTTTCGCTTCTCAGCAATCGCATCACCGCCCTGTATCGTGGTGACGCCATAATGCGTTGTCGCCCAACTGATGTCGCAGCGCCAGTCACTATACGCGCTGCGCTCGTGCCATTGCTCCATCGCCTCGTCAGCACAACGCGTAGCCGCGGCGCGCGTCCAGCCATTAACTTCCATCATCCATGCCAGCGCCTCATCCTGCCTGCCTGCACTCATCGTCTTGCCCCAGTGACGGACGGCATGACAGTCAGGACAGAGCGCAATCACGCCTTTAAGGGTCTGCACCCGCGTGGCGTCATCGTAGTGCCAGCCTTCATCCGCCTCGACCGGCCATTTCGGACCCCGCCCACCACAGACGCGACAGCGCGAACCTGCCCGGGCATAGGCATCCTTGCGAATACGGTCCCAGTCTTCTTTTGCGAGTAATGCCCTGAGATTCCGGCCCCAAAGTGCCTGCGGCACCATCCACGGCCGGATATAGGGCGGCTTCCTGTCTGGCCTATAGCGATAGGGAACAAACGGCAGCAAAGCGTCCAGACGATCAACGCTTGCCTTCCAACATTTCTCTTTCCCATCAAAGACGGCGCCGGCCGCTTTCGCCAGATGTCGCTGGTCATGGGGGACGCAAAGGGCTACAAAAACGGACATTAAAATATCTCATTGACTGTAATGTCTCAAAAATGCCCAATCCACTGGCAGCGATCAAGTTGCTCGCCCCTCGGTCAACATAGTGCGTTGGGGCACGGGGTAGAACCGAATGAGCGATTTCAAGGACTCAGAATATTACGGCTCCCGTGTGGAGCCGGCGCGGCGTGAATCAGGCTGGCTCTCCGATGGGGACTTCATCCGCCGAGGTCGAGAGGAATACAGGGATTATCGGATGGGGGCGGGAGGGCAGTCGCCCTCAACCGCAAAAGGCATCTTCTCCCTGATCCTGCTGATTATGGCTGCGGGGGCGCTGTTCTCCATTGCCCAGGGGCTGGAGGTCGTGATGAACAATGCCTCCAACGCCGTCGACGACGTTGGCAGGTCCCTTTTTGCCTTTCCCTGGAAAGGGATAGCGATCGTAATCGCTGATATCTGGCTGGGCATATATACCTGGCTCAAGCTAGCGTAATTCGTGGTCACGCGGCGTGAATTTGGCAGTCAGCCCGCTTTTCCGAACTGGATAGCCCGACGGCCCGGAATGTGGCACTTCTGTTCGACGTGGCACGGACAGGAGCCCTATCGCTGTTCGCGCCTCGGATGACGGGTGGCGGCGGAGCAGGACTGGATGAGCGATTTCAAAAACTCACGACACTACGGGTCTCGGGTGAATCGTGCGCGAGACGAATCAGGATGGTTATCCGACGAAGAATTCACCCGGCTTGGGCGTGAGGAATTCAGGGATTTCCAGCAGGACCAACAGGGTTATCGGCAGGATAACTCGCAAGGCCACCAGCAAGGAACAGGCATTGATCTGTCCGATATCCTGGATGGTATTTTTGCGCTGATCAAACTGGCTGTAGTGTGCGGGCTAATATATGTCATCATCCGTACGGTCGGGCAGATTCTGGACGAAACCGTCGGTGTGGTTCTTCACAGCGTGTTTTGGGTACTCGCGAGGATTCCCTGGAAAGCTGTCATAATGGTGATTGCGGTTGGCGGGCTATACAGATTTCTCCGACGGCGGGTATGACCCGTCGTAAGGGATTTCTGCTGAAAAGACGTCTGTTGCAGTATCTAAAAGGTTCCAGCCCTGCGGGATTGGCTACCCACCGACCACGACGCACCTTCGTAATCGGGCCTGTCCGCCTGGTCGGCCGGGTCCGTTGGTTTCACGATGGTACCATCGCGCGAAGCAACCGGAGGCTTCCAGCGTGCCGGCACCGATCCGTAGGGCGCGTACGGGTCATAAAGCGCCTGCTTTACTGCCGGGGGACGGAGCGGGCGGCTTGAGGCGGATGTAAGGTTCCCGTGGGAACAGCCCGAGACCGCCAGTGCCAGTCCGGCTACCATGACAAGGTGCCTCATGCCCGGCGTCCTTTAAGGGCGGCCAGTTCTCTTTCCAGTTCCGCTACGCGGTCTGTGGCATTTTTGGCTTTCAGCTCACGAGATTTACAATATTTTTCCCACGCAACTGCAAGGTCATAAAATTTGTCACGGTCTTTTTTAAATTTCTCGGTTTCGCTCTTCCAATGTTCAACATCTTCTCGAAGCTGCATGACCTCCTGCTGCAACGCCCCATTCTGTCGCACCACGGCATTGTAGTCCTCGACCGAAATCGTGCCATCGGCCATACGCTCCGCTGCCAGACGGATCCGGTTAAGCTGATTATATTCAAGAAAAGTACTCATTTAGCTCATCCTTCCTCGCGACCGGCAACCATAAGGTGGGACTGTGTAGTTGAATCTACGCCGTTCTTGCCGGGCGCGCCAGCAGGGCCTTGCGAACCTTTTTCCATACCGGCAGGGCCGCCAATGCTCTGCTCCGCCAGGGCGACGCCCTTTTCCATATGTGGCCTCAGAGGCTGCGTAGCGCCATTTGAGAAGCTGTCGCTATCGACACGGCTCATCGTGTTCATTCCTGCCATGGACGGCAGATGATGCGGCAGGGTGGAAATCAGGCGAAACGACATGACCGCAAACGTCATTTCCGTGGTGACGTACATGGCGAGCATCACCACAATGGCGATGAAGTTGTCCACCACGTCACCCTGCGCGAAGACGAAGCTGGTCGCTATCGAGAAGCTTTTCATCAGGAGCCACGACATCGCGGAGAAGATCGTGTAGCTCAGGATCAGGCCAATCACCATCATGGAGGGCCGGAAGATGATGGTGAACAACACCTCATATCCCCGGATGCCCTTGCCATGCAGGCCCTCTCCCTCGAACACCATATGCGCGAGCATCCATAATGGAACAGCTATGACCGCCTCGATCACAAGGATCAGCCATCCGGCCACGCCTGCAATCCAGTACAGATAGGGGGTCATCGGCAGGATGTAGGCCAGTGTGATGCCTGGCACCAGAAGCATGAAAGCCCCTGCAAAAATCGGGGTCAGGAGCGAACTGATTGCGCCGCTGAAAACGACAGCCGATGCGCTGGCGGCCGCCTGTGCGGGATTGGCGGTCATAACTCCGGCCACGGCAGACACCGCAGACGCGGTTTTACTGGAACCGATGGCGACCACGCCAATGATGGTCAGGGCAATATGGATCAGCAGGTGCCCCAGCGTAATCATGCCCGCCAGGGGATCGGTCCAGCCGGACCCGCCACCCCTAACGGGATGACTGCTATCCACACCCGAACTTGGCGCGATCATTTCGTTCAGGATGAGGTTAAAGACATCCTCGTTGATTCCCACCGCGCGGGTGATCTGTGTTAGCAGCGAGCCCGGCGTACTGCCGATCCGCCCCCGGGAAAACATGCGCGTAGCGCCGTAGGGTGCGCTGGCCTGGTCTGCGGTGATGATGGTGTCTTCCTGCTGGGCGAGGTAGTTGCCAATTGCCTGTGCGAACGGATCTATGTCATCGGAAAGATACCATCCCAGACCCGTCCACGAGGGGGCGGTGATGGTTGGCTTGAGGGACGAGAAAGCGAGGATCTCCGAGTTCAGGCTGGCAATCTCCAGATAGTAGGCTCCCAGCCCGCTCCAACCGAGATTATGCAGCGCC
The DNA here is from genome assembly GCF_003403295.1 of Komagataeibacter melaceti. Taxonomy (GTDB): domain Bacteria; phylum Pseudomonadota; class Alphaproteobacteria; order Acetobacterales; family Acetobacteraceae; genus Komagataeibacter; species Komagataeibacter melaceti. Next base: position 5,144 of record NZ_QUWV01000144.1, on the reverse strand, counting down.
GTAACCCCGGCATCCGTACCCGATCCGCTTGCGGCAGAACGTATGGTAGACACTGCGCTCGACGCGATCGTATACAGCGCGTCGGAATAGGACGCCGCATTTACGGTCAAGATGGCGTCAAGCGACCTGAGCGCTGAAACATCCCGGGTCTGCCAGAGCGTCTCAGCCAATATCTGTACCGGGCCACGAATCCTGCCGACAAGGTCAGTCAGCGCCTGCCGCTCCCGTGGTGCGAGGCCAGACAGATTAACATAAGGCGCCAGGACCGAAGACGATATTCCGGCGTTAGACCGTGGCAGGTACAGAACGATGCTGCCGCAGGGTGCGGCAGCCGTATGCTCATTCGCGGCCAGATCGTAGGAGAGGGTGACCGTTCCTGCGCCGTCATCGTGAACCTCGGGCGCGGGGAGCATGTTGCTGTTGTTCGATGCCTTGTTGACGATGGCGCGACAGAGTTCACTCGCCATCACGCTGAAGATGATTTCACGGGTAGAGGGCGCCATGGGTTCCGCCAGAGGCAGGGCATCCGGACCCACGGCGTTTATCGCGATGTTCTGCAGGTTTCTCGCCATGCCTATGGCGGATTTGGAGAGCACCAGAATCATGTTCTGCCCGGTGGAAAATCCGCCAAGGGCGGTGACAGGGCTCATCATGATGAGGGCCATTGCCACACGTACCGGAACCCACCCGTTGAAGCTGGCCGAAAATATCTTGCCGCTCTCGGCGGTACGGTGAATCTGGATGACGGTGGCATACGAGATCCATGCCGCGACGATCAGCATGACATAGGCGGAAAAATACGAGAGCATCGTTCCCGTCGCGGTCTGTGTGGAGCCGGTCATCGGAAAAATGCTGTCCAGCACACGCCCGGTCCAGTCATCCCCGGCGGCTAGGTCGCTCCATGTCACATTGGATGCCGTCGTATCGGCGTGAGCGACCCCTGACAGGAACATGCATCCCATCACGAGCAGGAACGTGGCCGGCACGCACAGGCCGACCAGACGCAGACGTGTGTGGATCATCGGTTAGCGCTCCATAGACGGACTGTTGTCGCGCTCACGCCGCTGGCCGAAGGTATGTTCGAAGAATTCACGAAACTTGTTCGCCAGTCGCTCGACCATCTCCCCCACCTGCTGGAGAAAGTTTTTTCCCGGATATTCTCCAGGGATTTTTTCGAGTTCGAGACCCACGCCCCCGACACTCCGCATGGCCTCGATGACCGGCTCCTTGTCTGATGCCCCGCGCTCACGTGCTTCGGTCTCCAGCCGCCTGACAGTGGTTCGCAGGTTGGTCCCCGCCTGCATGAGTTCCCGACTGGCTGCCATAAAGTTCGGATTACGCTGGACGATCGCATCATATTGCTTGCGCAGGTTGGCGTAGGGGCCGTCGGACGTCATGCCCGCGATCACCTCGCGCACCGGCTGACCGCTTTTCCGGGCCGCGGCTTCAATACTTTCAAAGAAGACGGGTTCTTCCCGGCGCAGGTTCCCGATCTTGTCCCGCACGGCCTCCACGGCTTCGGCGGTGCGGTTGACGAATTTGTTGACGCGACGCTCGTCTTTTTTGCCCATGAAGTTATTTGCCCATTCCTTCACGCCAGAGACCGGTGAGGGAACCGTAGCGGGCGCCTGTTGTGGCTTATTCTGTGGCGCGGGGGATGGCTGCGTTTGTGACTGTTCCGGACTTGGTGACGACCGATTGGACTGAGGAGCATCGGGCATTTTTTCGCTGTTGAGCGCGGATGAAGGCGGTGCAGCTTCCGTTTCGTGCGCCGTTTTTGTATCCGTGGCACGCGGAGTGTCTTCAACTTCCTGAGTGGACGAAGGGGGCTGGTTTTCGTGGTTACGCGGAACATCATTTTCGTCGCCACGCGTCGGCTCGTCGCGGGTTTCCTGTGGTGTGGCCCGCCCTTCGGGCTCCGGGACGGAATCCTGTGCAGCTGCTGCCTCTGTGGACGACGGGGCAAAGCCCGGATCACCCGCTTCCGGCGGGAGCGGTTCTGCTGAAGAAGGTGCTGGTTCTGGGGCCGTCTCCGGGGTTGGACGCGTCTGTTGCGGCGGCTCAACCACCACTTCAGGAGCGGGTTTCGGCGGGACGGGGTGCGGAGCGGCTTCATGTGCCATTGCGGGCTGCCCAAGTGCGGCCTGCACCCTCTGCACAAGATGGTCGGCCGCCATGCGCGCCATGAAGGAGGTCTGCTGTTCGGGCGTCATCCCGGCGGTTTCCATTGCCACCGACCGGATGTCGGCAATCAGTTGCCGGTCATGCAGCCCTCCCGTCTGTTCCACCGCTGCCCTGACCTGCGGGTTTTCCAACCCCGGATAGGTGGATGCAAGCTGCGCCATACCCGCCGCAAGGATGGGTGAGACAGCCGGGGCCTGACCTGTCCCGCTGAATTTCTGCCAGTCCTGCATGAGCCATGCGACCTGCGTGCAGAAGCGTGGATCGTTCTCCAGGGCCGGGTTTTCGGCGAGACGTTTCTGTAGGTCTTCAAGGTCTTTTGCGAGGCCGCGCTCGCTTTCCGGAATGGCGCGCTGCTGCGCGTCCAGACTGGCGAGGGCCGTTCCTATGAAACTCTGTGGCGTCACCGTATCGGACATATGTTCCTCAGTTGTTGGAGGTTGACGGGACAGGCATCGGGGAGGCCCGGGGCCTGCGCTGTTCCGCCGCAATGGAGAGGCGCGTGGCCTCGGCCAGGGCACGGCTGTGGTCGAGCTTGAGCTGCTGCCAGAGCAGCCAGTTGCGTTGCGCATCCAGGAGGGCGATCTGCACGAGCACCGACTTTTCGCTCGGCATGGCCTGCAGGTCGGCCTGCCAGTCGGTGCCCGAGTATTTCCGGTTGACCTCCAGTTCCGTGGCTTCGAACTGGCTTCCGGTATCGGTCTGGGTAATCCCTTCGCGTTGGGCCTCGGCTTTCTGGGCCGCGGAAAGGGTTACTGTTCCCGCGTGCCAGCTCAGCACGTCATCACCGATCTTGTGCGCCAGCGAAATCGCTGCACTGTAGGAGCGACGTCCCGGCAGGGCCTGCTGCCCCTCGGTTGTCGTCAGCGCGCTGCCACGAAGCGCAGCGGGTGCGACCGGCTGGATCAGCGTGGTCTCGAAATCATTGGCCTTGTCGATCGCCGTCTGGTCGGCATAGACGGGAGGCGTCAGGAGGCTGGACGCACTCTGGTCAGCCGCCTTGAGGTCGCTGGTCGCCAGGGAGCAGATCCCGGCCTCGGCTTCGGCGTCATCGCAGTACTTCGAGAAATGGTGGGTGTTATTCGCCTGAGACGCCTGACCAGCCCCAGCCCATGAAGGCGTGTCGCGGGCGGCACGGGTGCGGCTGTCCTTCGCGCCATCGAGGGCCGCTGCGACTTCCATCGCATTATGCGCCGCGACAACGGTCGACTGGCCCCCTTCAAGATTTAGGCAGTCCTGGCGGTTTACGGCATGGTTGTCGCGAATGGTTGCGTTACGTACGTCACGGGCCAGCCTGGCCTGCACCATGTTATTCGCGTCTGCGATCTGTTCCTGCGCACCGATCTGCGCCTTGAGATAATTGCTGATCTGGGTAAAGCCACTGCCAAGGGACATGTTAATCAGCCCGAGCGTCTCGTTCAGAACCGTCCGGGTGGTTGTGATGACCGTGTTCATTGCCCCCTGCATGGTGGTGATCGCGGCGACGATCGGCCCGACATCAAGCCCGAAAAGCGCATAGGCCGGACGGGGCGCGGCCATGCTGCCCGCCATGAACGATATGATGACGATGACGATCAGGCGGCCCCGCCATGGCGTGCGGCCCATCATTGGGTAATCTGGGAAATGCCGGTGCTTTCCCCCATGAGCTGGAGCGTATAACCGTCAGGCAACTGGGTATCTCCGGTCACATCCCATGAACTGTGGCCGTTGGTATTCGTTGACGCGCTGATCAGCGCATCGCCGCCGCCCCCGAAATTCAGCGAGGGACAGAATGAACCGGCGCCAAGTCCGAGATTGAAATTGGTATCGAGCCCGGTCACGGTCAGGCCGCACTGGGCCGCCCCTTCCATATCTTCCCAGGCCGACGTGAGTTCAGCGCAGATTTTTCCCATGGCCGCCTGCGCGATCGAGGCAATGTTGATGCCGTTCGTCAGGATATCGAGCCCGACGCCGCTGAAGAAGTTGCCCAGGCAGGTAAACTTCGTGACGGACTTGGGAAGCTTGATGGTGGCGTCATCAGCACTCATCTGCGCGGCCATGCCGGTCGCGGCGGACTGGATCAGCGCCTCGCACCCCTGGGAACTCGCGGCGACCGCACTGGCATCGTATCCGAGGCAGGCCGTCACCATCACGCAGGCATATAAGGTGCGTTTCACGTAGCCGCTCCCTGCGCCGTGGACCGGGGCTGCTCGCCGCCACCGTTATCTTCGGCGGCCGCTTCCCCATACCACCCGCGCCCGAGAACCGAGCGGGCGCGCGCGGCGTCCAGCCATTGCGGCATACGATCCGTGACAACACGACCTTCCTTATCTTCCATGACTGGCTCCGACAGACGTTATCGTTATGAGGATAGGTCTGACGGTTGTGGGTGCGGACTTTGCCATCGGTGCCGACGCAAATGTATCCGGCCGGAATGTGCGTGCTGCACCCATGCGGAAAGTACATGGCAGGTACGCCGTGAGGTATTCCGAAGGCCAAACCGTGAATATACCTACATCTTTCGGTAGGCCCACATTACTTAGAAATATCGGGGGAATGGTTGATTATGCGTGCAAAGCTGCCATTCGCGGTGTAATGTAACAAATATATTCAATACTGATTGCAGGTCAGGAGGGTTCTTGTGCGGTCTTCACTAATAACAGGAAGCGCATTTTCCCGTTTTTATCAGGACTATTTAACTCCTGTATTTATCGGCTCCCCCGCCCCTACGGTGCGAACGGGGACGGACGGCAGGTTCCCTGAAAATGGAAAGGTCGGCCGGACACCGCGCTGGAGCGCGGATGAAGAGCGGTACGTTATGTTAAGGTACCCGACGCAGGTCGCGGTTAAATTTATCGCGCACGTCACGGGGCGTACCGTACAGGCCGTACGCGCCAAGGCTATTCGCCTTGGCGTACGTCGACCGCTACGCGGTCGGGCGGCTGACGCCGCCTTGCTCATGGCGCCCCCCCCCCCCCCCCCCC
>NZ_QUWV01000143.1 GCF_003403295.1 Komagataeibacter melaceti | reverse complement strand
GGGTACGCGGGTGTGCGCCCTGCCCATAGCAAAACCGCCGGCACAGGGGCCGGCGGGCAGGGTGGGTCAGGGGGCCGGAAGGCGGGGATCAGGCCGCTTTCATGACCTCGGTCAGCTTTTCGAGCACTTCGGTCGGTTCCTTGCCTTCCAGCACGGCAACTTCCGCCACGAAGCGTTCCTGTGCCGCCTCAAACAGCTTGCGCTCACTGAAGCTGCCGTCAAGGCTGTCCACGTTGCGGCGCAGGTCGCGCAGGACTTCGGCAATCTGGACCAGATCGCCCGAATTGATCTTTTCCTGATACGCGACGGCGCGGCGGGCCCACATGCCACGGCTGACATGCGGCTTGCCCTTGATGATGGCCATCGCCTTGTCCACGATCTCACGCGAGACGATCTTGCGCAGGCCCGACTTGCGCGCCTTGGACAGGGGGATGCGCAGCGTCATCTGGTTGCCGGGAAAGGAGATCTGGATCATTTCCAGCTTCGTCCCGGCAATTTCGTCAACGCCGATCCGGTCAACACGCCCGACCCCGTGCGCCGCATAGACGATGGCATCGCCCTCACGGAATGGATCTTCGTCTTTCACGGTGTTGCTGGACTTTGCTTCGGCTGCCGTGGTGGCCGCGGCCGTCCGGGCCATCGCATCGGTCACAGTGCCCTTCTGGGTAGTTCTGAACATGCTCATGGAGGCAGTATAGCATAAATTCCCCCTTCTGTCTTGATCCCTTCCCGCCGGCACCCGGGCGGCATCATCCACTGATCCCGTATCAGCCCTGCACGCCCCGTACGGGCGCCAGTGGCGCGGGGGCGGGCAGGCCGCAGGATTGGAGCAGGTCGATCTCGATGGTGCGCGAGATGGTCAGCATGGGCATGCCATGGGGGGTCATGCTGAACGGGTCCTGAAGGTCGTTGCCGATCTTGTCGAGTGCAACGAACAGCAGCCCCACCAGAGATGACCCCAGCGGCGTGATCCACCCCAGCGTCTGCACCATGGAAAGTGGCAGGATGATGCAGAACACCACCGCGACCACCTTGGGCAGGACGGAAAACTGGATGGCCAGCGGCGTGTTGCGGATGCGTTCCAGCCCGCCCTGCGCATTGCTCATGTCCGACAGGATGCGGTCGATCTGTCCCTGCAATGCGCCATCAATGCCCAGCCTGCGTGATTCGGCATCCACCCGCAGCCCGATCTGGAACAGGATGGCGGCGGGAATGTTCGCGCGGCCTTCAATGCCCGGCTTCATGGAATCGGGCAGCAGGCGCATGATGTCCTCGCTCGCATCCACCCGCGCCAGCGCCCCGCGCAGCGCATAGGGGTAGGCCGCCATGGCGCGGGCCAGATCGGGGCAGCCGCGCAGGATCGTGCCCGCCTGCCGGGCGAAGGAGCGGCTGTTGTTGGTGACCGCGCCCCACAGGGTGCGCCCTTCCCACCAGCGGTTATAGGCGCTGTTGTTGCGAAAGCTCATGAACAGCACCAGCGCCGACCCGATGAGGGAGACGGGCAGGGCGGGCTGTTCCATCCAGTCCTGATGGAAAACCTGGAACATGACCACCACGATCACATCCCACGCACATAAAAGCAGCAGGGAGAGCAGGCTCTCACGCATCAGGATCCACAAGCCAATCCTGCGATCAATGACCATATGGTGTTCCCGGCAAAGATGTTGGACCCATGGGGCCCGTAACCGGCCCCCTGTCAGTGCTGCATACCATATCCATACCGGCCTGCGGGCATGCGCGCGGGGCCATGGCATGATTTGTCATTGAAGCGGCATATGGGTGGGTAAGGCTCTGGCGGCATTGACGACATGCCCTCCAATGCCCTTAATCGTAACGAAATGGTGTGGGCCCACCGGCCTGCAAACGAATTCAGGGAAAGACTGGTTATGGATGTAAGGGCAGCCGTGGCTTTTGAAGCCGGCAAACCGCTGGAAATCGAGACGGTTCAGCTTGAAGGCCCCCGTGAGGGGGAGGTTCTGGTCGAAATCAAGGCCACCGGCCTGTGTCATACCGACAAGTTCACCCTGTCCGGTGCCGACCCGGAGGGGCTGTTCCCCGCCATTCTGGGCCATGAAGGCGCGGGCGTGGTCAGGGAGGTCGGTCCCGGCGTGCGCCACCTGCGCCCCGGTGACCATGTGATCCCGCTCTACACGCCCGAATGTCGGGAGTGCAAGTCCTGCCTGTCGCGCAAGACCAACCTGTGCACCGCCATCCGCACCACGCAGGGCAAGGGGCTCATGCCCGATGGCACGTCGCGCTTTTCGTTCAAGGGGCAGCCGATCCATCACTACATGGGCTGTTCCACCTTCGCGAACTATACCGTCCTGCCCGAAATCGCGCTGGCGAAAATCCGGCCCGACGCCCCGTTTGACAAGGTGTTCTACATCGGCTGCGGCGTGACCACCGGCATCGGCGCCGTGCTGTTCACCGCCAAGGTCGAAGCTGGCAGCACGGTTGCGGTGTTTGGTCTGGGCGGGATCGGGCTGAACGTGATCCAGGGCGCGAAAATGGTCGGGGCCGACCGTATCATCGGCATCGACATCAACCCCGAGCGCGAGGCCATTGCCCGCAAATTCGGCCTGACCGATTTCATCAATCCCAAAGACCTTGGCCCCAATGGGGATCTGGTCGGCCATATCGTGGAACTGACCGGCGGCGGGGTGGATTACTCCTTCGAATGTGTGGGCAATCCCACGCTCATGCGCCAGGCGCTGGAATGTGCCCATCGTGGCTGGGGTGTCTCGACCATTATCGGCGTTGCGGGCGCGGGGCAGGAAATCAGCACGCGCCCCTTCCAGCTCGTGACCGGGCGGCGGTGGATCGGTTCGGCTTTCGGTGGTGCGCGGGGGCGGACCGACGTGCCGAAGATCGTGGACTGGTTCATGGAAAACCGAATCGACATCGACAGCCTGATTACCCACAAGCTGCCGCTTGAGCGCATCAATGAAGGGTTCGACATGATGGCGAAGGGCGAGAGCATCCGCACGGTTGTCGAGTTCTGAGCACATGAACGGTACAGCCATCACCACGCGTGAGGAACATGCAAGCTGTGGCGGTCGGGTTGGCTTTTACAGCCATCCTTCCGCCACGCTCGGGCTGGAGGCGCGCTTTGGCGTGTTCCTGCCCGAGCGTGCGCTGGCGGGGAAAAAGGTGCCGGTACTGTTCGTACTGGCGGGCCTGACCTGCACGGAGGAGACGTTCCTCATCAAATCCAACGCCGTGCGCTTTGCCGCCCGGCATGGTCTGGCGCTGGTCGCTCCCGATACTTCACCGCGCGGCGCGGGTGTTGCGGGGGAAGATGATGCCTATGACCTTGGCAGCGGCGCGGGCTTCTACCTTGACGCCACGCGTGAGCCGTGGCGCGCGCATTACCGCATGGGCAGCTATATCAGCCACGAACTGCCGGAGCTGGTACGGACCTGTTTTGCGGTTGATGACACGCGGCGCGGCATAATGGGCCATTCCATGGGCGGGCATGGCGCGCTGGTGCATGCGCTGCGTGCGCCGCAGGCGTGGAAGTCGGTCTCGGCTTTCGCCCCCATCTGTCATCCTGCCGTCGTGCCGTGGGGGGAAAAAGCGTTTTCCGCCTATCTTGGTTCCGACCGTGCGACATGGGCGGCGCAGGATGCGACATGCCTGCTTGAGGCAGGTCATACTCACCCGACCGAAATCCTGATCGACCAGGGCGAGGCGGACCAGTTCCTGCGCGAGCAGCTCCGCCCGGAACTGTTCGAGAATGCGGCACGGCAGGCGGGCCAGAAACTGGCGCTGCGCCTGCATGCCGGGTACGATCATTCCTACTGGTTCATCCAGACCTTCGTTGCCGACCATATCGCGCATCACGCCGCCATACTGAATGGCGGCTAGCGCGCGCCCGGCGCGGGGTCACTCACCAATCAGGTGCAGCACGATCTCGCGCCGGTGGGGGCGGCGGCGATGCTCAAACAGGTACAGCCCCTGCCACGTGCCCAGAACGGGCCGGCCATCCGCCACGGGTATGGAAAGCTGCGTATTGGTCAGCATCGTGCGCAGGTGGGCGGGCATGTCGTCCGGGCCTTCATCTTCATGGATGTAGCGCCCGTTTTCAGGCACGAGGGATTCGAAATAGCGTTCGATATCCTCCCGCACCGTGGGATCGGCATTTTCCTGCACCGTAAGCGAGGCGGAGGTGTGGCGGCACCACAGGGTCAGCAGCCCGGTTTCAATCCCGCTCTGCCGCACCCAGTCCAGTACGGGCCGGTCAATGGGGACCAGCCCCTTGCCACGGGTCGTAACCTGAAGGTTGTGCAATGCCTGGCGCATGGCGCCGCCTTTCATGCCTATTTCAGGAAGCCGACCAGAGACTCCGCTTCCGATACGATGGGTTCCGCGATTTCGTTGGCGCGTCGTGCGCCCGCGCGCAGTGTATCACACAGGAAGCCGGGTTCCTTCAGCAGGCGTTCCGTTTCCGATGCGATGGGGGTGACGGCATTGACCACCACCTCGGTCAGCGCCGTCTTGAACGGCCCGAAACCCTGGCCGCCAAAGCGGGCCAGCACATCGCCCACGCTCTCACCCGACAGGGTGGCATATATGGTGACAAGGTTGCGGGCCTCGGGGCGGTTTTCAAGCCCTGCCTCGTCAGAAGGCAGGGGTTCGGAATCGCTCTTGGCGCGCTTGATCTTGAGCGCGATGGCATCGGCATCATCCGTCATCTCGATCCGGCTCTGGGCGGAGGGATCGGATTTGGACATTTTCTTGCTGCCATCGCGCAGGCTCATCACGCGCGCGCCCTGCGGCGGGATCAGGGCATCAACCTGCGGGAAGAACTCGGTCCCGTAGTCGTGGTTGAATTTCTGGGCAATGTCGTTGGTCAGTTCAAGGTGCTGCTTCTGGTCATCGCCCACCGGCACGACCGTGGCCTTGTACGCCAGGATGTCGGCAGCCATCAGGTCAGGATAGACATACAGCCCGGCGGAATGTTTCTCCCGGTCCTTGCCTGCCTTGTCCTTGAACTGCGTCATGCGGTTGAGCCAGCCGATGCGCGCGACACAGTTGAATATCCACCCCAGCCGCGCATGCGCGCTGACGGCGGACTGGTTGAACAGGATGTGGCGTTCCACATCAATGCCCGATGCCAGAAGGACGGCGGCCTGCGCCAGGGTCTGCTGGCGCAGGGTCCGGGGCTCCTGCCATGTGGTGATGGCGTGCATGTCCACCAAGCAGAAAATACATTCATGATCGCGCTGTAGGGCAACCCAGTTGCGTATCGCACCCAGGTAATTGCCAAGTTGCGGGATACCGGTCGGCTGAATGCCGGAAAATAGGCGTTTCATGAAAAGCGTTTTCCGTTTTTTTGCCCATGGTGGTCAAGATGGGGGCCGGTCAGGACAGGTAATAAGTTGGGGCAGGGCGCAGCCGTGTCATCGGGCGCGCCCCGCCATGCCCCGTCCTTGTCCCGCCGGTCGGGCGCTATCCGACCCGTGTCATGCAGTAAAAAAGCCATTCACCCATGGGATGAATGGCTTTTGAAGGCTTAATGGCCGGAGCGGGATACGCCCAGAAGCTGGATCTTGAAAATAAGCGGGCTGTCGGGCTGGATGATGCCCATGGATTTATGCCCGTAACCCAGTTCAGGCGGCACGTACAGCATCCACGTATCACCGACATGCATCATGGGCACGGCTTCCTGCCAACCCTTGATCACCATTTCCAGCGGCATCTGCATGTATGCGCCATGGCCATGCTGGTCGGAGCTGTCAAAGATGCCGCCATCGGGCAGCCGCCCTTCGTAGATGACCATGACACTGTCATTGATGGTCGGCTGTGCCCCGTCTTTCGGCCCGGACTTCAGGACCTTGTAGGCCAGCCCGTCGGGCAGGGTCTGCACGCCGGACTGCTTGCGCACGTTGTCCATGAACTGCGCGGGCGTCAGCTCCGGCTGATCATCCTGTTTCGCGCCGCCGCACGCCGCCAGTGGCATGGCCAGGGCAGCCGCGAGAAGAAGGGGAATGACACGCGAAGAACGTTTCATGACACCTCGGCCAGAAGTTGGGAAGGAAGGGAAGACGACGGAATCAGAGCGCGCCACCACGGCGGCCGATCTTCGCACCCAGCCGCAGGCGCAGTGCGTTGAGGCGGATGAAGCCCTGCGCGTCGGCCTGGTTGTATGCGCCCTCGTCATCCTCGAACGTGACGACACGGGTGTCATACAGGCTGTTGGGGCTTTCACGACCTACGCAGATCACGTTGCCCTTGTACAGCTTCAGCCGCACGCGGCCGGTCACGGAATGCTGGCTCTGGTCGATCAGCGCCTGAAGCATCCGCCGCTCGGGCGAGAACCACAGGCCGTTATAGATGATCTCGGCATAGCGCGGCATCAGGCTGTCCTTGAGGTGCATGGCCTCGCGGTCGAGCGTGATGCTCTCGATGCTGCGGTGCGCGCTCAGCAGGATCGTGCCGCCCGGCGTTTCGTAAATGCCGCGCGACTTCATGCCCACAAAACGGTTTTCCACCAGGTCAAGGCGGCCAATGCCGTTATCGCGGCCCAGTTCGTTCAGGCGGGTCAGCAGGGTGGCGGGGGACATGGCCACGCCATTGATCGCAACCGGATCGCCCGAGACGAAATCGATGGTGATTTCGGTGGCCTTGTCCGGCGCGGCCTCGGGGGAGATGGTACGCTGGAACACGATTTCCTCGGGGCCGACCGCCGGGTCTTCCAGCAGCTTTCCTTCGGAGGAGGAGTGCAGCAGGTTCGCATCGACCGAGAACGGGGCTTCGCCGCGCTTGTCCTTGGCGATGGGGATCTGGTGTTCCTCGGCAAAGGCGAGCAGGCGCGTGCGCGAGGTCAGGTCCCATTCACGCCACGGCGCGATGACCGTGATGTCGGGCTTGAGCGCGTAATAGGCCAGTTCAAAACGGACCTGGTCGTTGCCCTTGCCGGTGGCGCCATGGGCCACGGCATCGGCGCCGACCTGTTCGGCAATCTCGATCTGGCGCTGGGCGATCAGCGGGCGGGCGATGGACGTGCCCAGCAGGTACTGCCCCTCGTACAGCGCATTGGCGCGGAACATGGGGAAGACGAAGTCCTTGACGAAGGTTTCGCGCAGGTCCTCGACAAAGATTTCCTTCACGCCAAACATTTCGGCCTTGCGGCGGGCGGGTTCCAGTTCCTCGCCCTGGCCAAGGTCAGCCGTAAAGGTCACGACCTCGCAGTTATAGGTGGTCTGCAACCAGCGCAGAATCACGGAAGTATCAAGACCGCCCGAATATGCGAGCACGACCTTCCTGACATCCTTGGCGGCCATGGGGAGAAGTCTCCTGTCGAAAGAACTTTTGACAATAATATGCCGGCAAGCCGACGGCATGCCCTCGTAGCATCCCGTGGCGCGCGCGACCAGAAGTGAAGGGGGATTTTTACGTCATTCCACCGTATCGGTGGCGGCATCCTCGCGCGCGGCGCGGCGCAGGCGCTGGCTTTCGGTGCGAAGCTGCCCGCATGCCGCAAGGATGTCGCGCCCGCGCGGCATGCGGATGGGGGAGGCAAAGCCCGCATCCATCACGATTTTCGCAAACCGCTCAAGCTGTTCGCGGGTGGAGGGGCGGTAGCTGCTGCCGGGCCACGGGTTGAACGGGATCAGGTTCACCTTGGCCGGAATGCCCGAAATCAGGCGCACCAGTTCACGGGCGTCGGCCTCGCTATCATTGATGTCGCGCAGCATGATGTATTCGAACGTGATGCGGCGCGCATTGCTGGCGGCGGGATAGCGGCGGCATGCGGCAATCACTTCACGGATGGGATATTTGCGGTTGAGCGGCACGATCTCGTCACGTAGGTCATCACGCACGGCATGCAGCGACACGGCCAGGTTGATGCCCAGTTCCGCCCCGCACTGGTCCATCATCGGCACCACGCCGGATGTGGACAGCGTGATGCGACGGCGCGAAAGCCCGATCCCCTCACCATCCATGATGATGCGCATGGCCTTGGCCACGTTATCGTAATTGTACAGCGGCTCGCCCATGCCCATCAGCACGATGGTCGAGAGTAGGCGCGGCGTCTCCCCCTTCGGGCTGGGCCATTCGCCATAGCTGTCGCGCGCGGCCATGAACTGCCCCACGATCTCGGCAGCACCCAGGTTGCGCACCAGCGCCTGCGTGCCGGTGTGGCAGAAGGTGCATGACAGCGTACAGCCCACCTGCGACGAGATGCACACGGCCCCCCGGTCTTCCTGCCGGTCGGGGATGTACACGGTCTCGGCTTCCTGCCCGTCGCGGAAGCGGAACAGGAACTTGCGCGTAGAATCCTGCGACGTCTGCTCCGTCACCACGCCGGGACGTCCGACGATGAAGCGTTCGGCCAGTTTTTCCTGCAACGGGCGGGCGATGGAACTCATGCGTGAGAAGTCGGTCACGCCCTGATGGTAGATCCAGTGCCACAACTGCTTGGTGCGAAATGGCTTTTCACCAATTTCCACCATGATGTCCGTCAGTTCCTCACGCGACAGCCCCACTAGGTCGCGCCTGCCATCGGGCAGGGCGGCGGTGGGGGGCGCGAACTGGGCCGACTTGGCGCGGATGCGCGTGCGTTCCTCATCATTCAGGAGCGCGGCCGCCATCCCGTCGCGTGACAGGGTAGGCGGAATTGCGGGGGCTGCGGACATCGCGGGGCTGCCTATGTTCTTCATGTCATTTCAGGGGGAAGGGGAAGCACCTTCCCCATGTTCCCGCCTGTGTATCACAGGCGGGGGGCCGGATGCGACCGCCGATCAGCCGTCCTTGCGCGCGGCGATCAGGAATTCCCGGTTGCCTTCGGGGCCGGTAATGGGGCTGGGGTCGATGCCCAGCACGCGCCAGCCCGGCAGGGTGGACCACCACTGGCCGATCATCTCGCATACCGCTTCATGCACGGCCGGGTCGCGCACCACGCCCTTTGCGCCAACCGCGTCCCGCCCGGCCTCGAACTGCGGCTTGATCAGCGCAATCGCCCATGCGCCCGGCACGCACAGCTCCAGCCCGGCAGGCAGCACCGTGCGCAGCCCGATGAAGCTTGCGTCACATACCAGCGCCTGAATGGGTTCGGGAATGAGGGTGGTGTCCAGCGCGCGGGCGTTGCATTTTTCCAGCACGACAACCTGTTCGGTGTTGCTGCGCAGTTTCCATGCAAGCTGGCCGTGGCCCACATCAACGGCATAGACCTTCCGTGCGCCTTCATGCAGCAGCACGTCGGTAAAGCCGCCGGTGGATGCACCGACATCCAGACAGGTCAGGCCCGCAGGCGATAGGCCGAAATGTTCCAGCCCATGTGCCAGCTTGATCCCCCCGCGTGACACCCACGGGTGGTCCTGCCCCTTGAGGGTCAGCGGTGCATCCTCGGGTATCTGGTCACCCGCCTTGGCGATGCGCCGGTCGGATGTATAGACCTGACCGGCCATGATGAGCGCCTGCGCACGCGTGCGGGTTTCCACCAGCCCCCGGTCCACCAGCATCTGATCGACTCGACGTTTTGCCATGCGCGGTGCCCGTTCCGGCCTTCAGGCCATCTGTCTTGTCTGCGGCACGCCCAGGGCAGACAGTGCGGTCGCGACAATGGCGGGGGCATCAAGCCCGGCCTCATGGTACTGCGCGGCCTGGGTGTTGTGGTCGATGAAGCGGTCGGGCAGCGTCATGGGGCGGAAACGCACG
>NZ_QUWV01000142.1 GCF_003403295.1 Komagataeibacter melaceti | reverse complement strand
GGCCCAGCCCGAGCCAGAGCACGATCCCGCCAATAGGCAGGATGGCGGTGTATTTACTGTCACAAGCCAGCCCCGCGACCAGCCCCGCCACCAGCCACCAGCGCCGTCCACCCCCCGTCACGATCCGTCCCATGGCCCAGAGCAGCATGGAAATGAAGAACAGCACCGGTGCATCCGGTGTTATCACAACTGACTGAATTGCCAGCGTCAATGTCGCCTGCAACAGCATACCCGCCCGCCATGCCAGACGCGGGGCGACACCGGGCAGCAGGTCACGCACCACCCCTATCAGAAAAAAGGTCTGGCCAATTCCGCACAGAACCCCGAACAGCCTGACGCCAAGGGCATTATCGCCCGCGCACAGCATGCCCAGCCGTATCCACACCGCCACCATGGGCGGATGGTCAAGATACCCGGCAGCAGGGGCAAGCGCCCATAGCCGGTAATATGCTTCATCAGGGGAAAGCGGCAGGAAGGCCGCTACCGCCAGCCGTACACAGGCCAGCAGCGCAAGCAGATACAGCCACCCGCGTGGACTGTATCCATTACTCACACAGGCACGCCCGGGCGGTTCAGGCTAGTGCGGATGGTCTGCAATGTCTGCACACGTACCACATGCGGGGATTCCGTCAGTTGCCGGGTCAGCAGGTTCTCATGCGTCGCATCGCGCGCCACGAGCCGGACCAGAAAGTCCCCCCCGCCCCGGATCATGTGACATTCACGCACTTCCGGCCATGTCGAGACCTGGGCCTCGAACGCGCTCAGCACGGCTTCCTTCTGGCTGTCCAGCCCGATCAGGGCAAACAGCGTGATCGACCAGCCCAGCCGCGCGCCATCCGTATCGGCATGATAGCCCCGGATGACATGGTCTTCCTCCAGCCGCCGCATGCGGCGCAGGCACGGTGGCGCGGATATGCCCACACGGCGGGCAAGCTCCACATTCGTCATGCGTCCGTCCAGCTGAAGTTCGGCCACAATACGACGATCAATCGCATCCAGATCAGCCATCCGCTCCGCCATGCACGTTCCATCTCTCGAAAACAGGCATCTGTCGTGCCCGTATGCCGCAATAATGAAGCACTTCCTACTCCAACCCTTGCACGGACGCCAGTGGACGATCATACCAAAGACAATTCTGACAATAGGGTTTTTCTGATCTCATGCCCCAGACCTGTTCTACCGATCTGCTTGTCATTGGCGCGGGCCCTGCCGGTTATACCGCCGCCATCTACGCGGCGCGCGCGGATCTCTCACCTGTTCTCGTTGCCGGGCTCCAGCCCGGCGGCCAGCTCATGATCACGACCGATGTCGAGAACTATCCCGGCTTCGCCAACGGGATACAGGGGCCGGAGCTTATGGAGCAGATGGCCGAACAGGCGCGTAATGTCGGCACCCGGCTCATGGATGACATTATCGTATCATGTGACTTCACCCGCCGCGACGGGACCGGGCGTTTCTATGCCACGGGCGATTCCGGCATGGTGTACGAAGCGCGCAGCGTCGTCATCGCCACCGGTGCGCAGGCCAAATGGCTGGGCATACCGGGTGAGGAGGAATTCCGCGGCTCCGGCGTCTCGGCCTGCGCCACGTGTGATGGCTTTTTCTATCGTGGCAAGCGCGTGGCCGTGATCGGCGGCGGCAATACGGCGGTGGAAGAGGCGCTGTACCTGACCCACCACGCCGCCCACGTCACCCTGATCCACCGCCGGGGCACGCTGCGTGCGGAACGCATCCTGCAGGACAGGCTGCACGCCAACCCCAAGGTCTCGGTCATCTGGAACACCGAGGTCACGCGCATAACCGGCAGCGGCACGCCGCCGGTGGTGACAGGCGCCGAACTGCGTGACCGCGTGACGGGGGAAGAACGGCATATCGATGTGGATGGGGTATTCGTTGCCATCGGCCACGCACCCAACACCGCAATTTTCCGTGATGTGGTGGAGATCGATACGGACGGTTACATCATCACGGCACCGGGTAGCACACGCACCTCAGTGCCGGGAGTTTTTGCCGCAGGTGACGTGCAGGACAAGATATATCGCCAGGCCGTAACCGCCGCCGGAACCGGCTGCATGGCCGCCCTTGAGGCCGAACGCTTCCTCGGCGTGGAGGCGTAAGCGGCCGGAAGAGTCCTTGACCTGCATCAACATTTCCTTCACCACAGCGGAAGTAGTGTCATAACATTTGGCGCGCCCCAATCAGATAGCAAAGCGGAGTCAACGCGTGGACTGGGATAAACTCCGGATATTTCATGCCGTAGCCGAGGCGGGTTCCTTCACCCATGCCGGTGACGTGCTTAACCTGAGCCAGTCTGCAGTTTCGCGGCAGATCTCAGCACTGGAAGAAGCCCTGCAGGTTCCCCTCTTCCACCGGCACGCCAGGGGGCTGATCCTGACCGAGCAGGGCGAGACACTGAACCAGACGGTTCGGGAAGTCTTCTCCAAGCTGGCCATGACCCAGTCCCTGCTGACGGAAAGCAAGGAAAAGGCGGCCGGCCGGCTGCGGGTCACGACAACAACGGGTTTTGGCACCTGCTGGCTTACGCCACGGCTGCACCGGTTCATGGAAACCAACCCGGACATTTCGATCACCCTGATCCTGGAAGATAACGACCTGGATCTGGGCATGCGTGAAGCCGATGTGGCGGTGCGCATGCACCCGCCGCGCCAGCCGGACCTGATCCAGCGCCATCTGGCCGACTTCCCGCTGCCGATCTACGCGTCACAGTCATACCTGAACGACCACGGCACGCCCCGCACGCTTGAGGAACTGAACGCCCACAAGCTGGTCCTGTTCGGCGGTTATCACCCGCCCGTGCCGCACATCAACTGGCTGGCCGAGACCGGCGTTCCCTCCGATGAGCGTCGTCCGGCGCGGCTGGAAGTCAACAGCCTCGCCGCCATGGCGGGCGCCATCGCGGCGGGTATCGGCATCGGGTCGATTCCGCTCTATGCGGCATCGCAGTACCCCAATCTGGTCAAGATCCTGCCGGAAGTGCCGCTGCCCACGGTCGATGCCTATTTCGTCTATCCGGAAGAGCTGCGCACATCCAAGCGCGTGGCCGTGTTCCGTGACTTCCTGCTGTCGGAAATCAACGCCCGGCATCACTGATACAGGCAACCATTTCGCCACGCTGGTCAAAGCCAGCGTGGTGCCTGCCTGTCATCCTTCCGCAATGGTAAAGCTGAAAGCCGTCAGTCCCCCTTGGGCTGCTGCTGGTTGACCCGTTCACGAAGCTCCTTGCCCGCCTTGAAAAATGGCACCACTTTTTCATCAACCGAGACGGTTTCCCCCGTTCTGGGGTTACGCCCGGTACGGGCGTCGCGCTTCTTGACGGTAAAAGCGCCAAAGCCGCGCAGTTCCACCCGGTCGCCGCGCATCAGGGCATTGCTGATTTCAGCAAAGATGACCTGAACGATACGCTCCACTTCCCTGAGGGGAAGATGGGGGCGGGCGGCAGCGAGTTCGGCAATCAGTTCCGATCTGGTCATCCTGTTCCCCTTGTTTATACAAGAAATTTAAAGTTTCCAGATCGCAACAGCCCCGTCAAGCGCACTACTTTCCTTCAGCAGAATTTCTCCACCTGGCACGGCGGACAGCAGGCCCGTGATCCAGTGCCGCCAGTTCAGGCGCGCCGCCTCCGGGCCGATATCCGTTACCGGCGCATCGGTGGGCAGGTGGGCGGTTTTCAGCAACCATTGGCGGGCATCCGCCATTGAACCGATCTGGTCCACCAGCCCAAGCCCCAGCGCTTGCTGGCCGGTATAGGGGCGACCATCGGCCAGTTGCCGCACGCGCTCCACCGGCATGTGTCGCCCATCCGCAACAACCGTGACAAAAAATCCATAAAGATCAGTTATCACACCCTGCAGCATCTCACGCCCCTGCGGTGAAAGCGGCTGAACGACGGAAGGTTGCCCCTTCATCGGCCCGGAAACCAGTTCGTCAACATGCACCCCGACGCGGTCCAGCAACTGCGACACATCAGGGGATTGCAGGATAACGCCGATCGAGCCGGTCAGGGTGGAGCGGTTGGCAAAAATACGGTTGGCAGGCACGGACACCATGTACCCCGCCGATGCCGCGACGCTGCCCATGGACACGACCACAGGCTTGCGCCGCGCGAAAGCCGCAACGGCGTCATGCAGCACCTCACCCCCCGTTACCGCGCCGCCTGGGCTGTTTACTTCCAGCAGCAGCCCCTTGACCGTTGCATCATCGGCCGCTTTCTGGATGGCATCAACATTGTCCTGCTCATTGGCGCCAATCACGCCCGCCAGCTTCAGGTGCGCCAGATGCGGCTTCTGCCCCGTCCAGCCGCCACCACGGGCGCAGGCAATGGCCACGATGCATGCAAGAACAAAAAAAGCCACAGCGCCGCCCCGCCAGAACAGAAGCTGGCGGCGAAGCGATGTGGCACGCAAAACCATGTCAGGGTCAGTATCCATGACAACGCAATATCATGGATACCCGTTACGACGAAGGCGGGACGGGAAACGGAAAGACCCGTCCTTACCCCTTGCGGCGGCGACCCGACTTTCCGGCTGAACCTTCCCCTGCCGAGGCCGCGGTAATCTTGCGTCCCAGCCCGATTTCACGCGCAAGGCTGGAGCGGCGTTCGGCATAATTGGGGGCAACCATGGGGTATTCGGCAGGCAGGCCCCAGCGTTCGCGGTACTGCTCGGGCGTCATGCCATAGGCGCTGTGCAGGTGGCGCTTGAGCATTTTCAGCTTTTTGCCATCTTCCAGGCAGACGATGTAGTCGGGAAATACGGACCGTTTGACCGGCACGGCAGGCTGGAGCTTGGGGGCTTCCTGCGCCGACTGCCCGACGGTGGCCAGCGCCTGATAGACATGGCGTATCAGATCCGGAAGGGCATCAGCGGCGACACTGTTATTGGACACATGTGCCGACACGATCTGTGTCGTCAGTTCCAGACATGTAAAATCCTGCTCGGTATCAGACATACGTTATTCCGTGTCTCTCTATTAACTGAAAGTCGCGACACATTCACGAACTAGCCGCATAGGACATATATGATACCTTAAATAAATACAACTCAAACAGCCCCGCATATTCTATGGAAACCGTTCAAAATCCCCATTTTTATTATATAGAACGGTTGGTATTAAATAGTTCCACCCCAACAGCATGCCATTCCGGCAGGAATGGCCCGGCCAATACACCCTCACGCCTCCATACGGATACGGGCGAAGCAGGCCGCCGCCACGTCCCGACCCGCATGGGCCGGGGCCGCCACGGGCTTTTCATCCAGCAGCGCCTGCAGGTCCTCCACCCCGAAATCGGGGTCGCACGCGGAACAGATCAGGCGGATTTTCATTTCCTCCATATTATCCTTAATGCTGTAAATGACCTGCCGGGCCTCCTTACGGGTTGTAACAATTTCCGCCCGCCTTAGTTCCGCAAGCTGCTGGCTCAGGGTCGGTTGACCTATGCCGGTCCCGGCCTCGATCTGGCCCACGCTTTTTTCGCCATCAAGCAGGCAGGCCAGCACCATGAGTCGCTGCGGCTGCGCCAGCAGGCGCAGCCGCTGCACAAGATTATCCGCGCTTTCACGTGTTCTGGGCAGATTTACCATCCATTCCCCCTTTTGGTCCCTTGTCGCATGCGTACCATATCCCCGCCCTGCGGGACAGCACGGCGGGACTTGATAAAATACATACATAATATATTAAATATATAAACAATCAGCTATCCCTCATGCCGTGAACAGGAACAGCCCCTTGATGCACATGCCCCCTGCCCCGGGCCGCCCGGTCATGCCGCCCCATGCCTGATCTGGCCTACATCCTGTCCGGCCTGTGCAGCGGGGGCGTGATCGGCTTTACCCTGGGGCTGATTGGCGGGGGCGGGTCGATCCTTGCCGTGCCGCTCCTGCTTTACGGCGTTGGCATTACGGACCCGCACCGTGCCATCGGCACCAGCGCGCTGGCGGTCACCATCAATGCACTGTGCAGCCTTGCCAGCCATGCCCGTGCGGGGCGCGTGCGGTGGAAATGCGCCGGGCTATTCGTCTGCGCGGGCATACTGGGCACCGTGCTGGGCGCCAGTATCGGCAAGGTCATTGACGGGCAGCGGCTGCTTTTCCTGTTCGCCCTCATCATGCTTGTCGTCGGCGCGCTGATGCTGCGCGGCCGCCGACAGGAAGGGGACGCGACGCATGGCCTCGAGCGCACGGCCCCCGCACCCATCATTCTGTATGGGGTGCTGACCGGGTTCTGTTCCGGTTTTTTCGGCATTGGCGGCGGCTTCCTGATCGTACCGGCCCTGCTGGCGGCTACCGGCATGCCCATGCTCAATGCCGTGGGCACATCGCTGGTGGCGGTATGCGCCTTTGGCCTGACCACCTCCGTCAGCTACGCCATGGCGGGCATGGTTGACCTGCCCATGGTGGGGCTGCTGGTTGCGGGTGGCGTGGCGGGAAGCCTGTGCGGCACCGCCATGGCCCGCCGCATGGGCCAGCGCCCCGAACGCCTGCGCATGTTTTTTGCCTGCGTGGTCTTTATTGTGGCATTCTACATGATGTGGCGCAGCATGCAGGCAATGGGCCTTGCCTGACAGGTGCTGGCCTTACGCCATCCCCACCGGAATGATCGCCCATGCCGCACACCGTCATTACGCTCGCCCACCCCTTTGACTTCGCCCGGTGGCGGGCCGCCACGCGCGACCTGGCTGGCCGCCATGTCCCGACGGATGCGATCACATGGCAGGTCGCGACACCTGATGCCCCGCCGCCCCCTCCCCCATCTGGCGAGAATTCCGCACCATTCCGCATCCCGCGCGAGACGATGCAACTGGCGGCGGACGTAATACAGTCCGCGCTACCCGACCGCTTTGCCCTCGCCTACGGGCTGATCCTCGCCCATGTTATCGATAGCGCACCGGATGCAGCCGATCTGGCCCGCATGCACGAAGCCGCCGAGACCGTACGTGCGGAATCCCTTCACCTGCACCAGAACCTGTTCTCCCTCATGCAGCCCGAAGGCGAAGGCGGCACGTGGCACGGCACGCTGGATGCCCGGACCCATGCGCCGGAAAGCAACGCGCGCTTCATCACCTACCAGCTCTCACTCGCGCCATGGCGGCTTACCCTGCCGGACAGGGAACTGTGCTGGAACGGCCGGAAGCTGCTTGACGGACCAGCGGACGCACCCACACCCATAGCCTTTAACAGCCTGCCACCTCCCGCCGTGCCGGTGGTGACGGATCTGGACATCGAGCGGATCACGTCGTTACGCGCGGTGGCGCTGGCGGCAAAAACCTGCCTGGTCTGCCCCATGGCCCGCCACGCGACACAGACGGTCTTTGGTGAGGGACAGACCACCGCGCGCATGATGTTCGTGGGCGAACAGCCCGGAGACAAGGAAGACCTTGCCGGTCGTCCCTTTGTCGGCCCGGCGGGCCAGCTTTTTGACCGCGCACTGGAGGAAGCGGGCATCCGCCGCGAGGATGCTTACGTGACCAACACGGTCAAGCACTTCAAATTCCAGCGCCGTGGCACGCGCCGCATCCATGAAAAGGCGGGCCGGGACGAAATCAGGGCGTGCGCCCCATGGCTTGCGGCCGAGCGGCGGCTCATCCGCCCGCATGTGCTGGTCATGCTGGGGGCCACGGCGGCCTCCGCCCTGCTGGGCCGCACCGTTACGATCGGGCGTGAACGCTCGCGCCCCATCGGGCTGGAGGACGGCACGACCGGGCTTGTCACGGTTCATCCGTCCTTTCTCCTGCGCCAGCCCGACGAGGCCAGCCGCACACGGGAATATGAACGCTTCGTGGCGGACCTGCGGCTGGCCGCAAGCCACCTTGCGCCCACAGACGCCTGATCCGCCACGAGGAAAGCCGATGCCAGATATGCGCTCGCGGCACCGTTACGTAATGCCAAGATGCGTTATTGATTGAGGTGCCCCTTGTCGCCGAAAGCCGTATATCGTGCCCGCAGACCTGCATATTCTGCCTCCCTTCCTGAACCGAATTCTTAGCGGAAAGCATTTTCCCACCATCCGTGCCCCCGGCTATGCGCGGATGAGCGGCCTGAAATGGCTCTACGCCCCCACGCCCGAGGCCCTGGCCTTCGCCATACGCACCACGGTGGCCGCCCTCATGGCGCTGACCATCGCGATGTGGATGGAACTGGATGACCCGCCATGGGCCGCCATGACCGTATGGATCGTGGCGCAGGGTTCACGCGGGGAAAGTCTGTCAAAGGCGCGATGGCGTCTGGTCGGCACGGGCATCGGGGCGATCAGCGCGGTCATTATCGTCTGTTCCTTTCCACAGGCGCCGTGGCTGTTCTTTCCTGCCATCAGCATGTGGATCGGGCTGTGCTGCATGTGCGCGACACTGGTGCGCAATTTCCGTTCCTACGCGCTGGTGCTGTCGGGCTATACCTGCGCCATCATCGCCCTGGCCGCCACGCGCCAGCCCGACAACATCTTCATGATCACCATGTCCCGCACGACCTATATCGTGCTGGGAATCGCGTGCGAGACGCTGGTGGCGGTGCTGTTCGCCCATAACCTCGCCGCCTCCGCGCGCAGGAACATGCGCCAGAAGATCCAGATGGCGCTGAGCAGCGCGACCGACGCCGTCGCCAACCTGCTGGCGGGGGATGACGAGGCCTTCATCCGCTCGCGCGCCCTGTTCGGCACGATCCTGAGCATCAATGACCAGATCGAGTTCAGTGAAGTCGAGATGGGGCCCCACGGGCATGAGGGCGACCATGCGCGCGCGGCACTGGCCTCGGTCTCTGTCCTGCTGTCGCGCGGGCTGGGCATGATGGCGCGCATCAAGGCGCTGGAAACACGTAACGAGCAGTTCACGGAAACCTCGCTCCTGACCCGCACCTTCCTGCTGGGCGTGCCCCCCCGGCTGGAAAACGACAGTGAGATCCCGCACATCCTGCACGACCTGCAGGACCTGCGCGGTGTATGCCGCCAGCGCATCATCGACGCCCTGACACAGGAAATCGGTGCCCCACGGGATGGCTCGGTAGAAATTGACGATCTGCTGAACTGCCGCATCCTGCATAACGCGCTGGATGAACTGCTGGGGGAACTTGAACTCGCCGTTAAGGAATTCGATGCCAGCCAGCACGAGATCCGGGGCGATCACTTCCATTTCCGCATCGAGGCGCATCGCGACTTCAAGGAGGCTGCGTATAACGGCATCCGCGCCGCCGTGGCCATCGGCGCGTCCGCCGTAATATGGGAAATAACGGCCTGGCCCAACGGGATCGGCTTCATAACCATGGTCGCGGTGACATGCGGGCTGTTCGCCACGCGTGAAAACCCGGTGGTCGGCACCATGAACTTCCTGCGCGGGGCGTGCTGGGCGGTGCTGGTTTCGGGCTTCCTTGTGCTCCTGTTCCTGCCACGACCGGCAGAGTTCGAAATGCTGGCCGCGGTCCTGGCCCTGCCCATGATCGCGGGCGGGCTTGCCGCACGCAACCCGTCCACGGCGGGGGCGGCGGCGTCCTACTGCCTGTTCCTGCCCAACCTTGTGGGGCCGGGCAACCAGACGCGACTGAACGAGATCGCGTATTTCAACGCGTCCTTCGCGCTGCTGTGCAGTATCGGCTTCGCGGTGCTGATTTTCCGCGCCGTGCTGCCCTTCAATAACGATGAAGAACGCTGGCGCATGCGCAACCGCACCCTGCATGACCTGCGCCACCTTGCCGCCGCCCACCCCATGCCGCGCACCCAGTCGTGGATCGGGCGGAACACGGACCGCTTCTCGCGCCTGATCCGCCACGCCGGTCCCACACCCACCCCCACCATCGAGGCCTACCTGCAGGGCACGCTGTCGGCCATGACCATCGGGCTGAACATCATCCGCCTGCGCACGGTGCTCGAGCGCGGGCAACTGCCTGCCGCAGCCGAACGCGCGATCGAACTGTTCCTGAGCCGGATGTCCGAATTCAGTGGCCGCTACGGGCGCTTTGGCCGCACGGCGCGGGTGGCGCGCGGGGCCACGCGCAGCCTGCGCAGGCTGGAAGCGGGCGAAGGCAACATTACCTCCCGCATCGAGATCACGCGCGCCATTGCCTATCTGCTGGTCATTTCCTATGAACTGGGCGCTAATGCAGCCTTTCTGGATGCGTCCCAACCCTATCGCGTAAGCGACGCCTCATAGCGCCTGGCCCTGACACGCGGCGGGCCGGGAGACGGAGCCGACCATGACCCAAGCCCCCCCGCCCGGCAGCGCCGCCCTGCGCGGCCATATCGTGACCTTCAGCGGCAATCCCTTCCTCATCCCGCCCGAGGAGGCATTGCGGGAGGAACCCGACGGGCTGGTCCTGATCCGTGACGGGCGCATCACCCATGCTGGCCCCTATGACAGCACCATCGCCCACCTGCCCGAGGGCATGCCGGTCACGGATTATCGTGGCTGCCTGATCTCGGCGGGGTTTGTGGACACGCATGTCCATTACCCGCAGCTACCCATGATCGCGGCCTATGGCGAACAGTTGCTGGAATGGCTGGAACGCTACACCTTCCCCACCGAACGCCATTTTGCCGATGCAGGTTACGCCACCACCATCGCGCGCCAGTTCCTGCGCACGCTGCTGGCCTGCGGCACGACCACGGCGGCGGTGTACTGCACGGTCCACCCGCAATCCGTTGATGCGTTCTTTACGGAATCGACCCGCCTTGGCACGCGCATGATCGCGGGCAAGGTGCTCATGGACCGTAACGCACCCGACTACCTGCGCGACACGGCCCAGCGTGGCCATGACGAATCGCTGCGCCTGATTGAACGCTGGCACGGGCGCGACCGCCAGCATTACGCGGTCACCCCCCGCTTCGCCCCCACCAGCACGCCGGAGCAACTTGAACTAGCGGCGGCCCTGCTCGGGCGGGACGAGACGCTGTTCATGCAGACCCACCTGGCGGAAAACCAGGCGGAGGTGGCATGGGTGGCCGAACTGTTCCCGGACAGCCGCTCCTATCTGGATGTATATGACCGCGCCGGACTGGTCCGCCCGCGCAGCGTGATGGGCCATGGCATCTATGTGGACGAGACGGACCTGCGCCGCTGCCATGAAAGCGGCTGCGCGCTGGCGCACTGCCCCACCTCCAACCTGTTCCTGGGCAGCGGCGCCTTCCGGCTGCATGATGTCACATCGCCCAGCCGCCCCGTCCGCACGGGTCTGGGCACCGACATCGGGGCGGGCACCAGCCTGTCCCACCTCCAGACCATGAACGAGGCCTACAAGGTCGCGCGGATGAACGGAAACCGCCTGCACCCGGTTCAGGCCTTCTGGCTGGCCACCGCCGGGGGCGCGCATGCCCTGCATCTGGATGACACGATCGGCACGGTTGGCGTGGGCATGGATGCGGATCTGTGCATTCTCGACCCGCGCGCAACACCGCTGCAGGCCCTGCGCGCGGAAACGTGCGACAGCACGGCGGACCTGCTGTTCACGCTCATGATGCTGGGCGATGACCGCAGCATCCGCGCCACCTACGTCAACGGACGCCTCGCACATGAGCGGACGCCGGATACGATTATATAAGGGGAAAAATCACCCGCGATGCAGTGGCGGAGAGGGTGGGATTCGAACCCACGGTACGCTTGCACGCACAACGGTTTTCGAGACCGCCCCGTTCGACCGCTCCGGCACCTCTCCATCTGCACGCGGTGATGCAGCGGCTTATAGGGGGGAGCGGTAAGGGGCGCAAGGGGCTTTTTTGG
>NZ_QUWV01000141.1 GCF_003403295.1 Komagataeibacter melaceti | reverse complement strand
CCGCCCGCCCGACTATGCCTGAAATAGCATCTGGCTGGGTCAATTCCTGATGAAAAACCCGGGTCAGTTCTCAGTGAAAATCAACAGTCCGCACCCTTTCGACCGAGATGCGGGAGTGTATGGGGCAACTGATCGGGGGCATGAAGGCGGTGAAGGCAATCGGCACGGCCATCGTGGGGCTGATTACCATCATCGGCACTGTAGCGGCCGCCCTGTTCGCCTATCCGCCTTTCTGTGACTGGTTTGCGCATTTCCTGCACGGTGGCCATCCATGATGCCGGGTGATGCCGGGCTGAACCTGTCTGACCTCAAGGCCCGCGTGATTGCCCCTACCCTGACCCTGATCGGCATGGGCGGCCGTGCCGCGGTCAACCTGCTGGCAGGTACAGCGCTGGCCGAAAGCGGTTGCCGCAGACTGGTGCAGGACGGCGGCGGCCCTGCCCTCGGTCTGTGGCAGATGGAGCCATTTACCCATGATGACATCTGGAAGACGTTCCTGCCCGGCAGCCAGATGGGCAGTCTGGTGGGCAGGCTCCTGTCCACACGGGGTAACT
>NZ_QUWV01000140.1 GCF_003403295.1 Komagataeibacter melaceti | reverse complement strand
TTCCGGGGCGGCAGCGGGCGCGGCCTCGGCGGCGGGGGGAACGGGCCCGGTTTCGGGCGCGGGTTCCGGTGTTGGCCCGACTTCCGGTTCCGGCTCGGGTGGCGGTTCAGGCGCGGGCTCGGGCGCAGGTTCCGGCTCGGGCGTGATTTCCGGCTCCGGCTCAGGCTGCGGCTCTGGTGCCGGTGCCGGTTCGGGTTCGGGTTCGGGTTCGGGTTCGGGTTCGGGTTCCGATACCACCTCTGCTGGCGCCGCAAGGGCGGGCGCGGGCGTTTCCTCCGCCACCGGTTCCGGCGGGGCAATGGCGGCGGGTGCTGCTTCCCCTTCTCCCTCCTGCGACGGGGCGGCAAGGGCGGCAACCGGCTCTTCCGGCGCGGGCGCGTCGTGTTCGGGCGGGGGCAGGAGCTGTTCGTGGGCTATCGCGGGGTCAGCGGCTTCCCCGGTGGGCGGTTCCTCGTCAGGCTCGTTTTCGGCCTGCCAGTCATAGGGGTCCTCGACCTCCGCCACGTCGTCATGGCCCGTGGACCCATCGGCTACGGATGTTTCCTGCGGTTCCATAAGGGAGCGATCAACAAAAGGCCGGTATACGAATCCTTCCTCGACGCCAAAGCTCTGCAGGACACGTTCGATATCCTGCGGTCGCCCCGCCGTCCCGGTCTGGACTTCCCTCCCGGTCCTGTCTTCTGACCCTGATCCGCTCACTTCGCCTGCTCCTCTGCCCGCGCGATATAAACCAGAAGCGTCAATGCCGCGGAATAATAATCCGGCGCATGATCAAGTGTCGGCAATTTTGCCGATGAAGCAAGTCCTGTGCATTGCGCGACCGCCAGATATCCCGGCGGGGCATTATAGGGCGAACGCGCACCCGTTGTCAGGTCTATCCAGCCGGGCAGCGCATCAGCGCCAAAATGGGTCCAGAACCGGGCGTATCCGGCCTGCAGGTCCGGCGTGAGCATATGCGCCCAGTACAGGTAAAGTGGTACCCGGATCGCATCATAGGAAAAGCGCGGCGCCCACCCCTTCGCGATGGAGAGGGCCTGCGTGTGCCGGTCGATCGAGAGCCAGTCGGGCGGCAGGCCCCACTGGCCAAAACGGGCCTGCATGATCAGCCGCATGCCGTCCTGCATCACGGTATGCCATGCCGGGTCGGCCGTCAGTTCAAAGGCCTGCAGCAGCGAGGGCATGACATAATAGGACAGGTTGACCGTAACCGCATCGGGGTTAACGAACCCCTGCGCGCCGGGCAGCAGCACCCTGTAGCTGCCAACCTGCAGGGTCATGAGCCGCAGCACGTCACGGTAGATCTCGACGGCCGCCTGCACTAGGTCATGGCGCTGCCACCGCCGCCCGCCTTTGGCCAGGGCGAGTGCGATCAGCAGGTCGCCATCGGTCGCGTTGTTCGTATCGGGCACGGCGGGCACGTGGCCGGGCAGGAAGCGCCATGAAAACAGGCTGTCCTTCGTGTGCCGCAGGTTGGCCTGTGTCCAGCTCCACATCGCCTCGAACGTGGGCAGGTCATTGGCGGCGGCGGCAAAGAGCATGCCATAGCCCTGCCCCTCGCTGTGGGACTCCCGGTTATTACCCGTATCGACAATGCGACCATCGGGGCGGAAATACTTCTTGCGGAACACGGCCCACTGCCGTGCAACCCCATCCGCGCCCGCAGGCGCGGCAAACCCCGCGACAGGCGGCATGGACATTCCCCCCATGGCAACGAAAGCCGCGAGCATGGCGCGACGCCCCATGATCGGGGCCGGGGAGGCTGTCAGGCCGGATGTCTTGAGATCAAACCGCATCAGATAATACGCATCCCTTGGAACTGTCAGGCTTCCCTAGCGGGAATCCATCAAAGTGCAACCGGCAACACCCCGCGCATGGCGCATATTGCGCGCTGATGCTCCTCCACGCGCCCCGCCGTGTCAACGCGGGGGCAACAGGCTGGGGCCGACCCGTTTCCAGATCATGCTGGCCAGGATGGCGTGCCCGATCTGGGAGGGGTGGGTGTCATCACTGCTCCAGTTGGTATGGTTCTCCACGTTGTACAGCGGCTGGTCGGGCGCGAAGGGGTCGATCTCGATATCAGGGGTGATGGTCCCGTCACGCACCGCCGCGCGTAGTGCCTCGCGCGGGGCACCGGCGGTACTGGTCTCATCAACCAGGGCGACCGTGAAACCGGCCTTTTTCAGCCGCCGCACCATGAGCGCGATGTTGCGAACCGTCTCATCTGGCGGAATGTGGTTGTATTCCAGATGGTCGTTATACCCGCCGAACACGACCGCGACCCGCTGGCTGGCATGCCGCCCCACGGCCTCCGCCGCCGGGACCATGCCCAGCATCTGCCGTGTCGTCGCGCCCGATACGGCAAGATCATAGCTCTGGTAACGCCCGTACTGCTGCATGAGGTACGGCCAGTTCCGGCCATCGGACAGGCGGTACCCCTCCGAACGGCTGTCCCCGATCACGACCAGTGTGGCGCGAAGCTGGGGCATGTAGTTCCCCACTGCTGCGGCCGCAGCCTGAAACGCCGCAAGCCCCGCCGCATCAGGCGCCTTATCGGCAATGACAAGGCCGGTCCACTGCCCCGTATTACGCCCCTGCGAGAACCACGGCCCCCCATCGGCATTGAAACCGATATAACCGCCATTCATCTGCCCCGGCGCGATGGGAGAAGCCAAACGAGCGGAGGCATTCGCGCAGTCGAGGCCATAACCACCCCGCGTGGCATAGACATCAAAGGCGGCGGGCGAATTGGTAATGACCAGATCGGTCCTGCGGTCCGGGCTTGCGGCATCAGCAATATGGGTGAAGCCATCAAGGCTGTAGCTGCCGAAAAACGTCTTGAACTCACGCCCGCGCGTGGCATCGCCCAGCAGCACGGGCACGGGATAGGCCGCATACCCGGAATTGGAGGAGGCATAGGTGCCCACGGAGCCGAAGAAGAAGTCATCAGCCGGGACTTTCAGCGACGCGGGGATGACAAACCCGCCCGGCCCGTTCTCCTCCCCCCATGAGAGGGTTTCATGCCCCGCGACCCGCACCTCCCCGATATGGACCACGTGCCGGCCGGGCGTTGCGTCCAGATCATGGCCATGCCCGCTCTGGTCATACACCCGCAGCACGGTTGCGAAGGTTCCCGCGTCACGCCCGGCAAGGGCCGCGCGCAGGGCTTCGTGGTCAAACTCCCCATCCGCGCCGATGCCGATGGTGGTCACGACCACCCTGCCCTGCTGGCGGGTTTCAACATCCACCGCTGGTCCGACATAACCCGACACCATCCGTACCGTTCCCCCGGCGAATACGGCATGGGGTGCGAGGGCATCGGCCGGGCGCGCGGTCGGGACCAGTTCCCACCGCGCGGCCCCTGCCGCCACGGAGGCCGCGCGCCAGACCCGGCCATCAACCTGCCAGAGATTGCCTACCGCGTAACCGGCCCGGGCGTCGTCATGCGCACCCGGCGCACGGTCCATGCCACCGGACAGGACATCCGCCGCCGGCACGCACACCACGCCGTCCCCCGTTCCCACCGGGCAGGACGCGGCCCATGCCTGTGGCGGGTACGCGCCCATGGCCACAAGGGCGAGCGCGGCAAGGGCCTGGCGTTTACGCTTCGCGGGCCATTGTCTGTGTCGGGCCATGGCGGTTCAGTCCTCATCAGCCGACAGGCGGGACGTGCCTGGGGCCTGTATGGTGTCGGGTGCGTCGAATACATAATGAAACAGCAGCATGCCGGTTGATTCAGACCAGCTTCCCGCCCGCGTGTAGCCGCCATTTATCCCCAGCCTGAACCGCGGCGTGAGCTGATAGACCAGCCTTGCCCCGACATTACCCGCGATGCCACTGGCCCCACCACCATCAAAGTGGCCGCGCCCCTGCGGCAGGGCCGCCTGCAGGCCGGGATTACGGGGGAAATAGTTCGACCCGCCGCCGTGATAGTTCTGGTACCCCGCCTCGCCACGCAGGAACCAGTTCCACCGCCCCTCATGCCCGGTCCATTCCACCGGCACCATCGCACCGTAATACGCGCTGGGGGAGAAGTATCCCCCCTGCCCCAGCGTGAAGAAGTAGGTATTGCGTTCATACCCGAAATAGATCAGGTCCAGCCCGACATGCAGTTCCTGCCGGTCCTTGTAGCGCCATACCTTTACATTGCCGCCCGCACCGGCCTCACCTTCGGTATTGCCGACAACATCGGTCCCCTCCAGATAGGCGCCGCCGCCGCCCACATAGCCCGTCCATAACGCCGAGGCATATTCCAGCGAGCCATGGCCGAAAATACGGGTGACCCCGCCCCACGTCTTGCCCGTCGCGGGGTCGGTCATGCCGCCATAGGACAGTTCGCTATCCGTGACCATTCGCCGCCCGCCGCTGATCCGCAGGCGCAGGTTGCGCGCAAGCTGGGGCGCGAATTCAACCCCGCCCACGACATTGGTAATGGGGAACCCGAGCGGCGATGTCCCCACATCCCCCGTAAACCAGCGGTTGCTGTAACTTACCCCCAGCGCCACACCCTGTATGTCGTAATGGCTGTGGGTGGTCCCGCCATTGACGGCCTGCGTCCCGAACGTGCTGGGGTTATAGGTGGTGCCGTGGCCGGGATTGCCCGTGAACAGGAATGTTGGCGTAAGCGT
Organism: Komagataeibacter melaceti; assembly: GCF_003403295.1. Classification (GTDB taxonomy): domain Bacteria; phylum Pseudomonadota; class Alphaproteobacteria; order Acetobacterales; family Acetobacteraceae; genus Komagataeibacter; species Komagataeibacter melaceti. The sequence continues at coordinate 22,234 of NZ_QUWV01000140.1, read as the reverse complement.
AAAGGTCAGCTTGTTCTGCCATGAGGATAACGGGTACGACCCCGTTACCGGCGTCGACAGTTCCGTCATCTGCCCCTGACCGCTGGAGCCGGTACGCCCGCGGATATAGACATTCGCATCAATCTGCGGGGAAAGCGTCTCACGCAGGTAGGCAATGGAGCGCTCCGTGGCCTGAAGCACCGTGTCACTGGGCAGCGATGGATACAGCGCGGACAGCATGACCGCCTGCGGCCCGTGATGTTCGCCATTGATTTCCGGCCACGCATAATCGGGCACGAAGGCATCGGGCGCATTGCATTTCACGGTCGGGCTGCTGATGCACTGCAGGTCATGCGCGTGTTCCAGATCGGCAAGCTGCTGCTTCTGGTTCCCCTCCACACGGTCGATGTCCGAGCGCACCTCCCACGTAATGGAGCTGTCGGGCGCGAGTTGAACCAGATCCTGCATGTATTGGTGCGCTACCCGCAGGTTCCCCGCCCCGGCGGCGTCGCGCACGATGGAGGCGAGGATGTAGCGGTCGCCCTGGCGCAGTTTCAGCGCGGCAAAATCCTCGTTCAGCGCATGGCGCGCCCGGTCCTGTGTCTCATAGACACGCCCCAGCGCCAGATGGGCGTCAGCCGATCCGGGATTGGCCGCAATAAGGCCGGACATGAGCTTTTCGGCCTGACCGGACCGGCCCGAATGGTTCAGGCGGTCCGACTGCATGATGGTCATGCCAATTTCTATCTGCTCACGGACATGCATCTGGTCGCTGCTGATGCTGTCCGGGCTTTCGGCTGCAAGCTGGTCAAAATCCTTCAGATAGGCCCGGGCATCGCGCAATGAGCCGATGCGCAGCGATGTCCCGGCATAGCCCAGTTTCTGGTCCGGCAGCGGGTTGGGGGTGATCTGGTCTTCATGGTGCAGCACCGCACGCGCGGAGCGGGGGTCGCTACGGTCCATGAAGGCGGTGGCCACGATCGTCCCGCGCGTGCCATCCGGGTCAGGCTCGTCGGCCAGCGCCATGAGGCGGTCCCTGTAATCGGGCGCATGCGGGTCAAGCGCGCGCACCGCGCGGATCAGGCGCATCTGGTGTTCCGCCTGCACCATGGCGGGGGTATGGGCGGAAGCGGGCAGCCGGGCATAAAGCTCCGACGCCATGGTGATGTCATGATGGCCCATGGCGTACAGGACACCGGCCTCAAGCTCCGCATCCGTGACCGCGCTGCGGCTGGTCATCTGCCGTATGAGGGCATCCGCCTGCCCGGTCTGCCCATTGTCGTACTGCGCGTTGGCCAGTTCAAGGCGCACCCACGGGTCATCGGGCATATCGCCCAGCGCGTCCTGCAACAGGGCGATGCGCCGCTTCGGGTCGCCCGTCCGCGCTGCCTCGTAACGCAACTGCATGCCGCGCAGCAGCGACGCCCGGCCCGGCTCCTGCTCCGCCACCTGCCCGATCAGGCCCTCCGCCTCGCTCCCCTCGCCCTGCTGGATCAGGACATAGGCGAGGTTATAGGTGGCATCGGCATTACGGGGGGAGAGGCGGCGGATTTCCCGGTACGCCTGTGCGGCGTCATCCAGACGGCCCTGCTTGCGGTACAAAGCGGCCTGCAGGAACAGCGCCATCTCGGTCGCGTCGGGCTTCTGGCGCAGGCGGTCGATGTCTTCCTGCGCCGTGGTCAGGTTACCCGCGTCAATGGCCGCCTGTGCGTTGACCGCCAGCGGGTCCGGGCCCTGGCCCACGTACACATGCTGCAACGCCGTGCGCCAGTGGCTGTTGGGTTCGGGATCAGCGGCGATGGCCTGGGCGAAATACTTCTTCGCCTCCTCCGGGCGGGACTGCGCTTCGGCCACCACGCCCAGCCCACCCAGCGTATCGGGGTCATTGGGGGCAAGCGCCAGCGCCCGGGCAAGGCTGCGGCCGGCCGCGGCGTAATTCTTCTGCGCGAGGAAACCGTAGCCCTCGATCCGGTAGGTCGCCGCATCTATGCCGGACTGGGTTTCCTGCGCCTTGTGCAGCAGGTCGCGTATCTCCGCGTCATCGGGGTGGGCGTCGAGCCATTCGCTGTACAGGGGCACGCTTGAACCCGTTATCGGCTCCCATGTCAGGGCAAGCCGCCATGCTGATGCCGCATCCTGCCGGATGGCGCTGGACTCCGCCGTGCGGGCCAGCACCTTCAGGTCATTCAGGCCCTGTTCACGGTTGGTGATGCGATAGGTCAGGATACGGTCATAGGCCAGCCGCGCATCCATATCACCGGGGTTCTGGGCCACGTATTCGCCCAGCTTGGTCCGCGCTTCCTGATAGCCGAGGATGGTGGAACCCAGCACGCGGTAATATTCCAGCGCCAGATCGGGCGGCGGGTCGCCATTCTTGAACAGGGCCTTGTACTTGAACATGGCCGGCATCATCTTGCCGGTTTCAGCCAGATGCCGTGCCTCGGCCAGCGCCTTCTGGTCAATCGTACCGTACTGGATCTGCGCATTGAGCATACGGACATAGGCCGATGCGTCATTATTGCGCGAAAGTTCCTTCAGCGTCCGGTTCGCGGCGGCAATGTCACCCTGCCCGATCTGGATGCGCCCCTGATAGTACAGGGCCTGGCTGCTGGCGGGCGCGATGCTGCGTGCCTCGCGCACCGCCTCGGTCGCCTTGTCATATTCCTGCTTGCCGATCCAGTACTGTGCCTTGCGCAGCAGCAGGTCCAGCCCCGCGTTGACGGATACGGGCATGCCGGCAGGCAGCCCCGCATCCTGCATTGCAGGGGCGGGCGCCACGCCATCATCGGCATACGCCATGCCCAAGGGCATGCATAACGCAACGCCGCACAGCAGCGTTACGGTGTACATGTCCTTGGGCATGGGCATGCGGACGGGACGCATCACCCACGGGCCGGGAGGCCGGTGCACCTTAATGCACACGTGAGACGTACGATACATAGGACAGGAGCATGGCCAGCCCCCCGCATGCCCCCACCAGCGCCAGCGCGCCACGGTTGCGTACGGATGCGCTCACGCGGCCTTCATAATCAAGGAAAACGCGCTCGATACCGACATAACTGAGCAGGCTGACGATCATGACCAACACCAGAACACCCCCCATGACCATGCCCTGAACCTGGAACATCAGCAGGTAGTTCGCCAGCACGATGGCAGGCCAATGCCACAGATATATCGAATACGAAATAACCCCGATGGGAGAAATCGTTCCAAGCACCTTTCGCGCCACGTCATGCTGCGGGCAGATGATGATGGCCATGACCGCCAGACACGGCAGCGCGATCATGTAGGACGGGCAGGCAAAACCGAGCGGATAGATGAAAGCCGCGCCACACAGGAACGCCACGCCAAGGCCGCAGACAATGTTGGACACCGCGCGGCTCAAATGCGGGCGCGGAACGATCCAGATCATGGAACCGAGGGAGAACTCCCACAGCCGGTCCAGAATATTATAATAGCCCTGCGTATGGCCGACATGGTTGCTGTACAGGCTGCAACCCGACGAAACGAGAAAAATACCGATCAGCACCCTGTTGCGGTGATGGGTGTATTTGAGCGCGAGCGCCATGACGAAGATGACAAGGTAGAACTGCATCTCGAGGGAGAGCGACCATGTATGCAGGAAGGGGTAGGCAATGCTCTGCCCCTCGAAATACCCCACATGGCCCGCCGCCCAGATGTTTGACAGATAGACCAGCGCATACGCCCCGTTGAGCGCGATGTCGGCGCGGTCACTCTGCAGCACCCACCACAGCATGCTGGCGGAGACGACCGCAACCATGCAGAACAGCGCCGGCAGCAGCCGGTAGAGCCTGCGACTGACAAAGCGCATGGGCCGGAAAGGCTGCTGGACCAGCGCGGAACGCCCGATGAAGTAACCGGAAATGACAATGAAGATGTCAACGCCGATAAAGCCGCCATCCAGCCACCCGGCATGAAAAAGCACGACGAAAATGATGGCCAGCCCGCGCAGGCCATCTATGTCCCGCCGCCGGTCCGTGGGAAAGAACTCCGTACGAAGTGTCCGCCGCCATGTATTCTGCGCGGGAACTGCCATCTGGCCCTGATGCATAACTGAAACCCATGCCCTGTACCGCCATTCTACCGGCTGGGTGCATCGCGTTCTGGCGGCGCGATACCAGCCATTACCTTACTGCCCGGCGGGCGCTTCTTCCGCCTTGATTTTCTCGAGCATGGGCAACGTGGTTTTTACAATGGCGTCACCCCACACCTGGTAGCTGGCGGGGGTGGCATGGATGCCGTCGATCGTGCTGACCGAACCCGGCTTCATCAACTGCGTCCCATCAACATAGGCGCAGGGCTGGACCTCCTCCTTCATGAAGGTGGCCATTTCCGTGGTCCGCTGGTCGGTCTTGCCATAACGCGGGCTGTACTGCCCCCATGTCGGGCCGATCCAGATGCACGCGGTCTTGCCGATGGTGTAGGTCAGGGTCTTGACCTGTTCATCCACCCAGTTTTCGGAAATCGTTTTCTGCCCGTATCCCGCCATCGTATCGCCCAGCACCACCATCACGACATCGGGGTGCCATTTCTCCAGCAGTGACGCCATGGGCGGTGGGGAGGCAGGCTTCATGTCCGGCGCGCCGATCGGCTCATCGCCAATACGCTGTGCCGCCCCGCACCCGTTATTGGGGTTGGGTACGACCCAGTCCGCCGCGGTTGAGGAGCATACGCCGTATGTAATGACCTTCGCGCCCTGCCGGGTGAATGCATCGGGCAGGATCTCGAGGAGGGAGTCCTTGAATGTGACGTGGCTGTCGCCAATGATCAAAAGCGTGAGGCCTGCCAGCAGCGCATTCACAATACATGACTCCGGAATATTTATTTTCTAATACAGTTCTTATATCAGAAAAAAAAATGCCGGACCAGAGCCGCAACCCGTGTGCGCCACGCTGTGACATTAACGCGACAGCCAATAAAATTCACGCGTAACATGCTGTTTTAATTTATATTTTTTATTCCCTGCCCGGCACCGACATCTGAAAGCCACCTGTATTTTCTGTAATCTCCATCGTCGCAGCCGGTCATATAACCAAAGAATTACAGGAATATAAGCCTATGATGGATAAAATATATCCACCGGATGCGCACTTTCCACCAAAACTACCGGATCAATTCCGCGCCACCCTTAATCCGGTGCCCAACCGAACAGATGGATAAAATTCCCCTCTATATTGCGAATATTCCATGCATAATTTTATAGATTATAATTTTTCCGTCCGGTTTGATATTTAATTACAGACATACCGGAAGCAATTTACCAAAGTTTCTATGGTGAAATAATATACGGTTAATTACTTCACAATACATAAATAGTACAGAAGCGGTACCCATATCATTTCAGAAACATAAAGTTACATGACGTATCGCGCACATGCCCCGCCCGTCATTATCTGGAACTTTACTTACCAGACAGCAACCGCAACTCCCGCCCTACTGTCCTGAATTTTTTATGAAAACATCAATCTGGAAACGGCCACCGCCGCCCATATTTGCGCGCCAGCAGGCCAGAAACCGGCAGGCGGATCATCAGGCATCGGGAAGCATGAAATAAAGGACGAACAGGCTGACCAGGGCAATAAGCGTTATAAGAAATACAAGTATTACCGTAATCGAAAGGCTTCTCATGCGCTCCGCCGGGGTAGAAAATGGTGCATGCCTGTCTTCGTCCTCGGCCATTTTCAACTCCACCCTTGATATCGGAAGCACCGTTTGTGAGGACCAGTCTTTTCAGGAGCCTCAGGTAAACATTGATATTTTCAGGGAGTTTCAGATTTCCATTTTATTAAAGATTTTTTATAATCCGGAATACAGAATAAATTTACATCCTGTACAATAATTCCCAGTAATATCATGCCGCCACAGACCGAACCTGCCAGTTTCCCGCGTCAATAATATTACAGTTATCAATAACATGGGTGGCCGCGCCTTCCCGAACCGGCCCTGCGCGGGGATATGCGCCGGACAGAGCGTACGGGAAACAGGTGCAAACAGAGCCTGCACATGCGACAATGCGCGCCAGTCATTCCAACAATAAAAGCGGACTGATTGCCCACCATGCCAGAGAGTCCGCAGACCGGAGCATCAATGGCGTCCCGTACGGGATTCGAACCCGTGTTGCCGCCGTGAGAGGGCGGTGTCCTAGGCCTCTAGACGAACGGGACCAGGGCCGACGCCGCTTCTATGTGATCCCGCCGCCCATTGCAAGAGCAAGAATAGGCCCCGCCCGTTTTTCCTTCGGCCCGCGGCCCGGTTCAGGGTGCCAGCACAAGCCGCGCCACGATGCGCCTGCCCGCCGGGTCCCATATGATGATCCGCCCCGCACGGTCCCCGCCCGCCAGCGCGGCCACGACCATGCCATCGGGGCGCACCGTAACGGATTCAATACGGGTGCCAGCCGGCTCATCCAGCATCAGGCTGCCATATTCCCCCTCCTCATGCGGTATCGCCGGGGTGGCGGCCACCGTATGGGGCAGTGAAGCCTGCGGGTGCATCATCCTGTGCACCAGCACCCCCACCAGCACCAGGGAGCCGATAAACAGCAGAACCCCCATGCCGATCACCGCAGCCAGCAGCGCGCGCGATCCCTGTTTTTCCATTATGTGCTTTCCGTTCCCGAATACCGTTTTTTCCGATAGACACATGCCATGACCGACACCCCTCCCCCAGCCCCTGTCACCGCCACGGCGGATGACGCGGGCCAGCGCACCGACCGCTTCATCGCCAACGCGATCCCCACCCTGTCACGCTCACGTGTCAAATCCCTTATGGAAAGTGGGTACCTGCTGCGCGATGGCAGTCCGCTCCGCGATCCGGCGGAACCCGTGCGGGCGGGAATGTGTTATGAAATTCACCCGCCCCCGGCAATCCCCGCCACGCCACAGGGGCAGGACCTTCCCCTGACCATCCTGTTCGAGGACCGCGACCTGATCGTGCTCGACAAGCCCGCGGGCATGGTCGTCCACCCCGCACCGGGCAATGAGGACGGCACGCTGGTCAACGCGCTCCTGGGGCATTGCGGCGACAGCCTGACCGGAATTGGTGGGGAGAAGCGGCCGGGCATCGTGCACAGGCTGGACAAGGATACATCAGGCGTCATGGTCGCGGCCAAGACCGAGATGGCGCATCAGGCGCTCTCCCTCGCCTTTGCCGAACGGCGGATCGACCGTGCGTACCAGGCCATATGCTGGGGTATTCCCACGCCCGCGCATGGCTCGTTCGACGGGGCGATCGGTCGTGACCGGCGTGATCGCAAGCGCATGGCGGTCATAGCCAATGGCGGCGGCAAGGCGGCACTGACGCATTACCGTATTCTCGACACCTTCCACGGTGGCCTTGCCCATGTGGAATGCAGGCTGGCCACAGGGCGCACGCACCAGATCCGGGTTCACTTCGCCCATGCGGGCCACGCCCTTGTGGGGGACCCGGTCTATCTGCGCCGTATTCCCGCCGCGGCGCGCGGCCTGCCCGCCCCGGCGCGGGACGCGGCGCTGGATTTTGCCCGCCAGGCGCTCCATGCGCGCAGGCTGGGCTTTATTCACCCCCGCACCGGCGAGGAACTGCTGTTTGAAACCGCGCCCCCGGTCGATTTTCAGGCGCTTCTGGCCCATATTGCGTAATCCGGATGCATATTTATTGACAAACAGGCCCGAAATCACTACATTTCATGATTGTTTGCCGGGGCCGACGCCCCCAGGCTAACTGGACGTCCTGTATAAGACTGCCCATGACGGGGGTTCTATATGGGGACGTGAGAAGTCCAGTCGTGCGTCTAGCAGAGAGATGATGCAACCCGTCCGGTCACATTTACGTTGAACCGGATTACCGCCATCCATCCCTCTGGAACAGGAGTCCGTTACCATGGCCTCTTCTGCTCTCATTTCCGGTCCCGAAAACAACCTGTCCAAATACCTTCGGGACATCCGCAAATTCCCCATGCTCTCCCCCGAGGAGGAGCTTCGCCTGTCGCACCTGTGGAAAGACAAGGGCGACACCGAGGCCGCGCATAAACTCGTCACATCCCACCTGCGGCTCGTTGCCAAGATCGCCATGGGCTATCGCGGCTATGGCCTGCCCGTGGGTGAACTGATCAGCGAAGGCAATATCGGGATGATGCAGGCCGTGCGCCGCTTCGACCCCGATCGCGGCTTCCGGCTGGCCACCTATGCCATGTGGTGGATCCGCGCGGCGATACAGGAATACATCCTGCATAGCTGGTCACTGGTCAAGATCGGCACAACCGCCGCACAGAAAAAACTGTTCTTCAACCTGCGCCGCCTGAAGGGGCAGATGCAGGCCATTGATGATGGCGACCTGCCGCCCGAACAGGTCAACAAGATCGCGCAGTCCCTCGGCGTGCCGGAGCAGGATGTGGTCAACATGAACCGCAGGCTTGCCGCCCCCGACCACAGCCTGAACGCCCCCCTGCGGCTGGATGGCGAGGGCGAGTGGCAGGACTGGCTGGTGGACAACAACGACAACCAGGAAGAAACCCTTGCGGAAAGCGAGGAACTGTCCGGCAGGCAGGCACTTCTGGCCAACGCCATGAAGTCACTCAATGACCGTGAGCGCCATATCCTGACCGAACGTCGGCTGAAGGATGAGCCTGCCACGCTGGAGGAACTCTCCCACGTCTATAACATCTCGCGCGAGCGGGTGCGCCAGATCGAGGTCCGGGCCTTTGAAAAGGTACAGGCCGCGATGAAGGCGGAAGTCGCCTCCCGTCGCGCCAGCCATGCCGAACAGGCACCCGCCTGATCAACGCGGCCCTTTCCCTGTAAAAAAAGCCCCGCAACGCGAAAAGCGTGCGGGGCTTTTTTCTTGAGCACAGCCTGCCCAACGCATAGTGCGCCAATCAAGGAAAGTTTCTGGTGAAGCTTCTTTCCCAAAAGCTTCAGGAAACGCCGCCTTTTTAAAAAAGGCGGCGCCCATAAACTTTGGTCTTGCTGTCGGGCGATCAGTCCTCGAACGGGTCGCGCATCAGGATGGTGTCGTCACGCTCGGGGCTGGTGGACAGCAGGGTGACCGGCGCCTCGACCAGTTCCTCGATCCGGCGGACATACTTGATGGCCTGCGCGGGCAGTTCAGCCCAGGAGCGCGCGCCCTTGGTGCTGTCCTTCCAGCCTTCCATCGTCTCGAACACCGGGCGGATACGCTTCTGCGCGCCGGGGGCAGACGGGAAATGCCGGGTCGTCTTGCCATCCAGCTCATAGCCGACGCAGATGCTGATCTCATCCAGCCCGTCCAGCACGTCCAGCTTGGTCAGGGCCAGCCCGTTCACGCCACCCACGCGCACCGCACGGCGCACCAGCACGGCATCAAACCAGCCGCAACGACGGGGACGGCCGGTCACTGTGCCGAATTCATGCCCGCGCTCACCAAGCGTGCGCCCCATCTCGTCATGCAGTTCGCTGGGGAAAGGCCCCTCACCCACGCGGGTGGTATAGGCCTTGGCAATACCCAGCACGAACCCCACGCTGGTCGGGCCAACGCCCGCGCCCGTGCCCGCATTGGCTGCGACGGTGTTGGAGGAGGTCACGAACGGATACGTGCCATGGTCCACATCCAGCATGACGGCCTGCGCACCTTCAAACAGGATGCGCGCGCCACTGCGGCGGCTGTCATCCAGCAGGTCCCATACCGGCGCCATGAAGGGCAGCACACGCGGGGCCACACCGTTCAGGAAGTCGAGCAGCTGCTGCTTGGTGAACGTATCCGCACCCAGCCCCTTGAGCAGGGTGTTGTGGTGCAGCAGCAGTTCATCCAGCTTCCAGTCCAGCGTTTCCGGCTCGGCCAGGTCACACAGGCGGATGGCGCGGCGGGCCACCTTGTCTTCATAGGCGGGGCCGATGCCGCGCCCGGTCGTGCCGATCTTGCGGTCACCGCGGGCGGCTTCGCGCGCGCGGTCCAGCGCGCCATGCACGGGCAGGATCAGGGGCGCGTTTTCCGCGATCTTCAGCGTCTCGGGCGTGACTTTCAGCCCCTGCGCCGTCACGCGGTCGATTTCCTTCAGCAGGGCTTCGGGGTCAACCACCACGCCATTGCCGATCACGCCCATCTTGCCACGCACAAGGCCGGAAGGCAGCAGCGACAGCTTGTAGGTCTGCTCGCCCACAACCAGCGTATGGCCCGCATTGTGGCCACCCTGGAAGCGTACGACCACATCGGCCCGGCTGGCCAGCCAGTCCACGATCTTCCCCTTGCCCTCGTCACCCCACTGGGTGCCGATCACGGTGACGTTGGACATTTCATGCTCCTTGATATGCTGCCCGGCGGCCACGGCGCGGCCAGCCGGAAAAATCTTGCTCGTAAGAAAATCAACCCGAAGGTCAGGCGTCGCCCACCGCGACGGCCCGGCCGTCAACCACGATCAGCGGGCAGGACAGGCGCACCGCCTCGGCACGCGCGTCCTCATCCGGCCCCAGCGCGCCCACGGTGGCGTATCCGCCCGTCCGCAGGGCCGCGCCCACTTCCGCCGGGGTGCCCCATGGCAGGAAGACCCGCCTGCGGCTGGGCAGCGCGGGGGCGGCACGCAGGATGATGTCGGGGCGCAGCGTCAGGCCACAGGCCGGTTCGTCGTTATTGGACAGGTAGCGCCCACCCCGGCCCAGCTCCTCGCGCTGGCCGGCGGCGTACACGCTCACGCACACGCCGGTATGGTACTGCCAGCCCCGGAATTCCACCGGGTCCACCGTCAGGCGGATGCCGGGCACGCGGGCCTCGATCGCGGCCACGGTCGCGGCCAGCCTTTCGCTCAGCACGCGCACGGCGGGCGGCAGGTCCACCGCCGCCAGTTCCGCCAGCGCACCCTGCGCGGGGCCTGCCGCATGCAGCAGGCGGATCAGCACGGGGGCAAGTTCACCGCCATGGCGGGCCACTGCCGCCGCGTCCTTGCGGTCCAGCGCGCGCATGAGCATGCCGCGCACATGCCCGTCAAAACCGCCAGCATCCAGCAGCGCGGTCGTAAGGGATGGCATGGTCAGGTCGAACGACACGCCCTGCACCTGCAACGTGGCCAGACATTCCGCCGCGATGGCGACGATTTCCGCATCCGCCTGCGGGCCATCCGGCCCGATCAGTTCCACCCCGGCCTGCGATATCTGGCGATCACCCTCGCCCCGGTTGCTGGCCATGAGGATGCACGGCCCCGCATAAGCCAGACGCAGCGGGCGCGGCACGTCGGGCAGCCGTGTGGCGGCGATGCGGGCGATCTGCGGTGTCATGTCCGGCCGCAGCGCCATCATGCGCCGTGTGTCGGGGTCCATCAGGCGGAAGGTCTGCTCCGCCACGGCGGACCCGGCGCCGGACAGCAGCGTTTCCTCGAATTCCAGCAGCGGTGGCGTCACGCGGTCATAACCATGGGCCGCGAACACGCGCATCAGCGTCTCGACTCCTGCCGCCTCGGCCTCGGCCTCGGGCGGGAGCCTGTCCACGAAACCGGCTGGCAGCAGCGCGGGATTGAACGGCGGGTCATCAGTCATAATGGGGGCCTTGTGCTGCACCCGGCCCCGGCGAGCCGGGACAGGGTGGATCGGACAGGAAAGCAGGGCGTCTGCGCGTTTTTCAGGCGTGTTCGCGGTGAACCTGCGCATAGGCCCAGTCCAGCCACGGCAGGACGGCCTGCAGGTCGGACGCCTCCACCGTGGCGCCACCCCACAGCCGCAGGCCGGGCGGTGCGTCACGGTAGCTGCCCACGTCCATCGCCACCCCTTCGCGGCCCAGCAGGGAGACGATCTTCTTGGCCGCCGCCGTCTGGCCCGCATGGTCCAGCGCGGTAAACCACGGGGCGACAATGCGCAGGCAGATGGCCGTGCTGGAGCGGTGCTTGGGATTGGTGGCCAGGAACTGCGCCCAGTCCGACTTTGCTTCCCATTCGGCAATGGTGGCGAGGTTGGCTTCGCTACGCGCGATCAGGCCCTTCAGCCCGCCCACGTTCTCGGCCCATTTCAGGCCATCGAGCGCATCTTCCACGCACAACATGGATGGCGTGTTGATCGTGTCGCCACGGAAGATGCCGTCAATCAGGCCCTTGCTGTTGGTCAGGCGGAAAATCTTGGGCAGCGCGCGCGGCGCGGGCGTGGACACCAGCCGTTCCACCGCACGCGGCGACAGGGCGAGCATGCCGTGGGCGGCCTCGCCCCCCAGCACCTTCTGCCACGACCACGTGACCACATCCAGCTTCTCCCACGGCAGGTCCATGGCGAAGGCGGCGGATGTCGCGTCACACACCACCAGCCCGTCGCGCTGCGTGGGGATGGCGGCGTCATAGGGCAGGCGTGCGCCGGATGTCGTGCCGTTCCATGTCAGCACCACGTCACGCGCCCAGTCCACCTGCGCCAGATCGGGGATCTCGCCATAATCGGCCTTGAGCACGCGGGCATCGGGCAACTGGAGCTGGGCAATGATGTCATTGGCCCATGTGGCGGAGAAGCTCTCGAACGCCAGCACATCCACCGGGCGGGAGCCGAGGAGGGACCACAGCACCATTTCCACCGCACCCGTGTCCGACGCGGGCACGATGCCCAGCACCCAGTCATCCGGCATGCCGAGAACGGCCCTGGAACGGGTAATGACCTCGTTCAGGCGGGCGCGCCCTTCCGTCGAGCGGTGCGACCGCCCCACCAGCGCATCCGACAGGGCATCAAGCGACCAGCCGGGCCGCTTGGCGCAGGGACCGGAAGAAAAGCACGGATTGGCAGGCCGTGCGGACGGCTTTGCAGTAAGGGGATCAGGCAAGGGAGACATCGTCCTGTTCGCGACACGGGCAAGAAAGGGCAACACCGCGCGCCGGTGCGCCAGACTGGTACGAGAGAGGGGATTCGAACCCCTATGCCTTTCGGCGGTCGATTTTGAGTCGACTACGTCTACCGTTCCGTCACTCTCGCATACAGGCAAGCAGTCAAGGGACGTCTTGCGGACCCGCTATATCACACTGGCGGCGGCGGCTCCAGCCCCAGCATTAGCGCCACATTCTGCAGTGCGGCACCCGATGCGCCCTTGCCCAGATTGTCCAGCCGCGCGGTCAGCACCGCCTGGCCCAGCGCGTCATCACCATGCACGCGCAGCTCCATCCGGTCGGTGCCCGCCAGCGCGTCGGCCACCAGCTTGGCGCAGGGTTCGGCCACCGTGATCCGGTCGGAACCCCGGTAGTGGTCGGCAAGGGCCGCATGCAGGTCCGCAATGCGCGTCCGACCGGACAGGAGGTCCAGATGCAGCGGCACGGACACGATCATCCCCTGCGGGAAGTGCCCCACCGACGGCACGAACACCGGCGCGCGCGCAAGCCCGGCATAGGCCGTCATTTCCGCCATGTGCTTGTGCCCAAGCCCCAACCCATACAGCTCGAAAGCCGGGCCGCCATCGCGCTCATGCGCCTCGATCATGCCACGGCCGCCGCCGCTGTAGCCGCTTACGGCGTTGATGGTGAGCGGATAGTCCGCCGGGACCAGCCCGGCACGGACCAGCGGGCGCAGCAGGCCGATCAGCCCCGTCGGGTAACAGCCGGGGTTGGATACGCGCGCGGCGGCACGGATGGCGGCAGGCTGCGCCGCATCCATTTCGGGAAAGCCGTAAACCCATGCCGGATCGGTGCGGAAGGCGGTGCTGGCGTCAAGGATGCGGGGTGCATCGGCTCCCATGCCGTCCACCATCTCCACCGCCTCGCGCGCCGCCGCATCGGGCAGGCACAGGATCACGACATCAACCGATGCCATCATGTCGCGCCGGGCCTGCGGGTCCTTGCGGTGTTCGGGGTTGATGGAGCGCAGCGTGACCGGCAGGCGGCCAAGGCGGTTGCGGATGCCAAGCCCCGTCGTGCCTGCCTCGCCATCAATGAAGACCGTCGCCTGTCCGTCGCTGCTCATGTTCCATATGTCCTGATAAAAACTTTCCGCCCGGGCGGTGGGCGATCTATACAAAACCTGCGCATGACCGCAACACAAACAGGCAGGAAACCCGACCCATGCATGATGCCACGACCGCCCTGCAACGCCTGCTGGACATCATGGCCCGCCTGCGTGACCCAGAGACCGGCTGCCCGTGGGACAGGGCGCAGGATTTCGCCTCGATCGCACCCTATAGCATAGAAGAAGCCTATGAGGTGGCCGACACCATCGCGCGCGAGGACTGGGACAGCCTGCCCGATGAACTGGGCGACCTGCTGCTGCAGGTGGTCTATCACGCCCAGATGGCCGATGAGCAGGGCCTGTTCGACTTCGCCACCGTCGCGCGCATGATCGGTGACAAGATGGTCCGCCGCCACCCCCATGTATTTGGCGCGGGTGAGCGCACCGCCGGGCAGTGGGAGGATGGCAAGGCGCAGGAACGCCTGGCCCGCAACCGGAGCGGCACGCTGGATGACGTGCCCGTTGGCCTGCCCGCGCTGCTGCGCGCGCGCAAGCTGTCCGCCCGCGCAGCCCGCACCGGCTTTGACTGGGACACGGTGGCCGAGGTCGCGGCCAAGGTGGATGAGGAAATCGATGAACTGAAGGTCGAGCTGGAAAGCGGCGACCGTGAAAAGATCTTCGATGAACTGGGCGATGTGCTGTTCACGCTGGCCACGCTGGCACGCAAGCTGGACATGGACCCCGAAGCCTGCCTGCGCCAGGCCAACGCCAAGTTCACCCGCCGCTTCACCGCCATGGAGCATGACCTTGCCGCACGCGGCCTGGCGCTGGTGGATGTGGACGTAAAAACCATGGAAGAAGGCTGGCAGGCCGTCAAACGCCGCGAACGCGGTGAACCGGTGAGCTGAAAACCGGCCGGGCGCGACCGGCGCGCGCCATGGTTCAGGCCCCGGCGAACAGAAGGTCGTGCAGCGCCTGCCAGCTTGCCCTGTCCGGCGCGTAAAGCAGCCCGCCGCCGTGATCCGTCACGCGGTAGGGTGAGCCGTCAAAACGGGCGGCGTAGCCCCCGGCCTCGGCATGGATCAGCCATCCGGCCAGATGGTCCCATGGCAGGGTGCGGTTGAACAGCAGGAAGTGGCAGCGTCCGTCCACCAGCATCAGGTATTCATGCGCAGCACACCGGAAATCCCACGATCCCGCCACCTTGGGCAGGTTGCGCGTCACGGCCTCGCGCAGCGGGGCGGGCAGGTAGCGCCATGAGGCATTGCCCGACATCTCACGCGCGGGAACGGCCGGGGCCACATGCAGGCGGCGTTCACTGCCCGCCGCGTCCTGAAGCCATGCGCCCTGCCCGTGCGCGGCCATGACCGCCACATCACAGACCGGATCGACAATCGCCCCTCCGATAACCTGCCCGTGTGATACGACCGCAACCATGATCCCGAACAGCGGCACCCCGGCAGCATAATTTGCCGTGCCATCAATCGGGTCGATCACGAAGGCCAGTTCCGCCGTGGCCAGACCATCAAGCAGGCGCGGGTTGGCGGCGACCGCTTCCTCCCCCATCACCAGCGCATCGGGCCATGCCCCGCGCAGGGATTCCGTCAGGTCATGCTCAGCGGCTTCATCGGCCACGGTCACGATATCAAGCGGGCCGGTCTTGCTGCGGATGTCGCTGCGGTCAAGGCAGCGGAAGAACGGCATGACATGGCGTTTCCCCGCTGCCCGCATCATGGCCACAACCATGTGCATGTCTGCCAGGGTGATCCGTACCGTCATAGCCGCCTCCGTCGCGTCCCTCTCCCTGGGGGGCTGTTTCAGGCGTTCCGGTGCCGGGCATGCCCGGCGAAACGCCCGGAGCAGCCTCCCGCCATTTCCCATCCATGCGCCTGCGGGGGCGTATTTTCCACCCCGCGCATGGTCACAGGACAGTCATTGCGCAACAGGCGGCCCGTCGCGCAGGCAGGTCACGACGCTGCCGAACTGCAGCTCGAAGCGCGCGCGGTTGGCGGGGGTGAGCCGGACGGTCATCTCGGCCCCATCCTCATGGTCCACGCGCTCGGTGACTTCGCCATGTTCATACAGCCATGCCATGGCGGCCCCCTGTGCCAGCGGCACACGGTAGGACGCGACTTCCATCGTCCGTGTCATGCGCTCGTCAATCGCGGCCAGCAGGTCGGGCAGGCCATCGCCCGTAATGGCGGAGATAACCACATTGCCCGGGCGCGCGCCCACCGCGTCACGACCGCCCACGAGGTCGGCCTTGTTCAGCACCTCGATCACGCGGGACTGCCAGTCCTGCTCGATCGTGCCGCTGCGGGCCATGCCCTCCAGCACCTCGATCACGTCATCGCGCTGCGATGCGCTGTCGGGATGGGCGACATCGCGCACGTGCAGGATGATGTCGGCTTCCGCCACTTCCTCCAGCGTGGCGCGGAAGGCGGCGATCAGTTCGGTCGGCAGGTCGCTGATGAACCCCACCGTGTCCGACAGGATCACCCGCCGCCCCGAGGGGAGCTGGATGCTGCGCATGGTCGGGTCGAGTGTCGCGAAAAGCTGGTCCTGCGCATAGACGCTGGCCCCGGTCAGCGCATTGAACAGGGTGGACTTGCCCGCGTTGGTGTAGCCCACCAGTGCCACGATGGGGAACGGTACGCGGCGGCGCGCCTGCCGGTGCAGCCCACGGGTGCGGCGGACCTGCTCGAGTTCACGCTTGAGACGCACGATCCGGTCACCGATCATGCGGCGGTCGGCCTCGATCTGGGTCTCGCCGGGACCACCGAGGAAGCCGAAGCCACCGCGCTGGCGTTCAAGGTGCGTCCATGTGCGCACAAGGCGGCTGCGCTGGTATTCCAGGTGCGCAAGCTCGACCTGCAGCGTGCCCTCACGCGTGGCCGCGCGCTCACCGAAAATATCAAGGATCAGCGCGGTCCGGTCGATCACCTTGCAGCCCAGCGCGCGCTCGAGGTTGCGCTGCTGCACCGGGGTCAGGCGGGAATCTATGATGACAACGGTGATGTTGTCGGCCTTGACCGTTTCCTTGAGCGAATCGACCTGTCCCATCCCCAGCAGGGTGGCGGGCTTGCGCGCACGCAGCAGCAGCACCGCCTGACAGACCACCACCAGCCCGATGGAGGCAGCGAGGCCGACCGCTTCCTCCAGCCGGGCCTCGGCGGCGCGGGCGTCGTCATGGCGGTCAGGGCGTTCCCACGGCAGGATGACCGCGGCACGCGTGGCAGAGGAAGGCGGCACCCCCATCGTCACAACGGGCTGCCATCCGTCACCGCGCGCTCCGGTGTGGCTTCGGCCTCGGCTGGCGGTTCGAACAGGCTGACCGGCGTGGCGGGCATGACCGTGCTGATCGCGTGCTTGTACACAAGCTGGGTATGTCCATCGCGCCGCAGCAGGACGGAGAAGTTGTCAAACCAGGTTATGATGCCCTGAAGCTTGACACCGTTGACGAGAAAAATGGTGACCGGCGTTTTCGACCGGCGGACGTGATTGAGAAAAACGTCCTGTACATTCTGCGAAGGTTCTTTTGCCACGGCAGGGCCTTACTTGTTGCTTGTTGGGCGGACTCACACGGCACAGTCGCGTGTCATGCTACGGCGTTGCCACCATCCGTATCACAGTTCGTTGTGTAGCAGTCATGCGCGCGGCGGGCAAAAGCTCATCCGGCGTTGCGATCCTCGGACGTGACCCCAAGCTGCTTGAGCTTGCGGTGCAGGGCGCTGCGCTCCATCCCCACGAATCCCGCCGTCCGGCTGATATTACCACCAAAGCGCAGCAGTTGCGCCTGCAGGTACTGGGTCTCGAACAGATCGCGCGCCTCCCTTAGCGGAAGGCTCATCACATCCTCGTCAGAATCAAATTTGAGCAGCGCCGGCGCCCCGTCCCCCACGGTGGAGGGCAGCATGTCGGCACGGATCGGGTCCGAGCTGTTGCCCGGCATCATGATCAGCAGCCGCTCCATGAGGTTGCGCAGCTCACGCACGTTGCCGGGCCATTCATAGCTCTGCAGCGCGGCAATCGCATCGCCTGACAGCTCACGCAGCGGCAGGCCCGCATTCTCGGCCGCGCGGTCAAGGAACATGCGGGCCAGTTCGGGTATGTCCTCACGCCGTTCGCGCAGGCCGGGAATACGCAGCGGCACGACGGCGAGGCGGTAGTACAGATCCTCACGGAAGCGGCCCAGCGCGATTTCCGACTGCAGGTCGCGGTTGGTGGTGGCCAGCACGCGCACATCCACCTTGACCCGCCGCGCGCCGCCCAGGCGCTCGAATGTCTGGTCCTGCAGCGCGCGGACGATCTTGCCCTGCGTTTCCAGCGGCATGTCCGACACTTCATCCAGCAGCAGCGTGCCGCCATGGGCACGTTCCAGCACGCCGGTCCGCCGACCCACGCCGTTTTCCCCGCCCTCGATGCCGAACAGCTCTTCCTCGAAGCGGCCCGGCGCCAGTGTCGCGCAGTTCAGGGCGATGAATGGCCCCTCCGCCCGGCGGGAACTGGCGTGGATCATCCGCGCCGCCACTTCCTTGCCCGTGCCCGCGGCACCTGAAATCAGCACCCGCGAGCCGGTGGGGGCCACGCGGTCGATCTGGTTGCGCACGGCGGTAATGGCGGCGCTGCGCCCCTCCAGCGCCGTGCTGGAGCCTACGCGCAGGCGCAGTTCCGCGTTTTCACGCGCAAGGCGCGAGGCCTCGAGCGCGCGACGCACCACCACCAGCAGCCGGTCGGCCTGAAAGGGTTTTTCGATAAAGTCATACGCGCCATGCTGCAGGGCGGCGACGGCGGTCTCGATCGTGCCATGCCCCGATATCATGATGACGGGGATGGACGGCTCCTCCTTGTGCAGGACGTTGAGGATGCCCAGCCCGTCAAGCCGCGACCCCTGAAGCCACACGTCCAGCACCACAAGCGCGGGCCGACGTTCCCTGAAAGCGGCAATGGCGGAATCGGAATCCGCGGCAAGCCGGGTCTCGTAACCTTCATCGGCCAGAATGCCCTCGATAAGAAGCCGTATATCCGGCTCGTCATCAACGATCAGGATTTCATGCCCCATGGTCGTCCTTTATCGGCAAAATCAACGTCGACACAGCTCCCCTGCCCCCGGCGCGGTCCTCAAGCCCGATGCTCCCGCCGTGATCCTCAAGAATCTTCTTGACGATCGCAAGGCCAAGGCCGGTTCCCTTGGGCTTGTGCGTCACATATGGCTCGGTCAGTCGGGCCCGGTCCTCGACTGGCAGCCCGATACCGTCATCCGCGATGGCAAGCAGCACGTTCGGGCCATTGTGGCTTAATGTAATACGGATCGTGCCGATCACGCCATCCCCGCCCACGGCCTCGTGTGGGGGGCGCATGGCGATGGCGTCGGCCGCGTTCTGCAACAGGTTGGTCAGCGCCTGCCCCACCAGCCTGCGGTCACAGTTCACCAGCGGGCCACGGTCGGGCAGGCTGACCTCGTAACGGATTTCGGGGTGGGCGTTGCGCTGCAGGATCAGTGCCTCCCGCACGATGCGCGAGAGGTCCTCCACCCGCATGACGGGCTGCGGCATGCGCGCGAATGCGGAAAATTCATCCACCATGCGCCCGATGTCACCCACATGGCGGATGATCGTATCCACGCATTGGGCGAAGGTGTCGGGATCGGATGCGATCTCGCGCAGGAAGCGGCGCTTGAGCCGTTCGGCCGCGAGCTGGATGGGGGTGAGCGGGTTCTTGATCTCATGCGCGATGCGGCGCGCCACATCCGCCCATGCCGCCTTGCGCTGCGCTACCTGCAGGGCTGTTATGTCATCAAATGTGACCACGTAGCCATCGGCGAAATCGCCGGTCATGGTGCTCTGCATTTCCGCGCCGATTCGGACCAGAAGCGTGCAGGCCCGCCCGCCGGCCAGCACCTGCACCTCACCCGTCAGTTCACGCGCGCCGTCATGGGCGATGCGGTCGAGCATGGGGCTCAGTTCGGGCACCACCTCGATCAGCGGGCGGCCCACGCAGGCGGCCATGTCACGATGCAGCAGCACGCTGGCCGCCCGGTTGGGCAGTTCGATCATGCGCTGGGAATCCAGCCCGATCACCCCGGCCGACACGCCTGCCAGCACGGCCTCGGTAAAGCGGCGGCGTTCATTGATCTGGTTGGTGGCGTTGACCAGTTCCGCGCGCTGGGTGGCAAGCTGGGTGGTCATGCGGTTGAAGGCGCGGGACAGGCTGGAGACCTCGTCATCACGGTCGCCTTCGGGCACGTTGCTGTCCAGTATCCCCTTGCTCACCCGTTCGGATGCAAGGATCAGCAGCCCCAGCGGGCGCACGATCTGGTTGGCGAGCATGAGCCCGATCAGAATGGCCGCCCCCAGCACCAGCACGGCCACAAGGGCGAAGATCAGCACGAAGGTGAACTGGATCTTGGCGCGGTTGCCGTTCAGGCGCTGGTAGTCGGCCACCACCTGCTCGGTCCGGTGCATGTGTTCAAGGATGTCGGGGTCAACGGGCCGGGCGATCATGAGCATGAGCGGTGGCGTATCACCCAGCGTGACCACGGCGCGGACGGTCTTTTCATCCGCTGAATCCAGAATGGCGATTTCATTGGTCCGCGCCATGAGTGTCGCGGCCGGTGGCGGCAGGTCGTGCAGGTTGGCCGTCCGCCCCATCAGCCCGCCGGAGGCGACGACCGTGTTGGTGAACGGGTCATACACCACCGCCACATCCAGCCCGCGCAGCGTCGCCTGTGAATCCAGCACCTGCGAGAGGGCATCCGAATCATGCAGCAGGTCGCCCCCCGAACCGGACAGGCCGTTCTGCGCGCTGACAAGGTAGTTGGCCAGCGAGAACGCCTCGGTGCGGATATTGGCGTTATGTTCCTGCAGGTACCCGCGTGATGTCTCCAGCGCCTCGTTCAGCGCGGTGTTGACCCGGTCACTGAACCAGATCTGGATGCCGTAGTGAAAGAACACGGCGGCGAAGATGCCCACCACGATGGTCGGCGCGACCGCCACGATGCCGAACAGCGTCACCAGCCGTACATGCAGCCGCGCGCCCGCCAGCCCGCTGCGCCGTTCGGCCAGCACGCGGCCCACCTTTTCGGTCAGTGAGGTCGCGAGCAGCAGCAGCACGAGAAAGTTCAGGACAAAGACCAGCGCCTGAATCTGCGGATGGTGCGCAAGCGAGCGCCCGCCCGACAGCACCACAAAGGTCGCGACCCCCAGCACCAGCGCCAGCAGCACCAGAACCAGCGCCACGTTGCGCCGCACCAGCATGTCCAGCATGCGCCGCGCCAGCCGGTAGGCCGAACCGTGGGGCGGTATGTCGCCCGTGCTCATGCGCCGCCGCGCACCACCGGAATGTCCAGATCCCGTATCTTCTTGCGCAACGTGTTGCGGTTCAGCCCCAGCATGGCGGCGGCGCGGATCTGGTTGCCGCGCGTGGCCGACAGGGTCATTGAAATCAGCGGGCGTTCGACCTCGGCTATGACCTTGTCGTAAATATCGCTCATGGGAATCCCGTCCTGCCCGGAGGACAGGAAGCGCCGCAGGTGGCGGGTCACGGCCTCGGCCAGCGTCTCGCTCACCCCGCCGCCTGCGCTCTCGGGGCCGGCCACCATGCCGTCGGATTCGCTCAGCTCGGCGTCAATGATGTCCGCGCCGATATATTCCTGCGGGTGCAGCGCCACGATCCGGCGCATGAGGTTTTCAAGCTCACGCACGTTTCCCGGCCAGCGATAGGCCTGCAGGCGGGCCACGGCCTCATCATCCAGTACGCGGACCAGACCGCTCTCATCGGCGTTCATGTTCAGGAAATGGCGGGCCAGCAGGGGAATGTCCTCCACCCGCTCACGCAGGGGGGGCAGGCGCATGGGCACCACGTTCAGGCGGTAATACAGATCCTCGCGGAAGGTGCCGGCGCGGATGGCCTGCCGCAGGTCACGATGGGTGGCGGCGATGATGCGGACATTGGCGCGAATCGGCGTGGTGCCGCCCACGGTCGTAAACTCGCCATCCTGCAGCACGCGCAGCAGGCGGGTCTGGGCCTCGGGCGGCATGTCCCCGATCTCGTCAAGGAACAGCGTGCCGCCCGCCGCCTGCTCGAAACGGCCCGCCACGCGGCTGGTCGCACCGCTGAAGGCCCCGCGCTCGTGGCCGAACAGTTCGCTTTCGATCAGGTTGCGCGGGATGGCCGCCATGTTGATCGCAACAAACGGCCCCGTGCGCCTGCGCCCGTATTCATGCAGGGCGCGCGCCACCAGTTCCTTGCCGGTTCCGCTCTCGCCGCCGATCATGACGGTCAGGTCCGATGTCGTGAGGCGGGCGATGATGCGGTAGATGTCCTGCATCACGACCGAACGGCCGATAAGCGACATCTGCTCATCGGGCGGGGCGGGCACGGCGGGGGCG
>NZ_QUWV01000139.1 GCF_003403295.1 Komagataeibacter melaceti | reverse complement strand
GCCACAGCCACAGCCACAGCCACAGCCACAGCCACAGCCACAGCCACAGCCACAGCCACAGCCACAGCCACAGCCACAGCCACAGCCGGCAGCGCGACCTGTTGTTTCCCGGCCCCCGCCGCCCGCCAGTGTAAAACGTGCGCCGCAGGAACCGCCTGTGCCCCATCCGGCCGCGCCAGCAACGCCATCACCTGTTCATGCTGGCCCCGGCGGGGAAACTGGCCTGAAGGGCGGCCCGACCAGCGCAGGCCACCCGGCTACTACGGCCAGAACGGAAACCGCTGCCCCCGCCAGCCCCACAGCCACAGCCCTGCACTGCACACCGCCCGCATGGCGTTACCCGGCAATGGCCCGCCATATGCATGAGGAGGGAACCGCCACGGTTGATCTGGTTCTGGCGGCATCCGGTCAGGTCGAACAGGCCGCCATCAAAACCAGCACTGGTTATGATGACCTGGACAGTACCGCCCTCGCGGCGGCGCGCAGGGTGCAATGCACGGCAGAAGGCGGCACGATGGCAGGCAGGCATGTATTGCTGCCGGTAATGTTCCATTTGCATTAGGCATGATCCGATGGCCCAGACGCGGCATGTGATCATGTTTGTCCACCGCCCTGTGCGACGAGAGACCGGACTGTCTAGCGGCATCTGGCCGGATGTATAGTGGGCTGGCGCTATTCCTCACCGCATATTGCGGAAGGTTTTCCAGTAAGCCGAAAGCGATGCCTGTGATGTCGTCCTGCACAACCGTGCGGCGCAGCAATATCGGTCTGCTCTTTCCACCCGTACGGGTAAGGGCGTGGAATCTGATAGAAAATATCTGGCATCCTTTCAGGGAAACAGGCTATCCAGCGCTATAATTGAGGGGACTGCCCCCATTATTAACGTCTTACGCAATGTCTGTAACAGCTTCGTTGCATGGCTCGGCATTGGCAAAAAAATCATTAATATTCATGTTGGCTTATTTCAAATAATACTTAAAATTACATATTGCATGGTGAAGAATAGACTATTTTTATGGAAATAAAAAATACTACGTTGACATTATGTTTGGGAGTTGGGTTAATGACTATCAAACTTATGATGCCACACCCATCCCCGGCGGACATAACATACAATGAAGTTTTATGTTTTGAACCTTACGCGCGCCCCTGAGCGTCTGGCTACTTTCAGAACAATCAATCCTGAATGTACGTATTTTAATAGAAAAGCTGCCGTCGATGGGAAAACCATTAACAGGGCGGACCTTGTAAGCCAGGGTCTCATAACGGCGGATCTTAATTATACCGATGGCGCCCTCGGGTGCGCCCTGTCACATATGATGATCTGGGCCGAAGTCCTTAAAAATCAGGAACCGGCAACCATTGTTGAAGATGACGCCATCCTGCGGGAAGATTTTTTGGCCGAGCAGGCACGTATACTTCAACAGACCTCCCCGGACTGGGAAATAATTCACTGGGGATTTAACACGGATGCTTACATCACATTCGATCTGATGCCGAATGTGTCGCCGTTTACCGGCAGCCTGTATCAGCACGCAATCTTACAGAATTTGCCGCAATTCCGTAAGGCTCGCTATCAGGCCCAGCTTCTGTCACTTCTGCGGTCTCATGGCACAATATGTTATTCCATTTCGCCATTAGGGGCCAAACATCTGCTCGAGAATGTCATGCCGTTACGGCCAATGGAAACATTCTACCCCGGATTGAACCGTAATAAGGCCAATACCGGCATAGATGACATGATGGCCAACCAGTACGAACGGATGAAGGCATATGTCTGCTTGCCTCCAATAGCTATTCCCGAAAATGATGTTTCCAGAAGTTCGGTCCAGCCACAGGGCGCGCAGGCTAATGTGAGTCCCCCGAAAAAGCCCATTATTTATGACATTGATTGCCGTAATATTTTGATGGGTGGAGAGAACGGGGACTCTTCAGAAGATTTTGCAAGGAAAAGTAAGGAAATTCTGCGTCCATCAACAAGGATAGAGAATTCCCCTCACATTAAGTTCCTGAAAGAATACGAATCCATCGGCGATGATATTTTCAATGAAGATGTTTTTGTACAGACGGAATATTGCAAAAATGCCATTTCCTGTATCCAGATTTATGGAAGCTATTTCAATCACACGACAGTCAGCGGTGTTATTGAACGGGCCAGACGCTTCATTGGCATGTACAAAAATGAAGCCCCTGTAGATCGCGTTGCGCCACAGGAAACACCGGCCGGCCAGCCCATTGCTGTCCGCAAGGTGTTCATGTCCAACTGTTATGAGCTTTTGGACGGGCATCATCGCTGCGCGATCGCCATGATGCGTGGCCAGACTTCCCTGCCCTGCAGTATTCAGGATATGGCTCCGGCGCTGACACCCATGCAGAAGCAGGTGTTACTGTCGTCATGGACAGATAAGGAAGCGATTCTTTATCAGCCGATTGATCTTCCTGAATTCGGCACCTGGCCAGTCGTCCGGAAATGTAGTGATCGGCTATCCATGATGCTGCGTTACCTTGAGACGTTCCCCATGAAGCTGGAAACATACGCAGATCTGGGCTGTAGCTATGGATGGTTTGTCAGCCAGATGCACAAAAAGGGCTATCGTGCGACAGGTATAGACAGGGATATCAATGCAACGGATGTTGGTTGCATTGTATATAATTTAAACAAAGAGAATATAATTATAGATAGTGTTGAAGGTTATTCAAAAAACACTACGAAGAAGTATGACATAGTTTCATGCTTCAGTGTTCTACATCATTTTGTTACGGGCCGGAGCGGGACTGTCAGCCCTGAATCTTTCATACGGGACATAGACAGGATGACAAATCACGTCATGTTCTTTGATATGGGGGAAGAACATGAAGATTGGTTCAAGCATTCCCTGAAGGGCTGGAATGCTGAGTTTATCAAATCCTGGCTTCTCGAAAATACAAGTTTCGATACCATTGAAATTCTGGGCAAGGATGAGGATGCGGTTGGAAACTATGCCAACCAGTATGGGCGTCATCTTTTTGCCTGTTCGCGGAAAAACCAGAAAACATCGTGAGTCAGTAATGTAGGTGTCCACTAGGTTCTGTTAGAGGCTGTTTGAAAATCACTGATTGATAAAACGCAACAAAAGTTTTTGGGTGCCGCCTTTTTTCAAAAAGGCGGCGTTTCCTGAAGCTTTCTGCAAAAAGCTTCCTTATGGTTACAAGATGTTCCGTAAATTGGCTTTTCAAACAGTCTCTTAGACCTTGATATAGTCTACAGTAGCAGCGATGAGGATGACGGAGAAGAAGGAGGCGGCGGTCTTCTCATATCGGGTTGCGACAGGCCGCCATTCCTTGAGCCTTGCCCATAGATTTTCGACCAGATGCCTATAAGCCTAATTCGGGCAGGCGACCTCGGGATCGTTCTTCATTGGCGGGGTGACAGGACGAGAGCAGCGGTTCCAAAGATCTTCACGGAATTTATATGAGGCATACCCACGATCGTCGACGACATGGATCGGTGGGTATGGCAGATCGTCGGTAACCGGCCGCTTAAGGCCGCCGTTGATCATGCGGCCTTTTTGTGAAGATCAGTCATGGGGTGCCAGTTCCATGGCAACAGTTCGT
>NZ_QUWV01000138.1 GCF_003403295.1 Komagataeibacter melaceti | reverse complement strand
TCTCCTGCCGTCGGTCACTGTCATTGAAGCCTTGGTGCGCCGTGCTCGCCAGCAGGCC
Source organism: Komagataeibacter melaceti (assembly GCF_003403295.1). Lineage (GTDB taxonomy): Bacteria > Pseudomonadota > Alphaproteobacteria > Acetobacterales > Acetobacteraceae > Komagataeibacter > Komagataeibacter melaceti. The sequence goes on along the minus strand of NZ_QUWV01000138.1, from coordinate 2,513 downwards.
GATCACCTTGTCCATGACGTCCTTGCAGGGGATCTGCCGCCGGAAACCCGTTGTCGTTTGGACAAAATGCTGGAGCGTCGTGGCGATCGCAGTGCCTCCTCGCTCTCGTGGCTGCGTAACCCGCCCCTGTCACCAGCCGCGCGCAATATCCTGCGATTGCTGGAACGCCTGGAGTATGTACGATCCCTGAACCTCGACAGCGCTCGCGCCACGACCATACCGCGTGTGGCCTTTGACCGTTTGAGCGAAGAAGCTGCCCGGATTACGCCCCAGCATCTGGCCGAGCTTCGGTCATCCCGTCGTTACGCCATTCTGGTGGCAGCCGGGGTCCGACTTGAGGAGGTTCTAACCGACGCGACCCTCACAATGATGGACAAACTCCTCGGAAGCATGATGCGCCGTGCCGAGCACCGGATCCGTGACAAAGCGATTGTCACCATGCGATCGTTGCAGGCCCAGCTTCGTCTGCTGACAACCTCCTGCCGTCATCTGATTGAGGCGCGTGATCAGGGTGTTGATTCACTGTCTGCCATTACGGGAATTGACTGGCCCCGCCTCCAGGACGCCATCGGCAGGGCTGAAACCCTGACAGCTCCAGAGACCATTGATCGCACGGCCGAACTGATCAACCGGCATCGCTCTCTTCGTCCTGCCATTGGTCCATTCCTGAACGCGTTCCAGTTTCAGGGTGGTCGCACGGTACAGGGATTACTGAAGGCGGTGCAGATCATTGGAGACCTCTATCGGACCGGTAAACGCCGCTTGCCTGACTCCTGTCCGATCCGTTTCATTCCGCCTTCCTGGCACAGCTTTGTCAGGCCAGAGGGAACAGTCATACGACAGGCTTACGAACTCTGTGTTCTGACCCAGCTGCGCGAGCGTCTGCGTGCCGGAGACATCTGGGTAACGGAAAGTCGCCAATACCGCGCATTCGACACCTACCTTCTTCCGGAAGCCACGTTTGCAGCGATGCGCGCGCAAGGACCGTTGCCTCTGGCGATCAATGCTACGGCTGACACGTTCCTTTCTCAACGGCGTGCAGTGCTGGAAACCGCGCTGAACCGGGTGACGGCTCTTGCCAGGAAGGGCGAGTTGTCACAGGTCCGGCTTGATGCACATGGTCTTGTGATTTCGCCTCTGAAAGCAATTACACCCCCTGCTGTGGAAGAGTTGAGGCGGGCGGCTTACGACCGGCTGCCACGGATCAAGATTACTGATCTTCTGCTGGAAGTGGACCGCTGGATCAGCTTCACCGACTGCTTTACCCATCGCCGTTCCAGCCGTGTCGCGGATGACAAAAACGCCCTGCTGACGGTGATCCTGGCGGATGGGATTAATCTTGGTCTGACACGCATGGCCGACACCTGTCAGGGTGCCACCCTGCGCCAGTTGGCGCATCTGCATGACTGGCATATCAGCGAGGCCGGATACGCCGAAGCCCTTGGCCGTATGGTTGCAGCCCATCGTGGGCTGCCCCTGGCGTCACTCTGGGGAGACGGCACATCGTCCTCAAGTGATGGTCAATTGTTTCATGCAGGTGGCAGAGGCGCTGCGATCAGCGATATCAATGCGCGCAATGGCAGTGAACCGGGCGTCAGTTTCTACACCCACATCTCCGATCAGTATGATCCGTTTTCGACCCGGGTGATTGCTGCGACGGCCGGTGAAGCGCCCTATGTTCTGGATGGACTGCTTTATCATGCTAACGGACTTTCCATTGAAGAGCATTATACAGATACGGGTGGGGCATCGGATCATGTTTTCGGGCTGATGCCCTTCTTTGGTTATCGATTTGCGCCCAGGATACGGGATCTGAAAGAGCGGAAACTTCACCTTTTTCCGGGACAACACCCGGGCGAACTTCTGGGTGGGATGGCCGGTGACCTGATCAATACCAACCATATTGTGGAACACTGGGACGACCTGCTGCGTCTCGTCACATCTATTCGGAGTGGAACCGTGACCGCTTCGGCCATGCTGCGCAAACTCGGATCTTACCCCCGTCAGAATGGTCTGGCTGTGGCTTTGCGCGAAGTCGGCCGGATCGAACGGTCAATTTTTATGCTCGACTGGATACAGGATCTGGATTTGCGCAGACGAACCCAGGCTGGACTCAATAAGGGAGAAGCCCGGAATGCGCTGGCTCGGGCGCTCTTCTTCAATCAGCTTGGCGAACTGCGGGATCGGCGTTTTGAAAATCAGGCCTATCGGGCGTCAGGTCTGAACCTGCTGGTGGCAGCGGTCATCCTATGGAATACGCGCTATCTTCAGTCTGCCATCACGACGCTCGGTATTTCAGATGACCTGGCCCAGCATATCGCACCCCTCGGCTGGGAGCATATTTCTCTGACAGGCGACTATCGCTGGAATGTCGATGAGCAGCCCGAAGCTGGCGCGTTACGACCGCTTCGGGTACCTGCATCCCTACTTGTTGCGTGAACCTCAATGTGGCCAGTTCTACAGGTGTTCACTCCAAGCGTACGTAAAATACACTTTCGTGTCGTGATCCCTTC
>NZ_QUWV01000011.1 GCF_003403295.1 Komagataeibacter melaceti | reverse complement strand
CGTCTCCACCTCCTGCGAGGAGGAAGGATTCGCCAATGGCATCGAGAAATACGTGCTGGGAGATGCATGACATGACTGGTGGACATGACGTGAAGACCGGGGCCATGGTGGTCCTGCCGGACGGGGAAGCCATTGCCCAGCATATGGCCAAATGGCTGACCGAACAGGCGCTGGCCAGGAAGGATGGCCCGTTCGTGCTGGCGCTGTCGGGCGGGTCCACGCCCAGGCGGCTGTACCAGATCCTGGCGTCGGACGAATATCGCGACCGTTTCCCGTGGGCGAATACGCAGTTCTTCTTTGGTGACGAGCGTTTCGTGCCGGCCAGCGACCCGGCCAGCAACTACCACATGGTGGAGACAGAAATGCTGGCCCATGTGCCGGTGCCCTCTGCCAACGTGCACCCCATGCCCACATCGGGCGATCCGGCGCAGGCGGCGGCGAAATACCAGGCGGAGCTGGAAAAGGTCTATGGCGGCAAGGTGCTGGAACCCGGCCGCCCGCTGTTTGACGTGGTGATGCTGGGGCTGGGCGATAACGGGCATACCGCATCGCTTTTCCCGCGCCAGCCGGTGCTGGAGGAAAGGAAGCTGTGGGTCTCGACCTGCGTGCCCGATGACGCGCCGCATACGCGCCTGACCCTGACCTATCCTGCCATCCATTCCAGCCGGCATGTGGTGTTCATGCTGGCCGGGGCGGGCAAGCGCGAGGCCTTCGCCCGAGTGCGCGCGGGCGACCCGGCGGAACCCGCAAGCCACATCACCACCGAGGGAGACCTGACGTGGCTTATGGACACGGCGGCGGCGGGACAATGAGCACCATCGGCACGCCAGCACCATCAATGGCGTGCGCGGTGGATATAGCCAGGCAGAAGGATAGCAGGAACCCGGACATGACAGGCCAGATAAGTGACCCGCGCGAAGAACAGAAACGCAAGGCTGCGATCGAAGCCGCATCCATGGTGCGCGAAGGCATGGTGGTGGGCCTCGGCTCCGGCACCACGTCCGCCTACATGATTGATGAACTGGGCCGCCGCTGGGCGGAGGGGCTACGTTTCCTCGCCATTCCCACATCTGAACGCTCGGCCGAGCAGGCGCGTTCCCACGGGATAAAACTGGTGACGTTCGCCGCCCACCCGCAGATCGACCTTGATATTGACGGGGCTGATGAAGTGGAGATGGGCACGCTCAACCTGATAAAGGGGCGGGGCGGGGCGCTGTTTCGTGAAAAGATCGTGGCTGCCGCCTCGCACCGCTTCGTGGTGGTGGTGGACGAAAGCAAGCTGGTGCCCCGGCTGGGCCACCATATGCCCGTGCCGGTGGAAGTGACGACATTTGGCTGGGAACTCACGGCATCACGGCTGGAAAGCCTTGGCGCACGGGCCACCCTGCGGCTGGACCAGCATGGCGCACCGTTCAACACCGATGGCGGCAACCTGATCCTGGACTGCAATTTTGGGGAAATTCCGGATTCCGTGGCGCTGGCGCGGCGGATACGCTCCATTGTGGGCGTGATTGAAAGTGGCCTGTTCATCGGTCGCACATCTGAAGTCATCGTGGCGGGGCGGGACGGCCTGAAGCATCTCACGGCCGGGTAGTTTTATGCCCGCGCGCGGATACGTGTGCGGGCGGCGGCGCGTGTCCTTGCTATGGTTGACGCCTTGATGACAGGGACTGAAAAGATCATGCCTGACAATACCCTTTTCTCACTTGCCGGAAGACGGGCGCTTGTTACCGGGGCTTCGCGTGGCATCGGGCTGACGCTGGCGCGCGGCCTTGGCCGGTTCGGGGCGAAAATCGTGCTGAATGGCCGCCATGCCGAAGCACTGGACGCAACCCGCGCCATGCTGGAAAATGAAGGGCTGGATGCTGTCACCGCGCCCTTTGACGTGACCGATCAGGATGCCGTCATTGGCGGGGTTGAAAAGATCGAGCATGAATATGGCCCGATTGATATTTTGATCAACAATGCAGGCATCCAGCGCCGCGCGCCGCTGGACCAGTTCAGCCGGGCGGACTGGGATGCGCTGATCGCCACCAACCTCAATGCGGTTTTCTTTGTGGGGCAGGCTGTGGCGCGGCATATGCTGCCGCGCGGGCGGGGCAAGATTGTCAATATCTGTTCGGTGCAGAGCGAACTGGCCCGGCCCGGAATTGCGCCCTATACCGCGACGAAGGGGGCGGTCAAGAACCTGACCAAGGGCATGGCAACGGACTGGGCGCGGCACGGGCTACAGATCAACGGGCTTGCGCCGGGCTATTTCAAGACGGAGATGAATGAAAAGCTGGTGGCGGATCAGGCCTTCACCCAATGGCTGTGCCAGCGCACGCCCGCAGGCCGCTGGGGGAATGTGGATGAACTTGTCGGGGCGGCGGTGTTCCTGTCCTCCGATGCATCAAGTTTTGTAAACGGGCACGTGCTTATGGTCGATGGGGGCATGACCGCGTCCGTGTAGGCAAAGTCAGGTTTATGGCCCATTCCTGCACGCTCTGGCGTGCGGGAACGGGTCGTTCCTTACGCGCTCAGTGACAGCAGGACCTTGGCCGCCTGCCTGCGGTCGGGCGCGATGGCGAAGGCCGTGGCGAAATCGCGCATGGGGAACTGCTGGGTCACCAGAATATCGGCAATTTCCGGCCGTTCAGCCAGCAGGGCAAGGGCTGCGTCGAACTCCGTGTCAAAACGGAAGGTTCCCCTGAAGTCGAGTTCACGGCTGATGATCTGGGCAACCGGCACCGCAACATCCCCCGGCGGGAACATGCCCACCTGCACCAGCATGCCGCCGCGCCGTGTGTGGGTTATGGCGCCGGGCAGGGCAGCGGGTACCCCGGTGGCTTCAAACACGATGTCGAATTCTTCCTCCACCGTGGCATGGCGGGTGTTGTAGCATGCATCCGCGCCCAGCCTGTCCGCGCATTGCAGTGGAAAGCCCTCCAGATCGGTTGCCACGATCCGTTCCGCGCCGTGGTGCGCCAGCCCCGCCACCAGTAGCAGGCCGATCGGCCCGCTGCCCTGAACCATCACACTACGGCCGCGTACGTCGCCCGCGCGTGCGATGGCATGCAGCGCCACGGACAGGGGTTCGGCCAGGCAGGCCCGGCGCAGGTCCAGACCGGGGGGCAGCGGATGCAACTGTGTCGCCCGGACAATCATCGCCCGGCGAAATCCGCCATCGGTATGGGGATCACGCGCCGCACTGCCCAGAAACTGCATGTTGCGGCACAGGTTCCGTCGGCCCCGCGTACATTCAGGGCAGTGACCACAGGGGCGTGCCGGATGAATGGCCACGGCCTGGCCCACGGCAAGGTCAGTCACGTCACGGCCCATGGCGCTGACGGTGCCCGAAACCTCGTGCCCCAGCACCATGGGCGCATGCAGCACGGAAGCGCCAACGCCCCCATGGGCAAAATAATGCAGGTCGGAGCCGCATATGCCGCCCCATGCCATGTCCACCCGTACCTCGTCAGGGCCGGGTTGGGGCAGGGGGGCGGGGTCCAGCCTCAGGTCATGCGGTGCGTGGATAACCAGTGCTTCGGTCAGGGAAGAAGCAGTTTCCCTGTTACTTGCTTCACTATACACGTTCAGGGTGCTCCAGCGGGTCAGGTGCCTCTTCCCCCTAACGGGATGTCAGGCGATCCGGTTTCCGGCCCGTGTGATCCCGAACAGGGGATGCCTGCCTTACAGCGCCGTGCGGTAGGGCGCGATGCCACGTCCCTCGTTATCAATATCCACACGGTGGCCAACCATTGGCAGTGCCCGGTGGTGGCAGTGCTCGCGCGTGCAGGCACGGCAGCCCGGCCCGATGGGAATGATCATGCGGGGGTCATTCAGGTCCAGCCCGGCGGAATAGACAAGGTGTTCGGCATCGGTAATGGAGCAGCCCAGCACCACGGCGGTCAGGCGGGGGCGGTCAAGGTAGGAGATGCTGCTGCGCCCGACTGTTCGCGCTATATTGAGGTAAAGCGCGCCATCGGTTGTCTGTGATAGCTGGACCTGCACCTGCTGGGGGGTGCTGAAGGCACGGAAGATATTCCATAGCGGGCACGGGCCGCCAAAACGCGACTGGGTGAAACGGTTCGCACTGAAGCTTTTTAGGATGTTGCCCGCGATATCCGTCTTGAGAAAGTAAAAGGGGATTCCTTCATTCCCGGGCCGCTGCATGGTGCTGAGCCGGTGGCAGGCCTGCTCGAAACTGACCCCAAAATGGCGCTGCAGGCGTTCCAGATCGTGGCGCACGTCGCGTGCCGTGGTGCGGAACCGCTCATAGGGCAGCAGCAGCGCACCGGCAAAGTAATTGGTCAGGTAAACGCGCGCGAGCCCCCGGGCCTCGCTTTCGCGCAGGCGGGAGCGGCGGATCGTGCGGGCGAACACATCCTGGTGTTCGATCTGGCCCAGCGCCTGCGCCATCCAGAACGTGCTGCTTTCCGATGGGACGATGCGGGACAGGAACAGCGTGCGCTGCCTGCGGTCCATCCGCCACATGAGGCCCCTCTGGCTCAGGCCAAGGTCGATCTCGGTACGTACGCCGTGATGGTCTAGAAGGTAGCGTGCAAGCTGTTCCGCGGGGCTTCCCTCATCAAGGCGCATGAGATCGAACTGCCGCTCCGCCGTGCGGTCAACTTCATCAAAGTAGTTGCGCTGGGCCTGTACCCAGTCATTTACGGCTTCGTAAGGTTCCACCCGGTCCGGTGCGTTGTGCCGTGCTGTGCCGGACGGGGGTGTATGACCGATCAGCGGTATGGCGGTGTGTTCCTGACGCAGCAGGTAGGCACGATAGAGCCGCACGAACTGCGCGCACAGATCGGGGGCGACACGCATGGCCGCCTGGATACTGTCCAGCCTGACGGCATCCATGTCGAAGACGGGGTCGGCCAGTATTTCACGCAGCGCCTGTATGCCGCGTGTCTCTTCAGTATCACTGAAATAATCCGCCCCGACCGAAAAGATGTCGCACAGGGCATTGAGCAGGGGCAGGGGGAGCGGCCTGACATCATGCTCGATCTGGTTGAGGTAACTGGCGGATATGCCAAGCTGCAGCGCCAGCGCGCTTTGCGTCATGCCTACACGGTTGCGCTGATGGCGGATACGCGATCCGGTGAAGGTCTTGGTGGCGGCTTTTTTCATCTTCGCAATCTTTGCAATTCGCAGCGCGGTATTCGCCCCTTTAAACGGCAAAACATCTTCCGCCCGCAATCGGTATTTGTCACAGTCCGCGGTAACAAAAGCAAACAAGAGCACCACGGATGAAATGCCATGAACGGGCGCAGGCCCGCAGAAACGGTTCGCTGCCCACCCAGCAGGCAATGCGGGAACACTATCCCGCCCCGCCCGTACGTGCGGCATGGGTAAGCCCGTCATCGCGTTTTACAGTGTAAACTGCGCGTAACATCTCCTTTAATTGATCGCTGCATTACGTATTACATGCGTGGTGCCGCCAGAAGACAGGAAGCAGGTCCATGATCGGCAGGACTTATGACAATGTCTCCATTCCGCCCACTGTCCATGTATGGCGGTATTTCGTGCAATCAACGGATTATGAGGTGCCGGTGCGTGCCGATCCGTTACCGGAAAATGCGCCCTCCCTGCCAAATATTTCCGCCCTGTGCATTGACCGCCATCTGGGCGATTACGCGGACAGGACGGCGATGGCATGGCAGAAATCCGACACACTGCCCGATGGACTGGTATCCTATCGCGCGCTGCATGAGCAGGTCTGCCGCCTTGCAAACGCCCTGACGGATCAGGGCGTAGAGCGTGGCGACAGGGTGGCGATCCACCTGCCGCTGATGGTGGAGAGCGTGGTTGCAGTGCTTGCGTGCATCCGCATCGGTGCGGTGCATGTCGTGCTGGCTGCAGGGCTGGATGCGTCTGCCCTGGCCGAACGGCTGGCGGACAGCCGCGCGGTCGCTGTCCTGACATGCCATGAAACAGATGATGACGCGGGGCGAAAAGCCATTCTGGACAGGGCGTTGGACTCCGCCGGTTCCCGCTGTCGGGTCAGGCTGGTTCTGGTCATCGCACCTGATGCGGTGGACGTGCCGATGAAACCGGGCCGCGACCATCGCTACGACGCTGTTGTGGACTGGTACGAACCCGATTTTCCGCCTGCGCTCATGTCCCCCGATGATCCGCTGTTTCTTCTTTATCCCTCGGGGCGGTTGGGCAAGGGACATGGCATGACATATACGGCAGGGAAATACACTCGGCTGATTACTTATGCGATGGAAACGCTGGCACCATCGAGCCATGGGGAAATTCCATACAGCCTGCTTGATATGGCATGGAACGCGGGACAGACCTCGCTTCTGGTCAGTGTGCTGGCAAAGGGCGGCACCATTGCCAACCCCCGGAATTCCGCGCGGACAGGCGATGCCTGACCCGGTCAGCCCACGGCCCCACACGCACCCTGCTTTCACGATTTTGTTTTAAACCGGCGAAAACCGGACTGACAGGGTGACGTTTGAAGTAAGCCATCGCCCGTTACCGAATGCGCGGCAATAAATAATAAATAAAAATTCAACATTCGGCTGTTTTTCGCAACGGATATCAAAAGACACGCGCCCGGTTGGGGAAGTGTGCCCGGTATATGGAGAGGACTGGAAATTGTCCCTGATTATCCAATGACCAACACCATCGGTTGGGCTTTGATTGGTGCAAGCAACGTTGCCCGGCAGTGGGTTATTGACGCCATTCGCGCGCAGCCTGACAGCACGGTCCTGAACGTGCTGAGTTCAAGCGAGGAGCGTGGCGCCAGCTTTGCGGCCGAAAACGGTATTCCCGCCCATACGACGGATCTCAACACGATCCTGGCGGATGAGCGGGTAAATGCCGTCTATATCAGCACCGCCAACCAGTTTCACTGCCGTCAGACGCTGGCATCGGCCGGGGCGGAGAAAAACGTCCTGTGTGAAAAACCGGTTGCCCTGAGTGTGGCCGATGCGCGGGACATGATTGCAGCCTGCCACGATGCGGGCGTGGTGCTGGGGGTCAACCACCACCTGCGCTGCAATGCCATGCACCAGAAACTGCGTGACCTGCTGCATGATGGCGCTATTGGCAGGCTCAATGCCGTGCGGGTGTTCCATGCCAATTTCCTGCCGCAGGCCCTGCATGGGTGGCGTGTTAACGACCCCGATGGGGGCGGGCTGATACTGGACAGTACGATCCATGACATCGACACGCTGCGCTTCCTTATGGGCAGCAACCCGACGCATGTCATGGCCATGACGCAGAGCGGCCGCCTTGCCCATGATGGGGTGGAGGATGGCATCATGGTCATCCTGCGTTTTCCGGGTGATGTGCTGGTCCAGATCCATGGCGCCTATACCGTGCCGTTTTCCGAAGGGGGAATGGAATTCTACGGGAGCGAGGGCGTCCTGATCGGTCGGGACTGCATGAGCCAGCGGGCCGCGGGCCGTCTGTTCATGCGCAATGCCGGTGGTGAAAAGGAAATACCGGTTCACCATCACAATCTTTACCACTACGCACTTGCCGCATTCAGCAATGCGGTGCGTGGCACGGGGCAACCCGCCGCAACGGGCGGGGATGGCCTTGCTGCCCTGGCCATAGCGCTGGCCATTCGTGAATCGGCCCGTAAGGGCCGTCAGATCGAAGTGGAAATCCCATGACACAAGCAGTATTCGGGGCCATCGGCGTGGATGGCCGGATAATGGGGCCTCCGGTGCGCGCCACGCTGACCGTAAGCGAACTGCGGCGCGCGGCGTGGACATGCTCTTTGGGAAGTGCGCTGGAATATTATGATTTCGCGCTCTACAGCCTGGCCTCGGCACTGGTTTTCGGGCCGCTTTTCTTCCCGTCGGCCACGGCGGTCACGAGCCTTATTGCCAGTTTTGCAACCTATTTTGTCGGGTTTGCCGTGCGGCCCGTGGGCGGGATCATTTTTGGCCGTCTGGGCGACCATATCGGCCGCAAGAAGGTCCTGCTCATGACGATCACCCTCATGGGGCTTGCCAGCACGGGTATTGGGCTGATCCCGACCTATCAGACCATAGGGATATGGGCGCCCGTCCTGCTGGTTACGGCGCGGATGCTGCAGGGGCTTGGGGCCGGGGCGGAACAGGCGGGTGCTGCCGTGATGATGACGGAATACGCCCCCGTGGGCCAGCGCGGGTTCTATGCCTCGTTGCCGTTCCTTGGCATCCAGATCGGGACCATCATTGCGGCGCTTGTCTATTGCAGTCTCCTGTTCGGGGTGACGGACATCACGCATTCATGGATATGGCGGCTGCCGTTTCTGGTCAGCGCCATCATTCTGGCGGTTGCCCTCTATATGCGGCTGAAGCTCAAGGAATCCCCTACTTTCGAGACCATCCAGCGCAAGGTGGCGGAGGAGCGTGAATCCCTGTTTTCCCTCATCCATGGTTCCTGGCGCACGATCCTTGCGGGGATTGGCGTCAGAATGGCTGAAAATGGCGGGTCATCCATCTATCAGGTGCTGGCGGTCAGCTATCTGGTCAATACAATGGGCCTGCCCGGACTGTGGGGTACGTCATCGCTGATAACGGCTGCCATTATCGGGGGCTTTACCGTGCCGGCGGCCGGGCTGCTGAGTGACCGGTTCGGGCGGATAAGGGTGTACCGCACCTTCGCCATCCTGCAGGCCGTAACGGCGCTGCCGGTATGGTATGCCTTCAGCACCGGCCGCCCGTTTCCGGCTGTTATCGGGCTGTCCGTCGCGCTGGGTATCACCACATGGGGCATGTTCGGGACACAGGCCGCCATGCTGCCGGAAATGTTTGGCGCCCGGCACCGCTACATGGCCGTATCCCTTGCGCGTGAGGTCTCGGCCGTTATTGCCGGTGGCGTCACGCCGCTGGTTGGCTCCTGTATTATCAGGTGGGTTGCGACATTTTCCCCATCTGCTACGCATCCGGGTCAGATGTCGTGGCTGCCCATAGCGGGTTATGTCATTTTTCTTGCGGGCATTACCATTGGCACGACTTTTTTCATCCCGGAATGTCGTAACCGTGATCTCGTTGAGCAGAACGACATTCTATAGTTATTTTTTATTTTGTTATGGGAAATTATTGATATGCAAACCGTCACATCGTCCGATGTCGCGCACATGCTGCTGTCGGTGCGGAACAGAAAATCCACGCCGCCCGAGCATGTACATGACAGCCTGGTCCCGCGTTCCATCGATGATGCCTATGCCATACAGGATGAGGTCGCCCAGCATCTCGGGCCGATAGGGGGGTGGAAGGTCGGGTCGGAAACACCGCAGTCAGAGCCGTTCTGCGCACCGATCCATACATCCACCATCTTTGAGGATGGTGCAACGCTCCCGCCGGACCTGTGCTTTCATCGCGGGGTGGAAGCTGAAATTGCCTACCGTTTTGCCCATGCCCTGCCGCCGCGCGCGCAGGAATGGACCCGTGAGGAAGTGCTTGACGCCATTGGCACCATTCACCCGGCAATCGAACTTCTGGACACGCGTTTTGCAAAGCCGGGATCACAGCATAAATTTCTCCACACCGCTGACCAGCAGAGCCACGGCGCCCTGATCGTGGGGCCGGGCGTGGCGGAATGGCGTAAATTCACGCCTGTTACGGAACGCGTGGTGCTGACCATCAATAACCAGGTCGTGGCAGATCATGTCGGGGGGAATTCCGCTGGCGACCCGCTGCGTATGCTGGTCTGGCTGGCCAACCATGCTTCCCGACGGAAAATCGGCATCGCGGCCGGTAGCATTGTCACGACCGGATCAACAACCGGAACCATTTTTGTCGGGCATGATACTGAAGTTGTGGCCGACTTTCCTGCAATTGGCAGCGTACGCGCCCATCTTGCCTGAATTGGAAGCATGAAATTATGAAACCGGAAATCCTGCTTATCGAACCCATGATGCCTGAAATCGAAAAACAGCTTGATGCCGCCTATACCGTGCATCGCTTTACTTCGGTGGCACAGTTGAAGGACATTGCACGTAACATACGCGGCATTGCAACGGGTGGTGGCACTGGCGTGCCGGAAGATGTCATGAACAGCCTGCCCGCGCTTGAAATCATTGCCATCAACGGCATTGGCACGGATGCCGTAAACCTGACGGAAGCCAAACGGCGCAATATCCGCGTAACCACCACACCGGGCGTGCTGACCGATGATGTAGCGGATATGGCAATCGGGCTGATCCTGTCGCTCCTGCGTGGCCTGCCCGCAGGCGACAGGTATGTGCGTAAGGGCGCATGGGGCCATGAAGCCGCCCCGCCACTGGGGCGCAAGGTGACTGGCAAGAAGGTCGGGATTATCGGCATGGGACATGTGGGCCGTGCGATTGCCCTGCGTGCCCGGGCATTTGCAATGCCTGTATCCTATACCGACCTGAAGGATTTTGGGCTGAAAGATTATACTTTTGTTCCCGACCTGAAAGTACTGGCGCAGAAAAGCGAAATTCTGGTCATTGCAGCATCGGGCGGGGCAGGATCACGACATCTGGTCAACCGTGAGGTGCTGGAGGCTCTGGGGCCGCAGGGTTTTGTGGTCAATGTGGCCCGTGGTTCGGTCGTGGATGAACAGGCTCTGGTGCAGGTGCTTGAGGCTGGAAAGCTGGGCGGTGCGGCGCTGGATGTGTTTGAGCATGAACCCGACGTGCCCGAGGCCCTGCGCCAGTCCTCCCGCACGGTACTGCAACCCCATCGCGCCAGCGCAACCGTTGAGACACGGCTGGCGATGGGAGAACTGGTTGTAAAAAATCTTGCCGCCCATTTTGCGGATCAGTCACTGCTTACTGCCGTGGTCTGAACAGGCATGTCGGCTACAGGATGCGCCCGTAGGGGCGTATCCGCCGCATGTTTCTGGCAGTGCAGCCACATGGCCGATGCGCCATATAAAATACCCTTAATAATGTAAATAATTCTTTGTGATGGAGGGTTTATTTACAGTAATACAATAAATTCAACCGGATCAGGATGAATGCATGTGTTCTTCACGATGCTTATGGCATTCTGTCGTAAAAAACTGGTTTCCAGGGCATATGCATCGGTAATTGCCATAACGGTAATGATGCTGTGCCGCCAGGCAATGGCCCAGACGTTTCAGGACAATTCAAGCAGTGACGCCCGGCTGCGCGTGGCGACACCCCTTATGGCCCATCCGGCAAACGTACCTGTGGTGCCAGCCTTTTCCCGGCCCGAAGCAATGTTTACGGACCCGTTTGGCATGACGTCATGGCTGCGCACGCGTGGCATTGCATTGACAATGGACAACACCAATGAATACACGGACGCCATTTCCCGCCCGACTTCGGGCCACCCCAATTACAAGCAGGGATCAAGTAATGCGGGGCAGGTGAATACCGCCCTGCACATCAACTGGGAAAAGATCATCGGCCTGAAAGGCTTTGCCACCCACACGCTCTTTACCAGCCGGTACGGCACGACAGCCAACCGGATGATGGGGGACTGGCTGGCACATTCATCAGAAATATATGGCGGAGGGGGCAATGTCGTTGTTCATCTGGTTACGGCATATGGGGAAGAAACCCTGCTGGGTGGCCGGATAAGTATTGCCGGGGGGCGATTGACCGAAATGAGTGAATTCAGCGCCAGCGCCCTTTTCTGCAACTTCCAGAACAACAGTTTCTGCGGACGTCCCAAGGCGGCTATTGATAACCAGTATATTACATCATACCCGGCCGGGGAGTGGGGATTCCGTATCCGCGGGCGTCCGCTGCGCTATATTTATATACAGGCGGGCGTATATTTTGCCGAGCGCGGGATCTATGCAAACAACCAGCATCGGACAGGATTTCATTTCAATTCATCCAATATTGTAGGGCAGCTTGTCCCGGTCGAACTGGGCTGGGAACCCGTTCTGGGTCGCCAGCACAAATTGCCGGGACACTACAAGATTGGCGGGCAACTGATTTCCGCCCCCAACCCGGACAATTACTATGATGAGGATGGTAATCCCTATGCCCTTTCAGGCAAAACAGCCCGCAACCGGCAGCAGACATGGAGCACGTGGTTTGAAGTGGACCAGAAAATACTTCACCATTCCTATTCCAATGCCGAAGGCGGCCTGACGCTAATGGGCGGGGTGATCTATAACGATCCGCATACATCGTTACGTAATTATGAGACATATGCGGCGTTTGTCGATCGTGGATTTATCAGGAGCAGGCCCTATGATTCTTTTGGCGCTGCCATGACTTATGTAAAGATTGCTCCCGGTGTTTCAAGCACGGATATACTTGACCTCAGCATGATACCGCAAAAGACGTTGCCAAACCACGCAACGGGCGTGCAGGAACATGCAACCATATTTGAAACGAACTATCAGGTTCATGTCATGCGCGGTGTGGTATTTGCGCCGGATTTCCAGATCTATTTTCACCCCAATGCGCAAAGAAACCTGAAAAATGTGGAGTTCATAGGTTTCAAGTCGCAGATACAGATTTTGTGATTGGCTTGGGTGTACAACAAACATTGTTCTTTGTATGTGAAAATTTAATATTAAATATATGTTGCTTTGATATTTATAAAAATATCGAATGCAGCATAGGGATGGCAGGTGACTTATGAGTCGATGATGTGAGTAGCATCATCTTGCTATGCGCATTTAAAAGTAATGTTGACGTTCAATTCGCACATACCCTTCGTTGTTCACGGTTTATTATATAAGATGGGGCAGGGAATGCGCGTGCTGAAAACCGTCTCTGGTCCCATCCATTTTACTGGATTTATTTGTCCCGCTACTGCCATGATCGGGATAATCTGAATGTCGATCGACCCCGAATCTTATTGCGTTCATTCATATACCTGACTGGATTTAGAGAAAGTCACATTACTTTTTACTATAACATCCGGTAGGATACGCAATGTGTGATACTGAACAGAATACGGTTGCAATTTTGCCTTCACATAGGCTTGGCGCGGCAGGACGACCATGCGTGCTGGTGGTCATGGGGGTATCAGGATGTGGCAAGAGCACACTTGCCCAACTGATGTCCGAATGTATGGGCTGGCCTCTTGTCGAGGGGGATGACCTGCATCCGCCCGCCAATATTGCCCGTATGAGTAACGGCATCCCTTTGACCGATACGGATCGTGCCCCCTGGCTGGAGCGTATTGCAGGCCAGATTCAGGCGTGGCGTGCTGCTGGGCTGAGCGGGATCGTAACCTGTTCATCACTCAAGCGCAGCTACCGTGAACGGATTGGCGGCAATAGTGCGGATGTATGCTTTGTCTATCTCAAGGGGAGCAGGGAGGATATTGCCCCCCGCCTGCGCCAGCGCACGGGGCACTTCATGCCGTCCGCCATGCTCGACAGCCAGTTCGCCACACTCGAAGAGCCCGACATGAAGGAGGAAGTGGTCATGGCGCTTGATGTCAACGCACCGCAGGCACGACTGGCTGAACTGGCCTGCGCCTATCTGAACCAGCTTCCCCGCCAAAATCCGGTGTTGGGCCGCGAGTAGGGGGCTTTGTAGCCATTATGTCCGCATGCACTAGGTTTGTAGCATGCTGATGCTATGATGTTATCGCATGCAAGTGAATTATATTGAAAAGAATAAACGCGGCCAGCATCCATGATTTCGCCCCATGACAGCTAAAGTCCAAAGGCCGGTCTCCATATCAGGACACCAGCCTTTGTGTGTGCTATCTACAGCCCAAGGTCGGAAAGCCCGGGATGGTCGTCCGGGCGGCGCCCGCGTGGCCAGTGAAATAGCCGGTCGCTGGGGGTAATGGGCAGATCATTGATGGCCGCGAACCGGTAGCGCATGAGTCCGGCCTCATCGAATTCCCATACTTCATTGCCGTAGGACCGGAACCATTGCTCCGCGTCGTCATGCCATTCATAGGCAAAACGGACAGCCATGCGGTTGTTGCGGAACCCCCACAGTTCCTTGATCAGGCGATAATCCTGCTCCGCAGCCCATTTGCGCGTCAGGAACGCCACGATTTCGTCTCGGCCCCGGATAAATTCCACACGATTGCGCCACTGGCTATCCGTTGTGTAGGCCAGCGCCACCTGTTCAGGTTCCTGGCTGTTCCAGGCATCTTCGGCAAGGCGGACCTTGCGTGTCGCGCTTTCGAGATCAAAGGGCGGGAAGGGTGGTCGTGACATGGCAAAACTCCAGATCGGGTTCAGAAACAAGGTCGCTGGTCTATTGTGGTTCCTGGCCGCGTGTCTGGCTATGGATAGATTGCTCCATCCCGATTTTTGCGATTGAAGGCTGTTCCTGTTCTCGGTTACCCGGAATGATCTGATTTTAAGATTGAAACCATATATAAATGCCGTTGGAAAGATTGATCCCAGTTCCGTATCAAACGGGTGAAGGGATTACCGATGACACTCGAACAGCTTCGCATCTTTGTCGCCGTGGCCCAGCGCCAGCATGTCACGCGTGCGGCTGAAGCCCTCAATATTACCCAGTCCGCCGCCAGCAATGCCATCGCCGCATTGGAGAAGCAGCACGGCACACAGCTTTTTCATCGTATCGGCCGGCGCATTGAACTGACCGAAGCCGGGACGATGTTTCTTGGCGAGGCGCGTGCCGTGCTGGATCGGGCATCGGCTGCGGAGCTTGCGCTGGCGGAATATGGCGAACTGAAACGTGGTACACTTCGTGTGGTCGCCAGCCAGACGGTCGCGAGCTACTGGCTGCCTGGCAGGTTGGCGGCGTTTCGTGCGCGTCATCCGGGAATCTCGATCGAACTCAGCATTGATAACAGCGAAGGCGCTGCCCGGCGGGTTCTGGACGGAACGGCCGAACTGGGCGTGGTGGAGGGGGCAATTGATGAACCTGCCCTGGCATCGTGGACAGTGGGTGAGGACAGGATGCTTCTTGTTACCTCATCGCCTGTCGGGAAGGTTGATGATGACTGGCTGCGTTCGGCGCGGTGGATCGTGCGTGAGCAGGGGTCCGGTACGCGCTCGACCTTTGAGGAGATACTGCGTGCGCGTGGCTTCGACCCGCGTGAGTTACGGATTGCCATGGTCATGCCCTCCAACGAGGCAGTGCGCAGCGCGGTCGAAGCCGGGGCGGGCGTTGCGGTTCTTTCCGAATTCGTTGTCCGCCGCGCCCTGGCTACAGGGGAACTCCACAGGCTTGAGTTTCCAATGCCAGCCCGACCTTTCCACGCCCTTCGGCACAAGGAGCGCTATCGCACCCGTGCCGCGGATGCGATGGCCGACCTGCTCAGGGAGACACGGAAATAATGATCTCCAATATTACACAAAGACCCGTGAACCGCTTCAGGCCGTTCGCCGGGCTTGAGCATCCGCGCGAGGTGATCCGTCAGTTCACCCCGAACTGGTTCGCCGCGACCATGGGTACTGGTATTCTGGCGCTGACCCTGCCCCAGATGTCAGGCATCGGCCCGGAGTTCAGGCCTGTAGGGGAGGGGCTGTGGTTCGTCACCATTGCGCTGTTCCTGCTTTTCACCGCGCTTTACACTGCGCGGTGGGTCATGTTCAGCCATGAGGCCAGACGTATCTTCGGGCATGATGTCGTTTCCATGTTCATCGGTACGATTCCGATGGGCCTCGCCACGATCATCAATGGTTGCCTTGTATTTGGAACCGGCATTTTTGGGCCTGCCATCATTCCGCTGGCTGAAACCCTCTGGTGGATCGACGTTGTCATGTCGTTGGCCTGCGGTGTCGGCATCCCGTATCTGCTGTTTACCCGCCACCAGATCAGCCTCGACAGCATGACGGCGGTATGGCTGCTGCCAGTGGTCGCGGCAGAGGTGGCTGGTGCATCAGGCGGACTGCTTGCCCCATATCTGGCCGATGCACACGTTCAGTTCGTGGTGTTGGTAACGTCCTATGTGCTGTGGGCCTATTCTGTGCCGGTTGCGCTCAGTATTCTGGCGATCCTCATTTTACGGATGGCGCTTTACAAACTTCCACATGGCAGCATGGCGGCTTCATGCTGGCTGGCACTGGGGCCGATCGGGACGGGCGCGCTGGGTATGCTGGTTATGGGGGGCGATGCACCGGCTATCTTCGCCGCAAATGGTCTTGCGCAGATCGGCGCGGTTGCACAAGGGATCGGGGCCATTGCCGGACTTGCCCTGTGGGGGCTGGGGCTATGGTGGTTGATATGCGCGCTGCTTATCACAATCCGCTACTGGCGGGGCGGGATTCCGTTCAATCTTGGCTGGTGGGGGTATACTTTTCCCCTGGGCGTTTACACGGCAGCGACCTATCGCCTTGGCACGACGTTCCATCTTGCTTTCTTCGGTTATGTCGGCACGATTTTGACTGCAGCACTCGCGCTCATGTGGATGATCGTGGCGGCCAGAACATGCGCTGGTGCGTGGAAAGGCCATCTGTTCGTGTCGCCCTGCATAGGTTCTCAGCCTAAATGCAATCATGGAATATCTTAGAGACTGTTTGAAAATCCAATTCACGGAACATACTATAATAATAAGAAAGTTTTTGGTGAAGCTTTTTACAAAAAGCTTCAAGAGACGCTGCCTTTTTAAAAAAAAGGTAGCGTCCCAAAACTTTTATTTTTTATAAAATATTAATTTAACATTGAGGGTGATTTAATTAATTCAGTAATTATTTTATTTTCCTAATATTATCTATTGCTGTGCAGGTTAAGGCTGTCAGGACAATTTCGGCACTGACCACCCCAATCCAGTTGATGGTCGCGATAACCGGTGTTTTCACTGCCTGCATCTGAAGAAAAAAGCTCAGGCCAAGCAGTACGATTCCTGCCATCCGAAGGCAGAGACATACGCGGGGTGCGGCTGTCTTGCTCAAAAAGATGCCACTGCCCCGAACAGTTCCCATCGCCAATATCAGCATGGCACATTGGCCACATACAATAGCCGCACCCATCATGCCTGCCGTTCCAACCGCAATGTTGCATACCCGAAAGCCCCGGCCAGCCCCAAGGCAACAGCACCCGTACCGAATGTTACAGCATTTGCCCACGGCATGCTGAGCAGGGCAATGGTGAAACAGGCCAGTGCATTTGCAGCCAGAAGTTCCGGCCATGCACGCGCAGGGCGCCGGAAAAGGGCGAAGGCAAGCGTCAGCGCCCATACCATGAAAACGGATTGCACTTCATATCCGGCCCTGCCCGCCAGTGTGAGGGGAAAGGCCCGGTTGCCAAGGAAATAGGCGGAAAAGGCCAGGGGAGTTCCGGCCACGATACCAACATTCAGGCGGCAGACGATCAGGTGCCCGAGGTGAGGCCGCTGGCGCAGGCGCTTGATGGCCCACAGATGCATTCCGCTACCGATAACGGCAGCGAGGGCCATACCAGACAGGAAATAGAGAGCGCGTGTGATCGCTGGCGCAAAGCGCGCGACATGCAGGCCATAAAGGAATGTATAAAGCCCGATGACAGGTCGCGTTTCGGTATGCTCGTTCAGTACCTGTCCCGTTACCCCATCGAAGGTCATGATGTGCGCAGATGTGCTGACCGTCTGGTTGTTGCCGGAAATGAACGTGACAAGGGCAGCGCGATCAGATGGATTGAATACATAGATCTGTGCAATGCCTGCCCCCCTGAAATGCGCGTTCGCCACCTGAAACAGGGGGGAAATGGGCACAAGATGTCCCGGCTGCCCGCTGGCGGGACGGGAGTACAGGGCCGGGTTCAGTTCCGTATAGGATGCCATCCTGTCATGCTGATAGACGGCCTGCGTGCTCCACGGCAGCAGCAGGGATGCCAGCGTGACCGCACCCGTCAACGAAATCATGAGATGGAAAGGAAAGGCCGCAACCCCAAGCAGGTTATGGGCATCAAGCCAGCTTCTCTGGCCCTTATTTGGCCGGAACGTGAAAAAATCCGCAAAAATGCGCCGATGGATGATGATGCCCGTCACAAGGGCGACCACAAGCGCCAGAGCCGCGATGGCTGCAATCAGCCTGCCCCATGGATAGGGAAGCTGAAGCTCGAAGTGAAAACGGTAAAAGAACTCACCCCCGAATGTTTCGCGCATCCCGTCCGGACTACCGCTTTGCGGATCAAGGACGCGTTGAATGTATTTTCCCTGTGCGTCAGGCCATATGGCGGTCGCAAATGGCGCCTGTGGCGTAGGACAGGCCACGTACCATGCCGCTGCCGTACCGGCATGCTGGCCCAGCCAGTCAATGCCCCGGCTGCAGGCCTGCAGGGGATCAACCGGCTGATCGGCCAGTTCGGGGTGCATCCACCGGGTAATTTCCTGACGGAAAACACTCAGCGAACCCGACAGCGCAATAGCGAACAGCACCCAGCTGGTGATGAGTCCCAGCATGGTATGCAGCCACGCCATGGAAGCGCGAAACGACCCCTTCACGGCCGCCACCCGGCAGCAAACGCCATAAGGGCAAAGGCCGCCATGCAGGCGGCAACACCCAGCACAAGCCGCCGGAGACTGGAGACACCAAAGGCCGCAATGAACACGATGGGCCACAGCAGCAGGCCGGAAAGTGTTCCGGCCATGGCACTGTCCGCCCGTGACAGGGGAAGCCACAGGCTGATGCCGACCCCGCCAAGGGCAGCAAGGGCATACCCCCCGGGCAGGGCCACCAGCATGCGCAGAGCGACATTCAGCCGGGCCTGTCCGGCGGGAGGGATGTTACCAGGTAAAGCCAATGCTCGCCTGCGCATTCCGCCGCTCGCCATAATAGCACCATTCCTGATTGTAGGACGCGTAGCTCAGGCAGTTGGCGACATATTTCTTGTCAAACAGGTTGCGCGCGCTCGCAGCAATCGTCCATCCCCGCAGGTCGGGCGAAAGATGGGACAGGTCATAGCGCAGCGACGCATCAAATACGGCATATTGCGGCACCCAGACGCTGCCATAACTGGCCTCGCCGCCATAGGACTTGGCGGAGTAGCGCATGCCACCGCCAAAGCCCAGCCCCTTTGCTGCCCCCGATGGCAGGGTATAGAACGCAAACAGCGAAGCATTTCCCTTGCCTGACTGCATCAGGGGCTTGCCTGTCGAATCATCACGCACTTTCTGCACGCTTACTGCGGCGGTGATCATGAGGTTCTTGTATGGCTCGGCATGGGCTTCAAATTCAAAGCCGTCCGAATGGACCTTCCCGCTTTCTGTGCTGTAGCCCAGATTGCCAACGGCCACGAGCACGTTGGTCTGTTCGATATGGAAGCCCGCAGCCGTAAACAGCAGCGACGTGCCCGGAAGCTGGTATTTCAGGCCACCTTCAAGCTGCTTGCCAAGCGACGGATCAGCCTGGCGCTGTGTTTTGCCACCATCGCTGGATACAACACCCGACTGCGGCTGGAAGGAGGTCGAATAGCTGATATAGGGCGCAAGGCCAAAGTTGAAATGATACAGGGCCGATGCGCGCCACGTAATCTGGCGTGGATTTTCATGCGTGGATGTATTGTAGATATATTCGTTCTGCTGTGAACGGTACCAGTCATTACGCAGGCTGCCGGTCACGACCAGACCTTTCCAGCGCATTTCGTCCTGCGCGTACATGCCGATCTGGTGCGAATTGGTCCGGTAATTTACATAGGGGCTCATGGCCGGGATGGTCATGTGATAGTTTGGATGCAGCACATCCAGATCAGGTGCCTGACCGTAAAATCCCTGCTCCGATGCGCTCTGCTGCATGTAGTCAAAGCCGAACATCATTGTATGCTGCAGGGCGCCGGTGTGGACATGGCCCCTGAACTGGCTGTCAAAAGTCAGGTTGTGCGTGTGCTCGTTCGTGCCGAAAGCGGACCGGCTGAGCATGTCATCACTTGTGTAATAACCGTTGTTATACACGCTGCGATAGATGGTCCTGATGTCATCATACCGACCGCGACTGGTGAAACTCCAGTTATCATTGAAGCGGTGGTTGAAGATATAGGTAATCCCGCCCTGACGGCGGTTGAACTTTTCAAATGGTACGTCGCCGTCATAAAAATTCCGGGGCAGGTAGCCGTAAGATGCGCGCTTGAGTGACCCCACCAGCGGCTCGCCACCATAAGTGCCGTTTTCGGGGTCATACTGATAATTGCCCAGAAGTGTCAGCGTGGTTGGCCCATTCCCGCCAAAGGTAAAGGAGGGACTGATGGAAAAGCGTCGGCTGCCCGTCCGGCTCAACTGGGTATGCTGGCCGTTGACCGTGCCATACAGACGATAGCGGACCATGCCGTCTTTCGTCGCGTAGCCGCCCACATCGGCATCCACGCGGTAAAGGTCGAACATGCCGCCAGTCGTGTTGACGCCACCATAGAATTTCTGGTCAGTCGGTAACTTGCTGGACAGGGCAACAAGGCCACCGGGGCTGGACTGGCCATACAGCGCGGATGCCGGACCTTTCAGGATCTCGACCCGTTCCAGCCGGAATGTGTCAGTCTGTGCCGTGGCGTAGCCCGTCGGGCTGTCCTGCAGTTTCAGGCCATCAAGAAAGGTCGGGACCTTGAAGCCGCGCAGGTCGAACTGGTCATAACGCGTGCCTTCCCCGCCACGCAGGTCAGGGGTAATGCCTGCTGTATAGCGCACGGCCTGATTAAGGCTGAGAACCCCGCGAACATCCATTTCATTCCGGGTGACAACCGTAACCGACTGGGCAGTTTCGATCAGCGGTGTATCGGATTTCGTTGCCGAGGATGCAACGGTGCCCGGCCTGCGGGCATGGACTTCCAGCTTTTCAGCATGCACGGCGTTTGCGTCGGGCTGGGTCGTTGCCTGATCCGTGTGCGATGTCCGGGCGGGAGGGGGATGGCCTGATTTCTCGACCAGATCCGCCGCAAGGGCACTTTGCGTTACCAGAAGTGAAAGTGGAAAGACATAAAAACCCCTGCTGCGCTGCATACCTGACCTCGTTAATGGTGTTTTCCGCCGAATGGACGGGGACCATTAACGCAACTGAGAATCACTTGCAATACATATCAAAATGTGTCTGTTGATGATTGCCGGACGGTGAGGCGGGTGTGCATGCCGCGCGACCATCGGACGGGATTGGTAACTTCCGGCATGCCTTCGACTGGAGAGACTTCGACCGAAGGTAAAAGGAAACAGGCGATAACATTTGAAGATCTACGGGTGAAATTAAGTCAGGAAATCGTGGATGAACTGTCTTGATGGTCCGATACAAATGGTAGTAATGTATTGGCAATAGAAAATAATAAGAAAAAATAACGGCATATTTCTGAAATATACTGAACCACTCATCATTTGCGCAGGTATGATTAACTGAAACACCACACTGAATGAAAATCCGATGTGTCGTGTAAGGGTGTGTGTGGGATTAATCAGAATATCCGCTTTTATGCCTTGCTGTTGCAAAGCTGTGACCGGACAGAATAACCCGGCCACAGTATCAGTCTGTCATTCCAGCAGTGGACCAGCTCAGGTTTCTTGCGGGGTTGGCGGGACCAGTCGGCCGGGATTGACTTTCCAGTCGCGTAGGGCTTCCTCGAAATAGGGCAGAACCTCGAACACGGCCATGGTGCCCAGCGCGCCGAATGCGTAAGGCAGGCCCAGCGGTACGCGCTTAAACCTGATCGGGCGGGACGGGATTACCTTACGCCCCAGCAGGGCCTGCAACTGCGGCCAGTGCAATACGGAAATCAGCGATACCGCCAGCAGGGGGACCATCTCTAAAAAGCTATGGACATGCTGCTCCACCGGCTGGACCTCCCGGCGGGTAACTGCGTAGCTTACATCCCACATGGCCGTTGCTTCATGCACGAAAAACGATGCGATCATCAGGGAGAGCACCGGCGCGTCAATTTCCAGAAACAGTCCCGCCATAACAGGAAAAGCCGCTTCGCCCAGCATGAGCAGGTGAATACCGGTTTCCTTCATGCCCGTGGTGTGTTCGATATCCGTGCGTCGGTGGCACCACCAGTCGGTTAGGCCCGATGCCAGCCACAGCGGTATGACAAAATACTGGATCATCCTGCGTGCGACGCGTCGGGTCGTGTCGCTTTCATCCGGTTCGTAACCGGATGGTTCCGGCTGTATTGCATGTGCCGCAGGTTCTGAACTGGTCGTCGGGCTGTCACCCTGTTCCAGCCTGCGCCCGCGCCACCAGGCTACGAAACCGGCCCCCAATGTTACCACTGCGGTGCACAGCATGATTGAGCTATAATAGCGAAGGAAATTCGGGTTCTTCGTCATGTCCACAGTCCCGTGTCATTGCCCTGCGTGATGGGGTGCTGCGGCAAACAGGGCAACAATCGCGGGACAGAACGCCTTGAGATCATGCGGATTGCGGGATGTGACCAGGGTGCCATCAGTTACCACATCCTGATCCACCCAATGTGCGCCCGCATTGGTCAGGTCGGCACGGAGCGATGGCCACGATGTCATGGTGTGCCCGCGTACGCCATCGGCATCTATCAGGGTCCACGGGCCGTGGCAGATAGCGGCAATCGGCTTGTGGGCCTGAACGAATTCCCGCACGAAGCGCACGGCCTCGGCATCCATGCGCAGATGGTCGGGACTGGTGGTGCCACCGGGCAGGACAAGACCATCAAACTTCGCGGCATCCGCCTGCCCGACAGGTGTATCGACATGATAGCAGCGGGTCGGGTTTACATCTGCCTGCATGGCCTGGATCTCGCCGTTATGTGGCGAGACGAGGACCGTACGTGCCCCCGCCTTTTGCAGGGCGGCGACGGGTTCGGTCAGCTCCACTTCCTCAACGCCATCAGTGGCGAGTATGGCGATGGTGCGTCCCGCAAGGATGTCTTTATCCCCCATGGGGCGGGCGCCGGGTGTGGAGGGTGCATTCTGTCGCCCATCATTACGGACCGTGCTGCGTTCATGGTCTGCCATGACTGTTCTCCGTCTGCTGCAAGAGGCTGCGCAGGGCAGGCATTGCCCACGGCAGCCTGATCCTGACTTAACGATCTCATCGCACGGGTGTTCCCATGAATAACCGTGTGTTGCCTTGCTCCCATCGGGCGTCCTGTGATGGGGCGGAACAGGCGTGATCTGTATTGGCCTGATAGGCGGATAGACGGTGCGTCCCCGACATGGCAGGTGACATAAAACTTTAACATCTTTCCGCTAGGCCAAACTGCACAATACTACGTATTATGCTCGGTAAATTCTGCCCATGAATCAGAATTACATGACTGTGTCTTTTGGAAATATAATACTACATAGTATAAAAGGTGATGTTTGAGATCATTTAGTATTAAATTTTCCATGGGGCTTGTGCAGATCTGTATTGTGGCCGCCTGCATTACGGCTGGGGTCTGTTCAATCCGGGGTCTTGCCAGCGTTAATAACCACATAGACCAGATCAGCCATAAATCGCTGGCCAGCATCCAGGCCATTAGCACGATAGGGGAGCAGCTTCGGGCATTCCGCTCCACCGAAAGTGATCAGTTTGCTGCCACAACGCCCGAAGCCGTCACCGCGCTGGAAGCAATGATCGAACCGATCGCGCAGAGCGAGACCAGTGCTATCGAAAGCTATGCGCCGCTGGTCGGTTCCCATCAGGAAGAAGCGCTTTTCCATAATCTGCGTTCGGAATGGCAGAAATACCGCGCCAGCCATGCCGAAATATTTGCAAACCCGGCCCAGCCCACCAGTAGCACGGTGGGAACAGCCGCCAGTGCGCGACTTCTGGAGCAGCAGCAGGCCATGTCCGCCACGCTGTCATCCCTGACCACCATCAACACGGTGCGCGCCGGGTCTTACGCCCGGGCGGCGGAGAAAACCTACGGCATTACACTCCAGCGCGTTTACGGGGCCTATCTGGTGCTGTTCGTGGTTCTGGTGGCGTCCGTACTGGTCGTGTACTGTAATATTCTGCGTCCACTCAAAAGAATTAATGCCGCCATAAAGCAGCTTGCGGGCGGTGATACCACGCTTGCCTTTCCCTATGGCAGCAGGGGGGACGAGATTGGTGATATTTCGCGCTCGCTGGAAGTATTCCGCACGGCCACGATCCGCGCCGAAACCCTGCAGAAGGAAGCCGACCACCAGCGTGAACAGGCCGAAATCAGCCAGCGCGCCATTCAGGACAGGGCAAAGGCGGATGCCCGTGCCCACCTGAAACAGGCGACGGGCGGCATGGCCGATGCGCTCAGGCGTATGGTTGGGGGTGATCTTTCATTCCAGATTGAAACCCCGTTTTCCCCGGAATTCGAGCCGCTGCGCCGTGATTTTAATGAGGCGCTTATGCAACTGGCCGGTACATTTTCCGCCATGTCCGCCTCTGTCCATACAGTGGATGAGGGTATTCAGGAAATGGCGACAGGTGCCGAACACCTTGCCCGGCGCACGGCACAGGAATCAGCTTCGCTGGAACAGACGGCGGCGGCTGTGGCGGGCATTGCCAAAAGTGTCGCGCTATCGGCGCAGCGTTCGGATGCGGCGCGCCAGATTGGTATTACGGCACGCAAAACCGCATCGGATTCCGCCCGGATTACCGATGAGACCGCCAACGCCATGCAGCGGATCGAGGAAGGGGCGGGGCGTATCGTCTCGATCCTTGAAATGATTGATAGTATCGCCTTTCACACTACAATACTGGCCCTGAACGCCAGCGTGGAAGCTGCCCGCGCGGGCGAAGTCGGGCGAGGTTTTGCGGTGGTGGCGGGTGAAGTACGCTCCCTTGCCGAAAAAAGCACGCAGGCCGCCCGGGATATCCGCACGCTGGTTCTTGGCACTGCATCCGACATTCAGGAAGGGGCAAGCCGGGTGCGTGACAGTAGCGATGCGTTGCGTGTCATTGTGAAATTCATTTCCGATATGGGCGAGAACCTTGATGCGATCGCCCTCGCATCGCATGAGCAGTCCATAAGTCTGGATGAGATCAATACCGCCATCGCCTCCCTGGACGGGGCAACCCAGCAGAATGCCGCCGCAGCCGAACAGTTCAGCGCCACATCCAGAAGCATCGTGGGGGAAAGTCATAAACTCAATGCTCTGGTCGGACAGTTCCTGCTCCCTGATCCCGATCTGGTAGCGTACGAAGGCGCGCTGATTACCCATGCCACGGAGAGCCATCCGCCCGATCCGCAGTGGATGGCGGATATCAAGGCCGGTGCCTGGTCATCCAGGGCGGGGAATGAGCCGGGGGTAATGAGGGCATGACAGCCCGCCCGTCATGCCCACTGACCCACCATATGCCGGGGCAGGAAGCCCTTCTGTCGGATGGTTTCCATCGCTTCTGCCCGTCTAAGTCCGAACAGTAACAAGGATAGGTTACGTCATGACCGTCAACCCTGACATCACGAGATCACTATGGGAAAGAAATCGCCTGCGGGAGGAGGTTCTTGACGATATTGACGAAGAAATCGAACTGGAACTCGATGATGCGCGCCTAGGCTCTGAAAAGGATTATGATACAACCGACTTCAGAAAAACCTATTTCCGCGACCTGTTGTCCCTGCAGGGTGAACTGGTCAAACTGCAGGACTGGATAAAGGAGACCGGCCACCGTCTGGTCGTGATCTGTGAAGGCCGGGATGCGGCGGGAAAGGGGGGTGTGATCAAGCGCATCACCCAGCGCCTGAACCCCCGCATCTGCCGGGTTGCCGCCCTGCCTGCCCCCAATGACCGGGAGCGGACACAGTGGTATTTCCAGCGTTATGTCAGCCATCTGCCGGCTGCGGGTGAAATCGTGCTTTTTGACCGTAGCTGGTATAATCGTGCCGGTGTTGAACGTGTCATGAATTTCTGTACGGACGAAGAATATGAGGAGTTTTTCCGCTCCGTACCCGAATTTGAACGCATGCTGGTGCGCAGCGGCATCCAGATCATAAAATACTGGTTTTCCATTTCCGATGATGAACAGGAACTGCGTTTCCGCGCCCGTATGGAAGATCCGCTGAAGCAGTGGAAACTCAGCCCCATGGACCTGGAAAGCAGGCGGCGGTGGGAATCCTATACACTCGCCAAGGAAATCATGCTGGAGCGGTCAAACATTGAAGAGGCCCCCTGGTGGATTGTCCCTGCCGATAACAAGAAGAAAGCCCGGCTCAACTGCATAAGCCACCTTCTGTCACAGGTGCCTTATCAGGAAGTCGAGAAGCCTGAAGTCAGGTTGCCCGAACGGGTATTCAGTCCCGATTATATACGCCAGCCCGTGCCTGACAGCATGATCGTGCCTGAAAAATACTGAAACGAAAATCTGGGTTTATTTTATAATCGCCAGATCAATTTCATGAATGCCGCTTTTTGAAAAAGCGGCATTTTTTTTGATATCCAGAAATTTCCGTATGGTTTGCAGTATGCACTGCGGATAGACATTTATCTGCCGGACCGGATGTCAGGACAGTACAATCCTGCAGTATAATTTATTGAACCGGGCATAATGCCATTATCCTCCTTCTCAAAGCGTCACAATCGCAGATTATTGTGTGCCTGATGCGGTAGGGGAATAAGGTCTGCGTAGAGGGTTTA
The DNA here is from genome assembly GCF_003403295.1 of Komagataeibacter melaceti. GTDB lineage: Bacteria > Pseudomonadota > Alphaproteobacteria > Acetobacterales > Acetobacteraceae > Komagataeibacter > Komagataeibacter melaceti. Next base: position 42,780 of record NZ_QUWV01000011.1, on the reverse strand, counting down.
TCCCCATCGCCGGATCAGTCATCCATGAAATTGCAGCAGATGGTTGTGACCGTACATCCATACCAGGAAAGTAAACGCATCAACCGTTTTTCTGTTTGATACGGCATGTCTTTAACAAGCAAAGCCTCATGCCGAGCACGTACGGTGCAATAATATTGGTGGCATACCAGTGCCTGCTTTGCAGGACGTGAGTCCCCGCCAGTTATTGGAATGAATGTAGGTAATACCCGGAGCAGGGCCATATCATCAAAGGGCGCAGCCTGCTCCGGACTGCTGAAATTGGTTGTCTCTATGAACATATCAGCGCCGTGGCGTCTGTTCCCGACGTCACGGCGCCATACAGCCAATCATAAGGCCGCCAATAGAACGGCCCTAGCGTGTCCTACCGGTTGAACAGATAGAACAGGCTGGCGGCCAGGGTGATGGTGACAGGCAACGTGCACACCCATGCCAGCGCTATCTTGACCAGCATGCCCCGGTTGATTCCTGACCCGGAGCCAAGCATGGTGCCCGCGATGCCTGCCGTAATGATATGCGTCGTGCTTACGGGCAGGCCGGTATAACCGGCCGTGGCGATCAGCCCCGCGCCCACCAGTTCAGCCGATGCGCCCTGTGCCGGGGTCAGGTGCGTATTGCCAATTTTTTCACCCAGCGTATGCACGATCCGCTTGTAACCGATCATGGTGCCGATACCAAGGCACAGCGCACTGAGCAGACGCACCCACCACGGCGCGTATTCCACCACCGGGCGCATCTGGTTGCCCAGTGTTTTGGCCATCGCACGCTCCTGCGCGGATGCCTGCGGGTTTGCGGCCACGGCTTTCAGCCCGGCCACGACCTCATACAGGTCGGCACGCAGTTCGGAAGGTACGACCGTATCCGGTGCCGTCTGGGACAGGCGCGTAACGGACGCCACGGCTTCATCACGCAGGCCATCATGGTCATATTGCATAATGAGCGGAGTGGCATTTGTCGCATATTCTGCAATATGGACAATGTGCGGCGCACTGTTGGGAGCCAGCGCGAAGGTCGCGGGCAGAATACCAATAATGGTCAGCATGATCAGGCCAATGCTTTTCTGCCCGTCATTGCTCCCGTGGGAAAAGCTGACACCTGTGCATGTCAGGATCAGCAGTCCGCGCACCCAGCCGCGTGTGGGCTTATCTCCCTGCGGGGGCTGGTACAGCTCCGGATCATGCACAAGATGCCGGATGACAAAATACAGCCCACCCGCGCCAATCAGGCCCAGCAGGGGCGAGATGGCAAGGGCGCGCAGGATCTTCCATATCTGGGACCAGTCAACACTGTTCCCCAGATCGCGGGTATGAAGCAGCGCATCCCCGATCGCTATGCCAATCAGTGCGCCGATCACGCAATGTGAACTGGAGTTCGGGATGCCGAACCACCATGTAAACAGGTTCCATGCGAGTGCCGTGCCGAACAGGGAGATCAGCATTGGCACCGCCGGGTCACCATTGGGTGGGGACAGCACATCGGCCGGCAGCAGTTCAACCAGACCGTATGCAACACTGATCCCGCCGAGGATGACCCCGACGAAATTCATGCACCCCGACCAGATCACGGCCGTACGGGGTTTAAGTGACCTGGTATAGATAACGGTGGCAACCGCATTTGCCGTATCGTGGAATCCGTTGACGAATTCAAACACGCATACGAGCGCGAAACACACGACAAGCGCGATGATCGAAAACGTGGAATAGGGCGCAAAGTGGAGCATATAACTGCACACATAAAGTTAATATTATTCACTTTGTAAATATTTTTAAAAATGGACGTAAGGTGTTGCGAATGATCTTCATATAATATTCATATTTATGGAATTTGGGTTCTGTTTCAAGGGGAACGTGTATGCGTGGGGATAGTTGGAAATATTACTTCCAGTTCACATCATGACCAGAATGTCTTTTATAAAAGGACATATGTACCAAACGGCTTATCTGTCCAGTCGCCCGCCAATTATGGATTGATCGGGAAACCTTCAACATCGACCACTTCAAGGTCAAAACTGGCTGTAATTGCTTGGGCACCATGCGCCGCAGGACAAAACCACCAGCGCAAAATCTGTGTTGTGGCTATCGAACTGCGCCAGCGTATTCTGGATATTGATGGTTTCAGGCATATCTGCACGGTTTGGGGGCCTTTGGGGCCAATCGCGTCTTGTCCATCCGACGCCTGACAGGAGGGAGCAGGACATGATCGGGGAGAAGACTGTTAGGTATTTCGACGTGGGACTTGTTATGACATGGGGGCGCAGGGCGGGAAAAGGAGACAGTCTCCATAAGCCCCAAAGGGTTGCTCATCTTCGGTCTATCCATGGGGATATCGTCAAAATTCGTCGATAAACCAGTGAATTACAGGCAGATTTTTGCCTAACGGCACGTGTTGCGTATATCTGGCTGCATGTGTGCCCGCACCATGAACGGAAACGTAATTACTGTTCATAAAAAAGTATTAACATGTAAAATGTGAAGAATATGCCTTGATTTGGTCTCTATGCGTTTTCCTTTTCTCAAAAAAACATAAATTTCCCCGCATCCTTGGAACCCCGTTCAGATCAGGCGGTTTGTCATGGGCGGTCGGATTGACGATCGTCACAGACCAGAACTGAGGAATTGAAAAATGGCAAATCAGGGCGGAAGCCATGAACAGCACGTCAAGGCCGGTGAGCAGAGCCACAAGAACACCGGCACATCGCAAAGCGGCAAAAGTGAGGGCGAGCATAGCACCGGCACCCGTGGCGGCACGCATGAACAGCACGTCAAGGCTGGCGAGCAGAGCCACAAGAACACCGGCGGCGCATCGCAAGGCGGCAAAAGTGAGGGCGAGCACAGCACCGGCACCCGTGGCGGCACGCATGAACAGCATGTCCGGGCGGGTGAACAGAGCCACAAGAACACCTGAATTCATATCTGGGGTATCGGCCATATTGCTGACATTCCCGGAAACTGAAGGCCACGATCGGTTTACCGACTGTCCCATGCCAATCAGGTAATGGGCGTCCTTTCGATAATGGAGAAAATCAATGGGCTTGTTTTCTCAACCGATAAAGACCCTTGATGACCTGTTCGTGCATACGCTTCAGGACATGTATTATGCCGAAAACCAGATCGTCAAGAACCTGCCAACCATGGCGGAAAAAGCTTCCGAACCGGCGCTAAAGGCCGCGTTCCAGAGCCACCTGACGGAAACGGAGGGGCAGGTGCGCAGGCTGGAACAGGTATTCCAGATGCATGGCCAGCCTGTCAAAGGCGTAACATGCCAGGCAATGGATGGAATACTTTCCGAAGCGAAGGATGTCATCAGCGATTGCGATGATCCGGAAGTCTGTGACGCCGCCATGCTCTCGGCCGCGCAGGCTGTCGAGCATTATGAGATCACCCGGTATGGCAGCCTTGTGGCCTATGCCACGCAGCTTGGTCGTGCTGATTGCGCCTCTCTCCTGAAGCAGACGCTTGAGGAGGAGAAAAATGCCGACCAGAAGCTGACGCGCATTGCCGAGGGATGCGTGAACCAGCACGCTGCCTGAAGCATTATGATGCTTATGGGCGCGTGGGGAGGGTAATCTCCCATTTTGTAGCAGGACCAAGGATAGAAAATCAGGCACGCTCCGGATAGCCCTGAACATATATGGCTCCATCCCATCGTGCCGGACGGTTCTGTTGCAGTATTAAATATAGCTACGGGGAAAACGGTATTCAGGCAGGTTCAGGCGCCGGGTTGCGTATGGAGTGCCCCATAATGGGGAAGCACATATAGTTGCCGTCATGGTCCTGACTTTTCTCGATGCCGACTGGATCGGGAGGCTTTATGTCTGGATCGACCGGTTGCTCGTAGGACAGGAATTTTGCGGGATGCTCCTGTTCTCTGCCCCGCGAGATGGGGCGGGGGCAGGGCATTCCACGGCGTTCGCGCCTGTGAAGCAGCAGGCCCGGTGATGGCTGAGGACAGGATATTGCCTGTTTTTCGGTATGCCGGGTTCTGTTAGATATTTGATCACGTTCAAGGGCTGGACAGCATGCAAGGCCCTGCCTGCTGTCTGTCCAGCACCATGGAATATGGATTTCCGTGAGGTCAGGCACAACCACGCTCACATGAGTGGGCGTGGTTGTTGCGTGAATTCTGGCAATTTTTGGAGTATGTTGCGATTTACGAACGAATCATGAATTAGGCTCTGTAACGCCGGATAGCGGATTTTCTGTAAATATTCCACATTTTTCAGAATTTATACCGATTAATGAAGGTAATTATTTATATAAATACTATTCTTGTCATAAATAGCAACAGATAACGACAAACATGATCGTATGCGCTCATGTCGCAATTCTGTGCTATGCGCATGCTTGGTAGCATATTTCTCAAGTAAATCCTACAAAAATAATGCCATCAGCTATTCCTCGGACTGACTGGACCATGAACCAGCCAATGACAACCGATGGCGTGGAAACTCTCACCGTAGCATATCGTTACAGGAACCGATACCTCATGCCGTGGCAATGACCCGGCTGGGTACAGTTCGTGTTTTTACTGTATTCTATGCTATAATTTCAAGTATTCAAAAATATATACCATATCTGAAATTTCTGCAGCATGGGCCGCCCCTGCTTTTCGATAAAGCACGCCTCCGTACATTTCGTTTCCAATTCAAAAAGAAAGTCAGATTCATGCCGAAACAGATATTCCATACAATAGATGGATTGCGTGGCATTGCTGCGATGGCTGTGGCAACGCTGCACATGCGCATACTCTTTCCGTCGGTCTGGTACCCACCGGGTGGGTACCTGGCTGTTGACCTGTTCTTCTGCCTGAGTGGATTTGTATTGGCAGAGGCCTATTCGGACCGGCTTGATGCCGGTTTTTCTTTGTCCGTTTTCATAAAAAAACGTATATTACGGTTATGGCCGCTTTACGCCCTGGGCCTGACAATTGGCGCCTTCATGGCCGTGCTGCGCATAATCTTTGGCTATGATTCCCCCGCCAGCCTGATCTCGTTCATTCCCGCACTTTTCTATATTCCGTGGAATGGCCCGCTGGGTGAACTCTATCCACTTAACTTTCCGGCATGGTCACTGCTCTACGAACTTGTGGTCAATATCCTCATGGTCATCATCTGGCCCAGACTTGATAACCGGATGCTGGTTAGCCTGATTGGCCTGTCAGGTGCCGGGCTGGTTGTCTCGGCATTTCTGTGGGGCTCGCTGAATGCCGGTTTTTCATGGGCCGGGTCAGGCGTGGCTACGGCGCGTGTCGGGTTTTCGTTCTTTCTGGGCATTCTACTGTGGCGCATGAAGCCGGTTCCCTCGCATCTTAGCGCATGGGTTCCGGCGTGTATGCTGGTCGTTGCCCTCATGGTGGACAATGCCGGTATTTCTCATGCCGTGACTGATCTGGTGAACGTGATGGTGGTGTTTCCCCTCATTGTCTGGCTTGGCGCGATAACCCGGCCCAGCGGTGCCAGCCTGCTGTTTTTTGAATCCATAGGGGCGGCGTCCTATGCATTATATACCGTCCACATGCCCATATTGCGGCTGCTTGCTATGTTCATAAGCAAGGTCATGCATATCCCGCTTGGCAATGTGCCTTATGTTCTCTGCCTTGCCATTCTGGCGTCCTTGCTCACGCTTGCATGGTTCCTGAACCGGCTGGATGTCATATTCAGGGCGCGGCTGAATGATTTCCTCAAAAGGGGAGTGAGCAGCCCGGTGGCGGATAGCGCGCCTGTCCTGCCGGGGTGAGGAGGCATGTTGTGCGAAAAACCTTGAAAATATGGTCCGGGTGGTGTCGATTCCTCCACGGCAGGGATGGGGGAGGATGTGATGACAATGGACGGTTTCATCCCGCCTGTTGAAAAAGCAGATGAAACGGTGCCCGTCACGGACAATGAACAGGTCTGGCTGAATGTCCTCCACAAGATGGACGAGACATGGGCCGAACTGATGGCGCAGCAGGTCGCGCTGGAACGCAAGAATGCCGAACTGGAAGATGCACACACCTTCATGGCCGGGGTGTTTGATGCAATGTCCGACATTCTGGTGGCGTGCGACACCACCCTGCGCGTGGTGCGTACCAACCAGGCGGCGGAGCGCCTCCTGCTTCCCGCCGCAGCGGCGGGAGCGCGCATGGGGTGGCTGAAGGACCTGATCCATCCTTCATCCCCCACCGCGGCCGAGGATGTGGCGGCGGCCATGGCGCGGCGGCAGCGGCTGGAGGATAGGGAGTTCGTCCTGTCAACCGTCAACGGGCCGCTTCCCTTCGCGGTCAATGGCGCGGCGCTGTATGACCGGCGGCGTCCATCGGGCATGGTGCTGGTCGCGCGCCCATTGGGGGAACTGCGCCGGGCCTATAGCGAACTGGACCGCGCGCACCAGCGCCTGAAGGAGGCGCAGACGCAGCTTGTGCAGGCGGAAAAAATGGCCTCGCTGGGCCGCCTTGTGGCGGGGGTAGCGCATGAACTCAACAATCCCATCTCCTTTGTCTATGGCAATGCCCATACGCTGCGGCGTTTTGCCAGCCGGCTTGAATCCTATCTTGGCGTCATCCACGCTTCCGCCTGTGCTGCCGAGTTTTCGCGCCAGCGTCATGACCTGCGCATTGATATGGTCATGTCCGAACTCAATGGCGCGCTGGGCGGCATTGTGGAGGGCGCGGAGCGGGTGCGCGATATTGTGGCGGACCTGCGGCGTTTTTCGTCTGGCGCGCATGCCCGGGGCGGGATATTCGATCTGGCGTCGGTCGCCCATACGGCGCAGGACTGGGTTCTGGCCGCAGGCGGCAGGCCCGTCGCGGTGACGATAGATATTGAGGGACCGCTGGAAATTGATGGTCATGCAGGGCAGATGCAGCAGGTCATGATGAACCTGGTGCAGAACGCCGTTGATGCGATGGAGGGGATCGAGACGCCGGTCCTGCACATCAGCGGGCGGCGGCAGGACGGGCGTGTCCTCCTGATGGTGCGGGATAATGGTCCGGGCATTGACCCGGAAATAGCCGGGCGCATTTTCGACCCGTTTTTCACGACCAAGCCGGTCGGCAAGGGGACAGGGCTGGGGCTTGCGATCAGCTACCGCATGGTAAGCGAGCACGGGGGCACCATAACCGCTGCGGCGCACCCCGATGGAGGCACGATAATGACGCTGGACCTGCCCGACTGCCCGCCCGCGCCATCCCGCCCCGAGGGGAGGGACGGCCTGTAATGTTCAATGTCATCTGGTTGCAGTCTGGCGGGTGTGGGGGATGCACCATGTCGCTGCTCTGCGCGGAATCCCCTGATCTGCTGACAACATTGCGCGGTGCCGGAATTGAACTGCTGTGGCACCCCAGCCTGTCGGAACGTACGGGGGCCGAAGCCCTTGAACTGTTCGAGGATGTTCTGGCCGGGCGCGTGGTGCTGGACGCGCTGTGTATGGAGGGCGCGGTACTGCGCGGGCCGGAGGGAACAGGGCGCTTCCATACACTGGCAGGCACCGATGTCGCGATGATTGAATGGGTGCGCCGCCTGTGCGGTGTGGCGCGGCATGTCGTGGCCGTGGGGTCATGCGCGGCCTATGGCGGGGTCACGGCGGCGGCCCCCAACATTCTTGATGCCTGTGGCCTGCAGTATGACGGGCAGTACCCCGGCGGCGCGCTGGGTGCGGGGTTCGTGGCGCGGGGCGGCCTGCCGGTCATCAACGTGGCGGGGTGTCCCACGCATCCTGACTGGGTGACGGAAACGCTGATGCTGCTGGCCCGGAACATGCTGGATACGGCAGCGCTGGATGATTTCCGGCGGCCACGTTTCTATGCCGACCAGCTTGTGCATCATGGCTGCACCCGCAACGAGTTCTATGAATACAAGGCCAGCGCCCGGCATCCGTCCGAACTGGGCTGCATGATGGAACATATGGGCTGTATCGGCACGCAGGCGCATGGTGACTGCAATACCAGATTGTGGAACGGCAGCGGGTCGTGCACCCGCGCGGGTTATGCCTGCATCAACTGCACCGACCCTGAATTCGAGGAGCCCGGCCATCCCTTCTGCCAGACACCCAAGATCGCGGGCATTCCCGTCGGCCTGCCCACGGACATGCCCAAGGCATGGTTCGTGGCGCTGTCATCCCTGGCAAAGGCGGCAACGCCCATGCGGCTGGCAAAGAACGCCGTCAGTGACCATCAGGTCGTCCCGCCTTCGTGCCATCCTTCCAAACGGCGCTAGGGCGGGCTTGCGGTCATGAAACAGGCGGAAGAAAGCACCCGGCTGGTTGTCGGCCCGTTCAACCGGGTCGAGGGGGATCTGGAGGTACGGCTGGATGTGGTGGAGGCGCGCGTGCGTGCAGCCTTTGTCAACGCAACGCTGTTTCGCGGCATCGAGCGGATACTTGAAGGACGCACCCCGATGGATGCGCTGGTCATCGCGCCGCGTATCTGCGGGATATGTTCGGTCTCGCAATCCCACGCGGCGGCGCTGGCGCTGGCGGGCCTTATGGGGGTTGAACCGGCGGCCAATGGGCGCGTGGCCACCAACCTGATTCTGGCCACCGAGAACCTGGCCGATCACCTGACCCATTTTCACCTGTTCTTCATGCCGGATTTTGCCCGCCCTGATTATGCGGCCTATCCATGGCATGATCACGTGGTCCGGCGTTTCGCCGCCCTGCGCGGCACGGCGGCGCGATCGATATTGCAAACCCGCGCGCTGCTGCTGCACATAATGGGTATTCTGGCCGGGCGCTGGCCGCATACGCTGGCCATCCAGCCCGGTGGTGTGTCGCGCGGGGTGGAGGCGCAGGAATGTATGCGCATGCTCACGGTCCTGTCCGGCGTGCGCGCGGCGCTGGAAGAGGGGCTGTTTGGCGCACCGCTGGAAGAAGTCGCGGCCCTGACGGACGTGGAAGACCTTGAACGCTGGCGTAGCACGGGGCCGGAGGGTGACCTGCGGCTGTTCCTGCGTATCGCGCATGATCTTGAACTGGCGCAATCAGGCCGCTCTTATGACCGTTTTCTCAGTTACGGCGCCTATCCGGGTGGGCTGTCAGCAGATGATGGCCAGCGTTTGTGGCCCGCCGGGGTGTTTGCGCAGGGCAGGGTAGGGGCGCTGGATATTGCCACCGTGGCCGAGGATCATGCCACGAGCTACATGACCGATCGCGCGCGGCCCAATGCTCCCTTTGATGGCTCGACAGTGCCTGACCTGAATAACCGGCAGGGATATAGCTGGTGCAAGGCCCCGCGCCTTTCCGGCCAGCCGTGTGAGACCGGCGCGCTGGCCCGCCAGCTGATGGCGGGGCACCCGCTCGCGCGCGCTATGGTGGCGCAGGGTGGGGGAAACGTCATGAGCCGCGTGGTTGCGCGGCTGGTGGAAAGCGCGCGACTGGTCATGACAATGGAGGGCTGGGTCAGGATGCTGGTTCCCGGCCAGCCATGGTGCAACGTGGCGGACGGGGTGCCCGATGGTCGCGCCATTGGCATGACCGAGGCCGCCCGTGGCGCGCTGGGGCATTGGGTGCAGGTGGAAAACGGGCGTATTGCCCGCTACCAGATCGTAGCGCCCACCACATGGAATTTCTCCCCGCGTGACGGCGCGGGAATACCGGGGCCGCTGGAACATGCGCTGGAGGGTGCGGTCGTGCGTGAGGGAGAACGTACGCCGCTATCCGTGCAGCATATCGTGCGTTCTTTCGATCCCTGCATGGCCTGCACGGTCCATTGACCGGGTTGCCTGCGCCGGTGGAGGAGGAAGCCGAACTGATCCGCGTAAGCGGCGTGGTGCAGGGGGTGGGCTTTCGCCCCTTCGTATGGCGTGTGGCCCATCGGCTGGGGCTGCGCGGCAGCGTGCGTAACCGGGGTGATGAGGTGGAAATCGTGGTGGCCGGGCCATCCGCCGCGCGCGCTGCCCTTGTGCGGGAAATCCGGCAGGGACCACCGCAGGCGGTCGTGCGGGATCTGGTGCGCGTGCCCGCCGCATTGCCGGAAGGGGCCGGGTTCGTCATTGCCGATAGCGCGCATGGAAACATCAGCACGGGCATCGCACCCGATCTGGCGACCTGCCCGGCCTGCCGTGCGGAAATCCGCACCCCTGGCGCACGGCGCGCGGGCTATGCCTTTACCAACTGCACGGATTGTGGGCCGCGTTTTTCCATCGTGACGGGCCTGCCCTATGACCGCCAGCATACGACCATGGCCGGGTTCAGCATGTGCGCGGCCTGTCGCGCGGAATATGACAACCCGGCCGACCGCCGTTTCCATGCTCAGCCCGTGGCCTGTCCTGCCTGCGGGCCACGCCTGCACTTTGTCATGCCGGGGGAGGGGAAGGCCGCAGACAGTCTGGATGCGGCGGTTGCGGTCCTGTCCCGAGGCGGGATTATCGCCCTTAAGGGAATTGGTGGCTATCACCTCGCCTGTCTGGCCACGTCTGATGATGCCGTGCGGACACTGCGCACCCGCAAGGCACGACCGGCAAAGCCGCTGGCGGTCATGATGGGCAGCGCCGCCATGGTCATGGATTTCTGTGTGCCAACAGTGGTGGAACTGGCGTTGCTGCGTGATCCTGCCGCCCCGGTGGTGCCGCTTGCCGTGCGTGCGCGGGAAGCGGGCAGGCCCGCCCTTTCCGCCGGGCTTGCGCCGGGTCTGGACCGGGTGGGGGTCATGCTGGCCTATACGCCCCTGCATGACCTGCTGCTGGAGCGTGTCGGCCTGCCGCTGGTCATGACCAGCGGTAACCGTTCGGGCTGCCCGCAGGTGATTGATGAGGCCAGCGCCTACACGGACCTGGCCGGTATTGCCGATGGCTGGCTGGTGCATGACCGCCTCATTGCCCGCAGGCTGGATGATAGTGTGATGGCTGTCTGCGCGGGTGCGGGCCGGGTCATCCGGCGCGGGCGCGGGCTGGCACCGGCATCGCTGCCCCTGCCGCCAGACATGGCGCATGCGCCCGCCGTCCTGGCGCTGGGGGCGGACCTGAAGGCCGCGTTCTGTCTGGCAGGGAACGGGCAGGCGCTGCTTTCCGCCCATATCGGCAACCTTGATGATCCGGGCGTGCAGGACGAATTCCGCGCGGCACTGGCCGATTACCGCAACCTGTTCGCGCATCATCCAGCCGTAATCGCGGTGGATGCCCATCCTGATTATCACAGCCACGCATTGGGCCGGCAACTGGCGCAGGAGGCTGGCCTGCCCCTGCTGCCGGTATGGCACCATCACGCCCATGTCGCGGCCTGCATGGTGGAACATGGGGTCGGGGTGACATCCGGCCCGGTCGTGGGGATTGCGCTGGACGGCGTGGGGCTGGGGCAGGACGGGACGGCATGGGGGGGTGAAATCCTGCTGTGTGATTACCGTGAGTGCCAGCGCGTGGGTGGCCTCGCACCCGTCGCGATGCCGGGCGGAGATGCCGCCAGCCGGGAGCCGTGGCGTATGCTGCTGGCGCATCTGGATGCAGCACTGGGGGTGGAGGGCACGGACGCTGCCCATCACCATGTCCCCATTGCCGCGCTGGACCAGCGCCCCGTTGCCGTCATGCGCGCCATGGTCCGCACCGGCATGAACGCACCGCGCGGCAGTTCCGCCGGACGACTGTTCGATGCCATGGCCGCACTGCTGGATGTCGCCCCCGCACGCCTGTCCTATGAAGGGGAGGCGGCCATGCGGCTGGAGGCACTGGCCCGGCAGGCTCCTGCGGGTGATGACGCATTGCCATTCGGCCTGCGTGATGAAGGGGGCATGGTGCGGATTGATCCCGCGCCCATGTGGCGCGCGGTCCTGCGGCTCAGGGCGGCGGTCACGCCAGCGGCCCATATCGCGGCGGCGTTCCATCGGGGGCTGGCCACTGCCTGCGCCGATGTGGCCCGGCAGGTCGCGCGGCGGCACGGGGTAGAGACCATCGCCCTGTCCGGTGGCGTCATGCACAACGCCATGCTGGTGGAGGCGCTGGAAATGCGGTTGCGCATGGTGGGCCTGCATGTGTTGCTGCCACGCCTTGCCCCGGCGGGTGATGGCGGGATTGCGCTGGGGCAGGCGGCCATTGCCGCCGTGCGGTATATGGAAAGCACCTGATCGGCCGGGTGGTCAGGCTTTTTCCACAAAGTTCCCGCCAGGCCAGACTTTTTTAGCGGCGCGATACGGCCGGGTTCACATGGTACGGTTCATGCTTCCTCAAGGTTGACGCGGGTCCCCTGCCGATCCGCAGCCGAGGAAGGAAGACGCCACACATGGCTGTGCTTGAAACTTTTTACGATGTGATGCGGCGACAGGGCATATCGCGCCGCTCCTTTGTCAAATACTGCTCGCTTACCGCCGCGGCACTGGGTCTGGGGCCGGAATTCGTGCCCCAGATTGCCGAGGCCATGGAAACCAAGCCCCGTACCCCGGTGCTGTGGCTGCATGGGCTGGAATGCACCTGCTGTTCGGAAAGTTTCATCCGTGCCGCGCATCCGCTGGTCAAGGACGTGATCCTGTCCATGATCTCGCTGGATTATGACGATACGCTCATGGCGTCCGCCGGGCATCAGGCCGAGGCCATCCTTGATGAAGTGATGGAAAAGTATCACGGCAACTACATCCTGGCGGTGGAGGGCAATCCCCCCCTGAACGAGGACGGGATGTACTGCATCATCGGTGGCAAGCCCTTCGTCGATCAGCTCAGGCGTGTGGCGTCGGGGGCGAAGGCCGTCATCTCGTGGGGGTCATGCGCATCCTATGGCTGTGTGCAGGCCGCGCGCCCCAACCCCACGCAGGCGACCCCGGTGCACAAGGTCATCCTGGACAAGCCGATCATCAAGGTGCCGGGCTGTCCTCCCATTGCAGAGGTGATGACGGGTGTCATCACCTACATGCAGACCTTCGACCGCCTGCCCGAGCTTGACCGGCAGGGACGACCCAAGATGTTCTATTCCCAGCGGATTCACGACAAATGCTACCGCCGCCCGCATTTTGATGCCGGTCAGTATGTCGAGGCCTTTGATGATGAAGGCGCGCGCAAGGGCTACTGCCTCTACAAGGTCGGCTGCAAGGGCCCCACGACCTACAACGCCTGCTCCACCGTGCGGTGGAATGATGGTGTCTCCTTTCCCATCCAGTCCGGCCATGGCTGCATCGGCTGCTCCGAGGACGGGTTCTGGGACAAGGGATCATGGTACGCCCGGCTTCAGGATGTCAGCGGCTTCGGGATCGAGGCGAGCGCAGACAAGGTGGGAATGGCCGCGGCGGGTGTCGTGGGTGCAGGGCTTGCGGCGCATGCCGCTGTCAGCGCGCTGACCCGCGCGCGTTACAAGGGGGATGACGTCTGATGACCATCCAGACAGCAAACGGTTTTTCTCTCGACAATACGGGGCGGCGCATCATCGTTGATCCGCTGACCCGGATCGAAGGGCACATGCGTTGCGAGGTGAATGTCGATGCCGACAACATCATCCGCAACGCCGTCTCCACCGGCACGATGTGGCGCGGGCTGGAGGTGATCCTGAAGGGGCGCGACCCGCGTGACGCCTGGGCGTTCGTGGAGCGTATCTGCGGGGTCTGCACCGGCTGCCACGCGCTGGCGTCCGTGCGTGCGGTGGAAGACGCGCTGGACATCCGTGTCCCGACCAACGCGTTCCTGATCCGCCAGATCATGGCGAAGATACTGGCCTGGCATGACCATGTCGTCCATTTCTACCACCTGCACGCGCTGGACTGGGTCAACCCGGTCAACGCGCTGAAGGCGGACCCGCGCGCGACATCGGCCCTGCAGCAGGCGGTCTCCCCCAACCACCCCAAATCCTCGCCCGGTTATTTCCGCGATGTGCAGAACCGGCTGAAGAAGTTTGTGGAAAGCGGGCAGCTCGGCATTTTCAAGAACGGCTACTGGGACAGCAAGGCCTACCTGCTGCCGCCCGAAGCCGACCTGATGGCGGTCACGCATTATCTGGAAGCCCTCGATTTCCAGAAGGAGATCGTGAAGGTCCATACCATTCTGGGCGGCAAGAACCCGCATCCCAACTACATGGTCGGTGGCGTGCCCTGCGCCATCAACATTGACGGGGACATGGCGGCGGGCGCCCCGCTGAACATGGAGCGGCTGAACTTCATCCAGCAGAAGATACAGGATGCGTTCACGTTCTCGCAGAATGTCTATGTACCTGACGTGCTGGCCGTGGCCAGTTACTACAAGGACTGGACCTATGGCGGTGGCCTGGCTGCCACCAACGTGATGGATTACGGTGATTTCCCCACCGTGCAGGGCGACAAGTCAACCGACCGCTTTCCCGGCGGGGCGATCATCGGCGGCAACTGGGACGAGATCCATCCCGTTGATGCGCGCGACCCGCAGCAGGTGCAGGAATTCGTCACCCATAGCTGGTACGATTACGGCAAGGGGCGCGAGGATATCGGGCTGCATCCGTGGGATGGGGTGACCGACCCGCATTTCGAACTGGGCGCGGGCGCTAAGGGCAGCCGCACCAACATTGTCGAAATTGATGAAAGTGCCCGCTATTCGTGGGTCAAGGCCCCGCGCTGGCGTGGCAATGCGTGCGAGGTGGGGCCACTGGCGCGCTACATCCTGGCGTATTCCAAGGGTGTTCCCTATGTGCGTGCGCAGGTTGATGACGCGCTTGGCCGCTTCAACTCGCTGGCGGGCACCAGCCTGACCCCACGGCAGGCGCTGCCCAGCACCATCGGGCGCACGCTCGCCCGCGCGCTGGAAGCCCATTACTGCGCCCAGCAGCTTCTGGATGACTATGACGCGCTGATCACCAACATCCGCAATGGCGACCTCGCCACGGCGAATGTCTCCAAATGGGACCCGTCCACCTGGCCGAAGGAAGCCAAGGGTGTGGGGCTGGTTGCCGCCCCCCGTGGCGGGCTGGGGCACTGGATACGTATCCGCGATGGCCGGATCGAGAATTACCAGTGCGTCGTGCCCAGCACATGGAACGGTGGCCCGCGCGATGCCAAGGGCAATATCGGTGCGTTCGAGGCATCGCTGCTGGGTACGCCGATGGTCAACCCGGAGCAGCCGGTGGAAATCCTGCGCACATTGCATTCCTTCGATCCCTGCATGGCCTGCGCAACCCACGTGATGGCGCCTGATGGCGAGGAACTTGCCCGCGTCACGGTCCGCTAACGCGCTTTCCCACCGGGTGAATGGACCCGGTGGGAAGGGCATGCCCGCACAATAAGGGGGCAGGGGCCGGAACAGGTATCCGGCCCCGCCTGAGGGGAGGAAGAAATGAGCGCATCCGACCGTCTGCTGACGGACGCGGAACTGAAGGGCACCAATCTGGAGGGGCTGCACGCCCGTCCGTTGCGTGCGCGCAGGCTGCTGACAGTCTATGTTTACGAAGCACCCGTGCGGCTGTGGCACTGGGTTACCGCCGCATCCATCGTGGTGCTGGCCGTAACGGGGTACCTGATCGGCTCACCACCGCCCAGCCTGTCCGGTGAGGCCAGCAGCCATTACCAGATGGGCTGGATACGCTACCTGCATTTCGCGGCGGCGTGGATATTCTCGGTCGGCTTTGTCGGGCGGGTGATCTGGGCCTTCATGGGCAATATCTATTCCCGGGAGATCTTTTTCCTGCCGCTATGGAAAAAGGAGTACTGGAAAGACCTGCTGGATGAGATGCTGGTTTACGCCTTTATCAAGAAACAGGCGAAAACCGTGGTCGGCCATAACGCGCTGGCGCGTACGGCCCTGTTCTTCTGCTTTACGCTGACGGGGCTGTTCATGATCGTGACCGGTTTCGCGCTCTATTCGGATGGAACCGGCATTGATAGCTGGGAAGGCCGTGTATTCGGCTGGATCATGCCGTGGCAGGGTGGTGACCTGTCCACCCATTTCCTGCACCACTGGGGCATGTGGGTGATCGTGCTGTTCGTGATGATCCATGTCTATACGGTCTCGCGTGAGGATATCATGTCCCGGCAGACGCTGATTTCGGCCATGACGAATGGTTACCGTAATTTCCGCGATGACCGGCCGGACTGAACACGAAACTTCCACTATCCGTAAAACCGAAAAGCTGCCTTCCATAAAACCTGTCGCCATGGATACCGTGGCGGCAGGTTTTTTGTTTCCGGGCGGTTAGCGCCTGATCACCCCGAGCAGATGGTACGGTTCTTGCTTCAATAAGGAGTCAACAGGGCGCGCAACGCGCAGGCCAGGGTTGTGGAACGGAGGCGACAGGCTGGATGACGATTGATCAGCAGGAAGGCGGGACAGTCGGCAGGGTGCTGGTTCTCGGTATCGGGAACATCCTGTGGGCGGATGAGGGGTTCGGTGTGCGCACGGTGGAATATCTGGCCGCGCGGTATGAATTTCCCGCACCCGTCGAGTTGATGGATGGCGGCACGCAGGGCCTGTACCTGCTGCCCCATCTGGAGGATCTGGCCGGTCTGGTCATTGTCGATGCGCTTGATTTCGGCCTGCCCCCCGCCACCGTGCACGAGGTGCATGGCGCGGACGTGCCCGCCACGATCGGCGCGCGCAAGATGAGCCTGCACCAGACCGGATTTCAGGAAGTGCTGGCGCTGCTGGACCTGCGCGGCCACGCGCCACGCCGGGTCTCGCTGGTGGGCGTGCAGCCCGTCACGATGAAGGATTATGGCGGCGGCCTGACGCCGGAGGTCGCAGCCCGGGTGGAGCCGGTCGCCCGGGCCGTGCTGGACCTGCTGGCACGTGACTATGGCGTGGTTGCCCGTGCCCGCCCCGCGCCGGGCGGGGAGACGCTGGTGACCCCGGCGGTGGCACGGACCCCGTATGAAACCGGCCGCCCGGATGCGGCCGTGGCATGTCGCTACGGTGATGAGCGCGTGCTCGCCCGGATGGAGGGCTAGGAACCATGTGCGTGGGAATTCCAATGACAGTCCAGAGCGTGTGCGATGGGTATGGCCTGTGCATCGCAACCCTTCCCGGCGCACCGCCACGGGAGGAACGGGTGGACATGGCCCTGCTGCCCGAGGCTGGCCCCGGCGATCAGGTGCTGGTGTTCATGGGGCTGGCGCGCACGCGGCTGGAAGCAGGCGAGGCCGCGCGGATTGCCGCAGCCCTTGGCGCACTGGCCGCGCTGTCCCGCCCCGATGGCGCGCAGGCGGTATCGGACGTGGTGGCGCGCGGCTTTGCCGATCTGTGCGCCGGGCCGCCCCGGCTTCCCCCACATCTGGAAGCCGCGCGGGCGGCCGGGCTGGAGGAGGCGTGATGATGGCATCCGTTCAGGACACTCCCCTTGTCCGCGCCCTGTCGGAACGGCATGGCATGCCGGTGCTCGATACGCCCGCCGCCGCAGCCCTGGGGCTGGTGGTGGTCTTTGTGCCCGGCCACGCCCGCCCGCATCTGGAAACCCCCGATATCGCGGCGGTCCTGCCTGACCTGCTGCGGGCCGCACAGACATTGCTGCCATCCGGCACGCCGCTGCGTGGCGCGGTGGCGGATGCGGCGATGGAGGCGGAACTGTGCGCGCGCATCGACGGGCTGAACCTGCCCGCCCTTGTCCTGCTGCATGATGGCGTGCCGGTGGGCATGATCCCGCGCATGCGCGACTGGGATGAATATGGCCGCCTGTTCCGTGGCCTCCTGTCCCCTTATTCCAATGCTGGCCAGAAAGATGTTTCGGCATGACCGCTTCCTTCGCCTATCCACCCGTGGGTTTTGGCCCCGGCTCCATGCCCCCGGAAAATGAGGAGGGGCTTCAGTACCTCGCCATGCCCTCCGGCGTGCATGTGTACGCCGCCCATACGCCCGAGATTGATGACCCGGCCCGCGTGCAGCCTGCCATCGGGCTGCTGGAACAGGTGCGGGATGTGGCGCGGGCATGGACGCCCGGCCATTCCACCATCATCAAGCGCACCGGGCTGGATGCGGCCAGCCAGGCCGTGTTTGACGATGCGCTGGGGGAGGGAGAGGTCTCCATAGTGCTGGAAGACGCCGCCGGCCGGATCGCGGTGCAGGAAAGTGTCTTTGCCGGGGTATGGTCCATGCGCGCCCGCACGCGCGCTGTGGGCGATGACGGAGAGGTGCGTGAACAGGTGGAAATCGCGGCCTTTCCCCGTGTCATCCTCTCCCGCGCCTTTCCCGCGCACGGGCCGGAGATCGACATGGCCGACCACATCACGCCCGGCGTGGTCAATGCCCCGGCGGTGCTGACGGAACTGCTTGACCACGCGGCGCGGTGGCGGCCCGGTGCGCGGGCGCATGTGGTCAACCTGAGCCTGCTGCCCCACACGCCCGAAGATCTGGACCTGATTGCCCGGGTGCTGGGGCGGGGCCATGCCACCATTCTCTCGCGCGGGTATGGCAACTGCCGTATCGAGGCCACCGGCACGCCCCATGTCTGGCGCGTGCGCTATTACAACTCGATGGACACGCTCATCCTCGACACCATCGAGGTTACCGACGTGCCGGAGGTGGCCTGCGCCGCACGGGAGGATATTGCCGATTCCGCAACCCGCCTGGCTGAAATCTGCGCGGCCCTGAGCGCGGTGGAACCTGCGGCATGACTGATGTCTTCCACGGGTTTGAAGGCTCCTATATGGGCAATGCGGATCGTCTGCGGCCGGATTCCGTCATGGAGTGCAAGATCTGCTGGTCGGTCTATGACCCGGCGCAGGGGTGCGAGACATGGCAGGTCCCGCCCGGCACCCCGTTCTCGGCCCTGCCGGAGCACTGGCGCTGCCCCACATGCGACGGCGCGCGCGAACAGTTCATGGTTGTGCCCGGTGCCACGGCTGCCGAAGCGCCCACGCTGCCCGCAGACCCGCCGCCAGTCTCCCCGGCGGAGGATGTGGAGGTTCTCCCCGAAAACCATGAGGCGGCCCTGCTGGCCCGGCAAATGGAGGATGCATTTCGGGAAATCCATCGTGGGCAGATGCGCGGCATCCCCCTGCTGAACGAGGCGCTGGGGGTACGTGCGGTGGGTTTCCGCCCGTATGAGGGGCATTTTCTGGGAATCCTGATTACGCCATGGTTCATGAACCTGATCCTTGCCCCCGGTGTGGCGGAGGACTGGTCGGATCTGGTGTCGGGCGGCAAGGAACTGATCGAATTCCCTTCGGGCCGCTACGAGTTCACGCTCGTCAACCGTGCATCAAAGGCGGAGGTGGCGGAATTGCCGCCTTACAAGGCCTGCTCGCTCTTTTCCCCGGTGTTTGAATTCACCACCATGCTCCAGGCGATTGAGACCGCGCAGGCAGCGCTGAAGGCCCTGCTCGACCCGAGCGTGAACCCTGACCATAAGCCCGAGGCCGCCCCCCCGGCACCCGAGCCGGTTGCGGCCAGGCCCACCATGCCAAGCCGCCGGGGGCTTCTGTTCGGGGCGGCAAGAAGCGGGAGCCGTATCGGGGCATGATCGGTAGCCTGACCCTTTCCGGCGGTGAAAACGGCAGGCCGTGGCGGCTTGCCTGCGGGGCGGTGGTGGATGCGGGCCAGCTTTGCGTGGGGCTGACCCCGCACGAAGCCGTGGCGCGCGTCTCCAGCCTGTTCAGCCTGTGCGGCACGGCGCATGCCATCGCGGCCACCCGTGCGCTGGGCCTGACGGAAATGGATGCTGCATGCCATGATGGGGTGCGGCTTGAAATCATGCGTGACCATGCCCTTGCCCTGCTGCTGGAATGGCCGCGCTGGCTGGGCCTGCCGCCTGCGCGTGACCTACTGGCGCGGCTCATGCACCTGAAAGCCCACGACCCCGCAGCCTGTGCCGGGCTGCGGCGGGAACTGACCGGAACATCTGCCGATATTGCGGGCTTCGACCTGCCGGGCCTTGGGCAATGGCTGGAAAGCGCGCGGGAGCCACATGCCCCGGTTCTTGTTACGGTTCTGGCATGGCTGCGTGAAAGGCTATGCGCCGACTGGGGGCGCGTGTCGCTCCCGCCGCTGCAGGCCGGGGATATCGAGGCCGCGTTTGGCGCGGGGCACGACGCGCCCCCGACACCCCGTGATGCGGGAATACTGCCTGACCATATGGACACCCCCGTCATCCGCGCCCTGATCGGGGCGGAAGGGGGCTCGCTTTTTGTGCGGCTCATGGCGCGGGTTGTGGACCTGCTGGCGTATCTTCATCCCACGTCGCAGGCCCTGTTTTCACGTGCGGCCGCGCTGTCTCCGCACCTGCCCGGCATCGGGGTGGCCCGCGCCGCACGGGGCATCGTGACGCACCGGGCGGTGGTGCGGCAGGGCCGGGTGACGCAATACGCCATCCTTTCCCCCACATTCTGGCATGTCGCACCGGGCGGGCTGCTGCCACGCATTGCGGCGGGCCTGCCGGTTGACGGGCCTCGCCGCCCATGGCTTGCGCGCCTTATGCTAAGCTGCGTCAATCCGTGCGTGCCCGTCACGGTCGAGGAGGGTTAGGCCATGCATGAGATGTCGCTGTGTGAAAGCCTGATCGACGTGATCGAGGAGTCCGGGCAGCGGGAAAATTTTTCCCGCGTGCGGCGTGTCCGTGTTGAAATCGGTCGTTTCGCCGGGGTCGAGGTCGAGGCCCTGCGCTTCGGGTTCGATGTCGTGGCGCGCGGCACCGTGGTGGAAGGGGCGGCGCTGGAACTGCACGAGGCACCGGGCCGCGCATGGTGCTTCGACTGCGGGACGGATGTGGAACTGTTGCAGCGGCTGGACCCGTGCCCGCATTGTGGCGGCACGCGGCTCCAGCCAACAGGTGGGACGGAAATCAGGATCATGGATCTGGAGGTAATCTGATGTGCACGGTATGCGGCTGCAATGGTGATGAAGCACGGATCGAGGCCGGACACGCCCATGGCCATGCGCATGAGCACGGCCATGACCACACACCGGGTGAAGGCCATGCCCATGAAGGCCACGCCCATGACGGCGATGTGCTGGATTATGGCACCGGCCCCGCCCGCGCGCATGCGCCCGGCCTGTCACAGGCCCGCATGGTCGAGATCGAACGCGGCATCCTGTCAAAAAACGATGGGTTCGCGGCCACGAACCGGGCGCGGCTGAAACAGGCGGGCGTGCTGGCGCTCAACATGCTGGCCGGTCCCGGCGCGGGCAAGACCACGCTGCTGGTGGAAACATTGCGCCGTCTCGGCCAGAAGTTTCCCGCCGCCGTGATCGAGGGCGACCAGCAGACCAGCAATGATGCCGAGCGTATCCGCGCCACGGGTGCGCCCGCCATACAGGTCAATACCGGAAAGGGCTGCCATCTGGACGCCCACATGGTCGGCCATGCCATGGCGCACCTGCCGCTTGTGGCAGGGGGGATTCTGTTCATTGAAAATGTGGGCAATCTGGTCTGTCCCGCCGCTTTCGATCTGGGTGAACACCGGCGCGTGACCCTGCTGTCCGTGACGGAAGGGGAAGACAAACCGCTCAAATACCCTGATATCTTCCAGGATGCCGATCTGGTCGTCCTGACCAAGACCGACCTGCTGCCCCATCTGGATGTTGATACCGCCATGCTGGAGGCCAACGTGGCGCGTGTCGCCCCCAAGGCGCGGATACTGCATGTCTCGACCCGGTCCGGCGCGGGGATGGATGAATGGACCGACTGGCTGCGCGGTCAGCGCAGCGCCCTGCTGGCGGATCTTGCGGCTGAGGCGGAAGCGCATGCTGCCACCCTGCGCGCGGCGGAGTAGGCGGTGAGCGTGACCCTGCCGTCTGTTCTTGTTGTTGATGACGAACCCCGCTCGGTCGAGGTCATGGCCCGCGTGCTGCGTGAGGAATTTGACGTGCACGTGGCGGCCAGCCCGGCGGAGGCGACGGAGGTGCTGGAGAACCACTGGATACAGGCGGTTTTCTGTGACCAGCGCATGCCGGGCACGACCGGGGTGGAGTTCCTGACCGCAGTACGTAACCGCTGGCCCGATATCGTGCGGATCATCGTTACCGGATATACCGACCCGGAGGACATGATCGAGGCGATCAACGCCGCCGGGATCTACCAGTACATCACCAAGCCATGGCACCCCGACCAGTTGCTGCTGGCCGCGCGCAACGCGACGCAGCTTTTCGCCATGCAGCGGGATTATGAACGCCTCTCGCTGGAACTGAAGCTGGCCCCCCCGGTGGCCGAGGGCAGGCTGCTGCGCCAGCGTGAGCGGGTGCAGGGCAGCTATCACTTCAGTTCGATCATCCGCACGCCCGAAAGCGCCCTGAACGAAACCTGCCGACAGGCCGCAAAGGTTGCGGTCTTTAACATTCCCGTCCTGATCCAGGGGGAGACCGGCACCGGCAAGGAACTCATGGCGCGTGCCATGCATTACGCCGGGCCACGGGCGGATGGCCCGTTCGTGGCGGTGAACTGTGGCGCAATCCCCGATGAACTGCTGGAATCCGAACTGTTCGGCCACAAGAAGGGCGCGTTTACCGGGGCCTACGCCAACCGCCGCGGGCTGGTTGAGGAAGCGGATGGCGGCACCCTGCTGCTTGATGAAATCGGTGATATTTCGCCCGCCTTTCAGGTCAAGCTGCTGCGCTTCCTGCAGGAAGGGGAATTCCGCGCGCTGGGTGCCAACGAGACCCGGCGGGCGGATGTGCGCGTGCTCGCGGCCACCCATCGCGACCTGAAGGCGGAGGTCCGCGCCGGGCGCTTCCGCGAGGACCTGTATTTCCGGCTGGCCGCCATGGTGCTGACCATCCCGCCACTGCGCGAACGGCCCGGTGATGTGCGCGTGCTGGCCAACCACCTGCTGGATGACGCCTGCCTGCGCCATGGGCGGCATGTGCGCGGTTTCGCGGCCGAGACGACGGCGGCGCTGGTGCAGTACGGCTGGCCGGGAAACGTGCGTGAACTGCAGAACGAGGTGCTGCGCATGCTCGTGCTGGCGGAGCATGAAATCCTCGGGCCGGAACTGCTGTCCCCCGCCGTCAGGAACCCGGCGGGCGAGGGGACGGCCTGCCCGCGCACCGCCATGGATGATGCGGATGACATCCCCGCCAGCGGCCCGCTCCAGCAGCGCATGGACATGCTGGAGGCCAGGATACTCATGGAAACGATCGTGCGCTGCGGCTGGAACAAGAGCCGCACGGCGCGTGAACTCGGGTTGTCGCGCGTGGGGCTGCGCGCGAAGCTGGATCGGTACGGCATTGTGCCGGATGCCGAAAAACAGACGATACAGTAGGAGCAAGCCGGATATGTGCTTGGGAATTCCGGGCCGGATAACGGCCATTCTCGACGAGGCGGGCATGACGGCGGAAGTCGATATTTCCGGTGTGCGCCGTGTGGTGGATGTTGTCTGCGTGGCGCATGCGGACGAACCGCTTTCCGATCTGGTCGGGCGGTGGGTGCTGGTGCATGTCGGTTTCGCCATGAGCCGGATAGACGAAGCCGAGGCCCATGAGACGCTGCGCCTGCTGGGGCAGATTGGCGAACTGGATGGTGAACTGGCCGCCATGCGCGGCATCGAGGCCGCCTGAGGCGCATGGCATGAGATTTGTCGATGAATTCCGTGACCCCGAACTGGCCCGCAGCCTGTTCGAGGCCATTGACCACGCCGCCGCCCGCATTGCCCGTACGCGCGCCACACCCGTAACCGTGATGGAGGTATGCGGCGGGCATACCCATACGATCTTCCGCTACGCGCTTGAAACCCGCATGCCGGACAATATCGAGTTCGCGCACGGCCCGGGCTGCCCCGTATGCGTTCTGCCCATGGGGCGGATTGATGATGCGATCTCCATCGCCCGCCAGCCCGGCGTGATCTTCACCACGTTTGGTGACGCCATGCGCGTGCCCGGCGCACAGGGCACGCTAATCCAGGCCCGTGCCGCCGGGGCGGATGTGCGCATGGTCTATTCCCCGCTTGATGCGCTGGCCCTTGCGCGCGCCAACCCGCAGCGGCAGGTGGTGTTCTTTGCGCTGGGGTTCGAGACCACGGCGCCATCCACCGCGCTGACGGTCCTGCGTGCGGCGGCGGAAGGGATCAGTAATTTCTCCATGCTATGCCAGCACATTACCATTGTCCCGACACTGCGCGCCCTGCTGTCACAGCCCGGTTTCAATGTGGACGGATTTATCGGGCCGGGCCATGTCTCCATGGTGATCGGCACGCACCCGTACGATTTTATTGCCGAAACCTTCCATAGGCCCGTGGTGGTCGCAGGGTTTGAGCCGCTGGACATCCTCCAGTCGCTCCATATGGTCCTGCGCCAGATCGAGGCGGGGGAAGCACGGGTTGAAAACCAGTACGGCCGCGTGGTGCCGCCCGATGGCAACGCCGCCGCCATGGCGGCCATGGACAGGGTGTACGAAACCCGGCCCGAATGTGAATGGCGGGGGCTGGGCGCCATAGCCGGGTCCGGGCTGCAGCTGCGCGCGCAGTGGCGGGATTTCGATGCCGAACGCCGCTTTGGCCTTGTGCCCCGGCATGTGGCGGACCCCGCCGCCAGCCGCTGTGGCGATGTGCTGACCGGCCGCATCCGCCCGCGCGACTGCGCCGCGTTTGGCACCACCTGCACACCGGACCAGCCGCTTGGCGCGCTCATGGTCTCGTCAGAAGGGGCATGCGCGGCCTGTTATGAATATGAAGGCGTGGGGAGGGCGGCATGAACACGGCAGGCAGGATTACCGGCATCGGGCAGGGGGGCCATATCACACTGGCCCATGGCGGCGGCGGCACCGCCATGCGCGCGCTGATTGATGATGTGTTCCTTCAGGCCTTTGGCAATGACCCCGCCGTGGCGCAGGAGGATCAGGCCCGCTTTCCCCTGTCCCGGTTCACGGCGGAAGGGGACCGGCTGGCGTTCACGACCGATGCCTTTGTTGTGGAACCGCTGGAGTTTCCCGGTGGTGATATCGGCACGCTGGCCGTATGCGGCACGGTCAATGACCTTGCCGTAGGGGGCGCGCGGCCGGTGGCCCTGTCCGCCGCCTTTATCCTGGCGGAAGGGCTGGAACTGGCCACGCTGCGGCGGGTCGTTGCGTCCATGGCGGCCTGCGCCCGTGCCGCCGGGGTGCGGATTGTCACGGGGGATACCAAGGTGGTGCCCCGTGGGGCGTGTGATGGCTTGTTCATTACCACAACCGGCATCGGCACGCTGCCCGCAGGGTGTGACATCAGCATCGCGGGCGGTCGGGTGGGCGATGTCGTGATTGTAAACGGCACGCTGGGCGATCATGGCGCGGCCATTTTGTGCGCGCGTGGGGATCTGGCGCTCGATACGGCAATCGAGAGTGACTGTGCCGCGCTGAATGGTCTGACACAGGCGCTTCTTGACGCGGTGCCCGATGTGCGGGCCATGCGTGACGCGACACGCGGCGGCGTGGCGGGCGTGCTGACGGAACTGGCGGAAGCAAGCGGCGTGACCGTGCGGATCGAGGAAGACCGCCTGCCCATCCGCCCCGACGTGGCGGGGCTTTGCGAACTGCTGGGGCTGGACCCGCTCTATCTGGCCAATGAGGGCAAGCTGGTGGCCGTAGTACCTGCCGAGGCAGCGGAGCGTGCCCTTGCGGCAATGCACGCGCACCCGCTGGGGCGGAACGCGGCGGTGATTGGCACACTGGCTGAAATACCGGCCAGCGGGCGCAGGGGTGATGTCCGGCTGGTCAACCGCCTGGGTGGCCAGCGGGTCGTGACCATGCCCATGGGCGAACAGTTGCCGAGGATCTGCTGACATGGCGGTAGTCCAGCCAGTGGCGGATGCAGTGTGCGGCGCGGGCCGCAGGCCGGTGGCCGGCCTGCTTGCGGCGCTGGTGGCCGTGAACATGGCCGCCTGGGCATGGACGCTGTGGATGCTGGGCACTTCCCCCGTGCTGCTGGGGGCTGCGGGTCTGGCGTGGACGTTCGGCCTGCGCCACGGCATGGACGCCGATCATATCGCGGCCATTGATACGGTCACGCGCAAGCTCATGCTGGCGGGGCGTTCGCCGGTGTGGGTGGGGGTGTTTTTCTCGCTTGGCCATTCCAGCGTGGTCATCCTTGCCACCGCCATGCTGGTGCTCCTGCCCATGCATGGGTGGCTGGAACGCTGGCACCTGATTGGCGGGACGCTGGGTACGGTCGTTTCCGCCATGTTCCTGTTCGCCATGGTGGCAGCGAATATCGGTACGGCCACGGGCCAGTGGCGTGCATTGTGCAGGGGTGATGCCGCAACCGCGCCGCCCGTGCCCGAAATGGCGGGGGGCCCGCTGGCATGGCTGTTCCGCCCGGTTTTCCGGCTGATTGGCCGGAGCTGGCAGATGTATCCGCTGGGGTTCCTGTTCGGTCTGGGGTTTGATACCGCAACCGAGATCGGCCTGCTGGGCATGGCAGCGGCACAGGCCGCGCACGGGCTGGGCCTGCCGGGTGTGATGAGCTTCCCGCTGCTTTTCACCGCCGGTATGGCGCTGGTGGATACGCTTGATGCCGTGCTGATGTACCGGGCCTATGGCTGGAGTGCGGGCTCGGGGCGTCGCCGCCTGGCCTATAATCTGGCCATTACCCTTATCTCCATCGTCACCGCTGGCGCGGTGGGCGGGATCGAGCTTGCGCAGAAGGTGGGTGAACTGGGCGGCTGGGATGGCCCGGTTTCACGCGCGCTGGCGGTGCTGGGCGCGCATTTTCCGGCACTGGGCGTGGTGATCGTGTCGATGTTCGTGCTGCTGTGGGCCGGTGCGGCCTTCATCAACCGGACCGCGCGCCCGGTCACATCCCGTCCGGCAGCCTCCCGCCTTACGCCGCGCCTGTAACGGAGGCAGCCGTGCCGGTTGCACTTGTCCAGAAAGTTGGCCAGCGGCAGCGGCTGGCCATTACGGCCCGGATGCGCGAGACCCTGCGTATCCTGCGGCTTTCGCATACCGACCTTGAAGCGTTTGTTGCAGCGCAGGTTGATGACAACCCCTTTCTGGAATGGCCCGATACCCCGCATGTGGCTGAATGGCGCGCCATGGCCAGTGGGGATGCGGACCGGATGGCGCGTATCCCCGCCCATGCGCCCACGGTGCGTGAGCGGCTGCTGCGTGACCTTGCCCTGTCGCTGGAGGATGCGACCGACCGCCGTGTGGGGGCGATGCTGGTGGACGGGCTGGATGATTCCGGGCGGCTGGGCGTGGATGTATCGGTTCTGGCCCGGCGGGCGGGGGTTGCCCCCGCGCGGGTCGAGGCCGTGCGCCAGCGCATGATGCGGCTTGACCCCGTTGGGGTGGGGGCAAGGTCTCTGGCGGAGTGTCTGGAAGTACAACTGCGTGAACGCGGGCGTTATGATCCGGCCATGGAAGCCCTGCTGGCCAACCTGCCGCTGCTGGCCAGACGCGACATGGCGCGCCTGCGCGCCGCATGCGGGGTGGACGCCGATGATCTGGCGGACATGATTGATGAACTGCGACGGCTCAACCCCCGCCCGGGGGAAGATGACAGCGCGCCACCGCTATCGGCCCGCCTGCCGGATCTGGTGGTCATGCGCCTGACGGGGGGCGGCTGGCATGTCATGGCGGGGGATGAGGGACGGACAGCCGCCAGCCTGAACACGACCCTGCTGGACCGGTGCCGCGTGCAGCCCGCGCGGGAGGGAGAGGATGCACAGGCCCGGATGGCGGAATGGATCAGTAACGCCCGGTGGCTGACCCATACATTGCAGCGGCGCAAGCGCAGCCTGCTGCTGGTTGGCCAGCATATCATGTTCCGTCAGGAAGCGTTTCTGGAGCAGGGGCCACAGGGCCTGCGGCCGCTGAGCATGAAGCGCATCGCACAGGACGTGCGCCTGCATGAAAGCACCGTCAGCCGCCTTGTGGCGAACAAGCATATCGTAACGCCGTGCGGTCTGTACCCGCTGAAGTTCTTTTTTACGGCCGCACTCGGTGCGGAAGATGGCACGACGCGGGCCGCCGCCGCCGCGCGGGCGCATGTCAGCCGACTGGTGCAGAACGAGACAGCCGGGAGTGTTCTGTCCGATGCCGGTATTGTCGCCGCACTGGGTCAGTGCGGCTTTTCCGTTTCCCGGCGCACGATCGTCAAGTACCGGCGCATGCTGGGCATCCCTTCATCCTTTCAGCGGCGGCGGGATTACGGGATGAACCGGGGGCGGTAGCGCCTATTCCGGCACGACCCATTCCACGGTGGCCTGTGCTTCGCCATCGCCCAGATGGTGGCATAGCGATGTGAGTATGCTCCGGGCCTGCGCATCGAACTGGTAGGGCGGGTTGGCGATGAGTAGCCCGCTCCCGTTCAGTCGCGCGGGGTCCAGCGGGGGGCGGAGCGTCAGTTCCAGCGCCAGCAGGTTGCGTTGCCCGGCATCCTTCAGCATGTTGAAGAAGGCCCGCGTGGGCGCGCGGTGCTTGATCGGATACCATACCGCCACGATACCGGTGGGAAAACGGTGCCGCGCGGTCATGATGGCTTCGGTCACGCGCTGGAATTCATCCCTGCGCTCAAATGGCGGGTCCATCAGCACCAGCCCGCGCTTTGCCGTTCTGGGCGGCAGCAGGGCGGTCATGGCCTCGTACCCATCGCGCCCATGCACGGACACATTCGGGTTGCGGCGGAACAGTTGTTTCAGTTCCTGCTGGTCCTCGGGGTGGAGTTCGCAGCAGGTCAGGGTATCACCGGGGCGCAGCAGGCGTGCGACCAGATCGGGCGAGCCGGGATAGAACAGGCGTCCATCATGCTCCCGGATTACGGCCCGGACAATTTCGAGCCAGCGTTCCAGCGCCGGGCTGTCATCGGGGCTGGTGGGTGCATCAAGCAGCCGCCCGATACCGTCGCGCCATTCCCCCGTGGCTTCCGCCTGCGGGCCAGACAGGTCGTACAGGCCCGTCCCGGCATGCGTGTCCAGAACCGAAAAAGGGGCCGGTTTGCGGTAAAAAGTGTCGATCAGGGCCGTCAGCAGGACGTGTTTCATGACATCGGCAAAGTTGCCGGCGTGGTAGCTGTGTCTGTAGTTCAATGCGGCGCTGCCCCGAATACTGATCTTCTTTTATCAAGCCGGTTCAGCAATGGCTGTTGGCGCCCGTCACTGTTCCGTTGGATGCGAACCCGCACTGGATGGCTTTTTTTTGCATGGGTGGCAAATGAATTCCCCCACATACCCCGCGTGGGTGGCGGGAAGCCCTACAGCCCGGCCCTGTGGGCCTGCTGCCGGGCTATGGCATGAAACGCCCGGATCAGGTCGGCCACGGGCGCGCCCTGTGGGGTGTTTCGCGTGGCAAGGCGCCGCGCCTGTGTGCAGATATGCCGTGCCCGGTCGGCGTGGAAGCCCAGTTCCCTGCGGGTTCTGGCCAGCACGTCATCAAGCTGGTCGCGCAGAGATGCTTCATCCATGGCGTCCAGCGCCGATCCTTTCGCCCGGCTGTTGTAGCGCACGAATTTCTGGGCAATCGTCATGGCACTTGCCAGCATGAGGGTAACGCTGAACTGGCTGATGAGCGTGTTATCGGGAATTTCGCCCCGGGCCGCCATCTCGCCTTCATACACGACCTGGGCGGCGGCGCGGCTGAAGGCCCATGCCACGGTGCCAGCCTCGTAACTGCCAGCCTTGTCCAGAAAGAGGATGTTGGCGGTTATCCGCTCCAGCGTATCGGGGATGTCTCGTGTCCCGGCACGTTCGGGCCGGGTGTCCGCCCCATCGGGGAGCAGGCCCGTCGCCAGTTCTTCCTGCCGGGTCAGGAGGTTCAGGGCGTCATTCTGCTCGGTTCTTGTAAACAGGCCGCGTTCGTTCGTGCTGACCGCAACCAGCGCGGTCCTGTCCAGTCTGGCCATGAGGGTATTGCGGATGATGGCGTACAGGTCATCGGGGGCGGCTGGCCTGTTGCCCCCGGTCAGGCTGGCATGGGCCTCATCCATGCTGGCCCGTGCCGCCATGGCGATTTCCTGTGGTGACAGCCCAGCCGAGAGGGACATGGCCGCCGGATCAAGTGCTCCCAGCCCCAGCGCCGTCGCATCCATGCCCGCAAGGGTAGGGAAGAAGCGGGCAAAATCGGCGGCCAGCGGGTCCGTGGTACTGTCTGCTGCCTGCGCCAGTTCGGATATGGCCTCGGCGGAGAGGGAGACGACATCATCCGTGGTGGTGCTGGCAGGGGATGCGCCCGTGGCCCCGGATGGGGTGGGCATTTCCTGCGCGCCACCGGTCCCCTGAAGCGAGAGATACGTAGCCAGTGGAGACGTGGGGTTGATTGTCGTCATGCAATGTTCCGTCACGGGCAGGATCGTCAGTTTCGCCCCTGCATGCGTAACTGACAATCCCTGCCCAATGCGGGTGGGTTGGCTATGGAATACTGGCGTGGGCCGCGCGTAAGACCGGATGCGCGCCTGTTGCCCGCTGGTTCAGCGTGGTTTGGTGTTCTGCGCGCCGGGCTGACCGGACGGGCTGCCGGTCGCGAACCACAGGATGAACGCCGGGGCGAAGAAATAGACCACCGTGCCACTGACAAGCCACGGCACCAGATAGGAAATATCGGCCTTGAGCACGAAGCGGCAGATCAGGTTGGCAATGCCCATCATGACAATGATGCAGAAGCAGGCTCCGGCATTCATCGGAAGTGTCCGGCCATCATTAAACCGCCGGATATGGTCTATCATTACAGTGTCCTGTCATTCTGCCGCCTGGTTGGCATATCTTAAGGTCAGGCGTGGCAAATGTCACTGACAGGAAGCGGGGCGGGGGCAGAAAACAGGTTTGAAGGCTGGCTTCCCTGCCGTCATGACCGGATGACGGCAGGGAGTATGGCAGTCAGGCCGCACGGCGGGCACGGTTGAGGGGTGGCTGTTCCACACCAAGGCCGCGCGCCATGCCAATGACCTCGGCAAAGTCGTGGCCCCCGGCGGCAGGTCCGGTCAGGGTGCCGCGTATCGTGTTCGTGGGGTCCACGATAAAGACCGCATGTTCATTGTGCGGGATGCCGACTGGCCCGATATCCGCCGTTACCCCGCGCCACAGCGCTCCAATCTGCCCTGTTTCATCATGAATGACGGGCAGGCCCGGCGGGGGAAAGCCACAGGGATTGGCGGACGTGCCAGCCATGATGCCATGCACGGGCGAAAGGCACAGCAGATGGATGGGGGGTGAACCGGTTCGCGCCCACCGGATGCCTGCACGCAGGCTGCGCATGCTGTAATCGCCCGGATGCGTCAGGACAATGCGCCAGCATCCGTAACCCCAGTTGTGGAAACGGATCGGGCCTGCTGTTGTGTCGGTGGTAAAATCAGGGGCTTTCCAGCCGGGTGAAAGAGCCATCACCTGCTTTCCTTACGCAAGAAACCAACGGGGGTGCCGGGCGTGTTGCCGGTCAGGGCACGGTTTCTGCCACCGGGCAGCCGTGCGTATCCTGCCGTGGCCGGACATGGGGCCGCGTGCGGTGCAGGCAGGCCCTGCGTCGGCTTGTGTGCAGGGCGGGGCGTGGTCAGTTCAGGATACAGGCTCATGCGCTCAAAACCACTTCAAGTTTCGTGGTTATATAAACACATTCTCGGCGTTATGCACATCAAAAAATGTTATATAAAATTATAACATGATATTAATGGTTGAATATGCACGCTCCGTTCCCGCTCTGGTGCTGTGAAATCCGGGTGTAGCATATATCACTATGGAAAACGGTATATATCAGACCACCAAAGCGCGGGAGATGATGGCACGGACGCAATCATTTGTTGGAAAAGGGCTGTCCGTCCCATGTCACGACCTTTCCCGGCCCGCACACGGCTCCCTGCGTGCCGCCAAACCCGTAGAGCAGGGCGGGAATCTTGAGGTTGTTATACGGCAGGCTTGTCTGCACAAAACACGGCTGCTTAGGGTGTTTGGGGTTCCAGCCATCAACCGTGATGCTTGATCCCGCACTCATGTAAAGCGATCCGGCTGGTACGCCCTCCAGCGCGCCGAGCACGATTTCGGGCCTGCCGGTATCGGCGTTTTCAATATGGCCGGTAAAGGACGTGCCCCCGCGCAGGATCATCTGCTGGCCGTTGAAGTCGAAGCTCGTGCCCTCAAAATCAAATTCCCAGCATGATTCCTCATCAATGCCGGCAATGGCGTTGTTATAGATCGTGCCACCGGAAAAAGTGGACCGTTCCCCCGCATTATGGGTGCCGGGCTGGGTATAGATGCCAATATTGCCATTGCCGATCATGACATTGAACATATCCACCCCCCAGACATTGTTCCCAAAGGAGATGCCGTGATTGAACCCCTGGATCGAGACACTGAACAGCGCCATGGCGGCATTGACGTTGTAGTTGCTGTTTCCGGTATAATTCATCGTTATGCCATCAATGGACCGGTTGCCGTGTAATGTAATGCCTTCCAGACGGTTGGTTTTGACCCAGTCATGATGCGCGAACCCGTCCTGTGAGATGTAGAGGCAGGTGCCCGATGTCATGCGGCATTCAAATGTCGCGTTGCGGATCGTCACCATTTCCGGGTTGATCTTCAACGTCCTTGTCAGGTTTCGCGTGGTGCCCTGCAGGTCGATAAGGCAGCTTCTGGTGCCTGCGTAACAGCCATCGAGCATGTTCTGCAGCGTCGCACTGTCATCCGCCCGCGCCGTGGCGACCGAGGTGATAACCCCCAGAATGGCAAGAGGAATGGAATACTTCATCTGTTCTTCACCTTCATGACAGTCGTGACGGATGGGGCCTTATCCTGCTGACCGCCACCACCGCAGGTTCTGCCACCCTGCCGCCCCGGCCCGCATGACCGTATTGCGCAGGGATGCTTTTTCTTCCCCCGCCAGGCCATGGGCCCACAGCACGCCGTAAAACATGGCCATCCCGCCCATGGCGATCAGCCCACGGGCCAGATAGGTGGCGGGGGGAAGGGACATGGCCATGGCGGTCAGGCCAATCAGGGCTACGGGCACAAGGTGCCGCACGACCTGTGCCAGTGCGGGATAAAGGCGGATGCCAAGGCCGATACGCACCACGCAGTCCGTCAGGCTGCGTATGGCCCATGCAAAAGCCGCGCCATTGACCCCGAACCAGTGCAGGAACACCAGCAGCAGGGGGATATAGACCACCACCTCGACCACCGACAGGATGGCGTTCATTTCCGCCCGGCCGATCCCGTCCAGAAAACCGGCGGCAACCGCATCCATGCCAAAGAAGAATACGCCGATACTCAGGCACTTCATGATCAGGGTGCTGTGCCGTGCAAAGTCCGCCCCCACCCACAGTGCCAGTATATCGTGGCTGAACAGCGCGCCCAGCAGGCAGAACGGGAACAGCAGGCCCAGCACGGTCAGGATGCTGTTGCGGTACAGCGCGGTCGTGGCCACCGTGTCGATACGCCACGAGGCCGCCATCGCCGGATAGGCGGTGCTGGTCACGGCCATGGTAATCATGGACAGCCGGGCCACGACATCAAACGCTGTGGTATAATAGCTGGTCACGGCGGCCGACAG
Source organism: Komagataeibacter melaceti (assembly GCF_003403295.1). Taxonomy (GTDB): domain Bacteria; phylum Pseudomonadota; class Alphaproteobacteria; order Acetobacterales; family Acetobacteraceae; genus Komagataeibacter; species Komagataeibacter melaceti. Next base: position 9,553 of record NZ_QUWV01000011.1, on the reverse strand, counting down.
CACCGTCGCAATCATGAAACGGTCCATGTAGGACAGGATGGGGAACATGAGGTTGGACAGCGTCATCCAGCCACCAATCCTGAACAGCGGGCGCAACAGCCCGAAGGCGGGCCGTGCTGCAAGGAGCGTGGGCATGATACGCAGGCATATCCAGCCATACCCCACCGTCATCGCCACGCGGCACAGCGCCAGCACCAGCATAACCCCCACCAGACTGTCCCATAGCTGGAGGATGAGCAGCGGCCCGAGATAGTACATGACCGAAATGGGAATGTTGATGAGGTTGGCGGCGCGGAATGCCTGATAGGCCGACATGACGCCCCACATGGCGGCATTGATCATGACCAGCGGCGCGGTCGCGCACAGGACCCACATGGCCACCAGGGTCTGGTGCTGCAGGGCTGCGGGAATTTTCAGGCCATGATAGACCCACATCTGCACGCCTGCCGCCGCCATGCCACCGCCCGCCAGCCCCAGCAGCCCGAGTGCGACGATACCTGTCATCACCAGCGTGGCGCATTCCGCATCGCGCCCCTGGCCAATGCGTTCGGCAATGGCGCGTGTCAGGGCGCGGCCCAGCCCGAAATCAAATATCCCGAACGTGCCCACCAGGCTGAGCGCTATGGTCAGCACCCCCCAGCGCGCAAGCCCGAGCTGGGTAATCAGCGGCGGTGTTACCAGCAGGGCGACGGCAACCGGCCCGATGCGGCCCAGCATGTTCCACCCCGCATTGAACAGTACCGTCTGCATGCGGGTCAGGCGTGTCGGGTCCGTAATGGTCATGAAAATGAGATCCTGCCCGTTCGGGGACGGCCTTCAGGATGGAAGGCGCACATGCCGCTATCGTGGTATGAATATGTCTGGTCCCTGAAACTTCACGGCGGGGCAGGGCGGCAGGCCGCCTGTGTCGCGGCGGGAATGGGAAAGGGCGGGAGATAGAGTGCTTCCTCGTGTCCATCCCGCGCGGATGGGGCGCTGTCGTACCCCTGCGGATGGGCGAGGCGCCAGCGATAGGCGGTCTCCACAATATCATCCAGGGCGGCAATGCGCGGGGTCCACCCGGTTTCCGCGCGCAGTTGCTGCGATCCGGCAATGAGGATGGCCGGGTCTCCCGCGCGACGGTCCGCAGGATGCCAGTCTATCTGCTGGCCCGTCACCCGCTCCACCGCGCGGATGACATCAAGGTTTGAAAAGCCGGTTGTGTTGCCCACGTTATAGGTCACGCTGCGTGTTTCGATCTGTTCCAGCGCCGCCAGATGGGCATTGGCAAGATCGGTGACATGAATGTAGTCGCGCACGCATGTCCCGTCCGTTGTGGGATAGTCGGAACCGAAAATGGACAGGCGCGGCCTGCGGCCTAGTGCCGTGTCGATCGCCAGCGGGATCAGGTGGGTTTCCGGGCGGTGATCTTCCCCCGCGCGGCCGGCGGGGTCGGACCCGGCTGCATTGAAATAGCGCAGGCAGGCGCTGTGCATGCCGTGTATCTTCTCGGCCCAGTGGAGGACCCGCTCGATCATGAATTTGCTCTCCCCATAGGGGGAGCCCGGATTGACCGTGGCATTTTCCATGATCGGCTGCTGTTCCGGGGTGCCGAACAGTGCCGCGGTGGAGGAAAATACAAACCGCCGTACCGAATGCTGGATACACAGCTCAACCAGTTGCAGGCTGTTCAGGTAATTGTCCCGCAGGTACCTGAACGGAACCCGCATGCTGTCACCCACAAGGGAGAGGGCTGCGAAATGCAGCACCGCGTCAAAGCGTTCACTTTCCAGAACAGCGTTCAGGAGCGCATGGTCGGACAGGTCGCCCACGACCAGCGGCACATCCGGGGGCAGTGCGGCCCGGTGCCCGGTGCTGAGGTTGTCGAACACGACAACGGAATGACCGCCATCGCGCAGGGCAAGTACTACATGGCTGCCGACAAAGCCGGCGCCCCCAGTTACCAGGTAATGCACCGTATTCTTCCTGTCTGTTGGGGTGTGGTCGGAACTGGCGCACCCCTGTTTTATCGGGCTGCAAGTCGCGAACGATACGGGGCGTGCCGGAGTTGCATGGCAGGACCGAATTCCGTCATCTTGTTACATGCGCGCAATGTAACGGGCGCATGTGGCCCATTGGCATTACCCGTAACGGGTTTTCGGGCAATTTTGCCGTAACGGACATAAGGGAAGTATTTCCCCCAACGGGCCGGGATATTCGGGCACCGTCACGAAAATATTTTGCCTGCATGGAAAATCTTTATGCGGACCAGCCTGTTCCGTAGTGGGGATCATGGGCGACATGATCCGTAACGGGAGCGGAATATGGCGGGTCCACGGCACCATTACGCGGCTCTGGACGGGGTGCGTGGTTTCGCGGCCCTGTCGGTCATGGTCTATCACCTCGGGCACTGGCTGGATGTGCCCGGCCTTGCGGTCAATAGCGGCCTTGCGGTGGACCTGTTCTTCTGCCTGAGCGGGTATGTGCTGTCGCTGTCCTACGGCGGGCGGATGGCGGGGGCGGGATCACTGTCCATGGGGCAGTTCTTCCGGCGTCGGCTTGTCCGGCTCATGCCGGTCATTATCGTGGCGACACTGTTGGGCGGGGCTTACGTCATTTCCCGTGGCCGGATGAATGGCGCTGACATATCCCCCATGGTCATACTCACCGCCGTGGTGCTGGCGTTGCTGAACCTTCCCTACCCCTGGGCGCCACACGCCATTGGGGGGCCACAGGTCTTTCCGCTCAATGGGCCGCAGTACTCCCTTTTTCTGGAACTGTTCATCAACCTGTTCTGGTGGTTCCTGCGGCGGGTGGACCAGCGTTACCTTGCCGCCGCCATGGTCGTGCTATGTGTCCCGCTGCTTTACTTTACCGGGCTGGGGGGGGATGTCCCGGCCACTTTCTGGAGTGGCCTGCCACGGGTGGGGGCATCGTTTTTCCTCGGGGTGGCGTCATACCGTCTTGCGCCGGTGCTGCCCGCATTTCTTCTGCGTCCGTCAGTATTTGCCGCGTGCATGTGCATCATGGCGGTACTGTTCATGTGGCCTGTCGATGTTCCGCGCGGCGTGGCCATGATATGGATAACCGTGCTGTCCCCGCTGCTGGTCATGTCGGGGGCGCGGGTGCGCCTGTCACCTGTTTCTGCACGGATTTCCCTGTGGGGTGGGGAGATTTCCTACCCCCTGTATGCGCTGCATTACCCGGTGTTCTGCTGGGTCAACGGCCTGTTTCAGGCAGTGACGCACCAGCGCATCCCCATGGTGGAGATGCCGCTGGTCGGCATGGTCGTGCTGGTGGTCTCCCTCGCGGTGCTCAAGGGAATTGACGAGCCGGTGCGCGCCCGCCTTTCACGCAGGCGTGGCGGCGCGGATGCGACCACTCCCACGGGCCGTGCCTCCTACCCGATGGCGGGGGCCACTGTAGCCGCATCCGCGCGTAATGAAAGATAGCCCCTGATCCGGCCAAGAAAGGTCAGGAAATAATAACGGGCGAGGGGCATGTTCCCCCTGAGCAGATAGACAAGCCCGCCGCCCACGGAGCGCAGCAGGAACGTGCCCACGGTCATGACGCCCACATGGTTGCGGCGCATGACACGCCCCATCCCGGCCCCGTAGCTGTAGGCGCGTGCAATGGTAAGGGTAACGGGCTTGTCGGGGTGCATGATGCGCAGCGCGGGAACATACAGCCCCAGGAACCCCTTTTTGAGCAGGCGCAGCGCCAGATCCTGCCCTTCGGCCGAGCCGAAAGGCGTGCCCGGTCCCACACCTTCGTCAAACCCGCCAGCGGCGGCGAACGCCGTGCGGCGGATGAAGAAATTGAACTCGATCAGGCAGGTCCACACATTATGGCTGTTTATGGTGGTCCCGACCGGGTGCCAGCGCCCGGATTTCGCGGGCGCGCCATCGGGCGTGAGGACGGAGCCGGTAATGAAATCGGGGCTGTGGGCGCAACTGAACAGGTCATTGACGTGCTGCAGCACGTTGTCCGTATAGATGCAGTCATCATCGGGGAAGGTGACGATATCCCCCACTGCCCGGCTGGCCCCGAGGTTACGGGCATGGTTGCACTGGCGGACGGAGCTGCGCAGGTGCGTGATGTCCAGCCGGTCCTTAAACCGGGCCAGAACGGGTGCCAGCCGGTCATCACCATTCTGGTCAACAATAATGACCTCGAATGTTGTCAGTGACTGACGGGTCAGGGACACAAGCAGGGCATGCAATTCATCAACCCGCCCCAATGTCGGCACAACCAGTGAAAAAAACATGTGAACCGGCCTCCATCAGTTACAGTGTCAGTATCTTTTCAGGCGAGATGTGGCCCCGCAGGGCATCGCGCAGCGCCAGCCAGTTGCCAGTGATGCGCCCGCGCCGGTCGATATAGGGTTCGGGCCACAGGCTGCGCAGGGCGTTCATGGCAATGTTGCGCCCGATGCTGCGCAGCGCGTGATCGAGCGGGAACGTGCCCTTTCGGGACAGGTATAACGGGTTGGCCACCTGCGAATAACCCAGCCGCCGCCCCGGCGTGCGCCCGAGCTTGCTGCCCAGATGGATGCCCCTGGCTCCGTTGGCGCGCACGATGCGCCCCGACCGGCCCATCTGGCGCGAAAAATCAATATCCTCGTACCATGCGTAAAGCGGCAGGCGTTCATCAAAGCGCAGCCCCGTTTCACGCACGGTGGCCAGGCGATAGGCCATGTTGCATCCGTAACCGTTCCATGCGGGCTGCAGGGCGGGCAGGGTTGCGGTGCTGTTTATGCGCGGGTCGGCCAGCATGCGCCGGGCTGCTGCAACCGTCAGGCCCGGCCCCTTCGCCCCATCCGCCAGCACGTAGCCGGTCATGCCCACAATATCGGGGGCACAGGCGAACGTGTCGGCGCAGGTTGCCAGATAGTCGCGGTCAGGCAGGAAATCATCATCAAAGAACATGATGATGTCCGCCTCGCCAACATGGTCCAGAATGACGTTACGCTGGTGCGCCAGCCCGCGCGGTCCCTGCATGATGCGCAGGTCTGGCGCGGGAACAAGTCCCGCCACATCGGCTGGCGTGGGTGCGCAGACAATGATCTGCTGCGGCGCAAGGCTCTGGCGGCGCAGTTCCGCAATGGTCTCGGCCAGTATGGCGGGGCGCCCGCTGGTGGCGATCCCGACCGTTATTTTCAGTTTGTTTGCACAGGACGGGGTTGGCGCGGCGCATGTGGACTGTCCCGCCTTTTCCCTGCCCAGAAGTTCGCGCGAGAGGGCGACATGCCGCAACGTATGCGTAAAGCCCGCCGGAAAGGAACGGATGCGCGCGCGGGCCTGCCGGACCATGGCGGCACAGCGCCCCGCGTCATTTGCCAGCGTGGTGATTGCCTGCGCCAGCGCGCGTGGGTCGCGCGCGGGCACGTAAAGCACGCAGTTCTCATCCAGATAATGCCGCAACCCGCCGGTATCGGTCACAATAACGGGTAGGCCATGCCGGTTTGCTTCCTCGATCATCGCAATATCCGTGGCATGCAGCTTTCTGGTCAGGGATATGACAACAATATCCACCCCATCAAATGGCCCGGGCGGAGTATTGCCGGATAAGGGGGAAACGGGTCTGGCATGGGGTGGAACCGCCATGCGCCAGATGGTCGCCGCGCGAACATGGCAGGGCCTGTCGCGTGGCAGGAATTCCATGGCATCCAGCACCGTGGCCCAGTCCCGTTGCGGGTCATGGCCCAGCGACAGCACATGCAGGGGATGGTCCGGCCCGCGCGGGGCGGGCGGTGGCGCTGCCGGGCGGGGCAGGGCAGGGCCAACCCATTCCATGCGCTGGCCGGGAAAAAGGGCACGGGCGTATTTCATGTCTTCAGCTGCCCCGAATGTCAGCATATCCGCCCGTGACAGCAATGCGCGCAGGACCAGCCTGCGCCATGGCGACGCACTGGCCCAGCGCCCCACAAGCCAGTCACACTGGATGATAAGGGGAGGGTGAAGGGTGCGCGGCGTAAGGCGGTAAAGCTGCAGGACGGCCAGCGCCTGCGCTTCGGTATGAGTCCAGACAACCCCGGCGGACAGGATATCCGCCCGCCTTTGCCAAGCATGTATCAGATCAGGGCCAAATACGTGCCCTAACAGCCGGCCCGTAAACCTTTCTTCCTCATGCCCTGCCTGCCCGGCCATGTGGCCGGGCGTTGCGGTATAATATCTGGTTATGCCGGGTATCGCGGCCTGTCCGGAAATGCGCAGGGCGGCGGTCTGCACGGTCATGAACATGTCTCCTCACGCGGTCAGAAAATACCGACGCTGACAATCTGGAAGTTCTGGTCCGCCAGGTGGGCGATCATGTCGGCATGCGCTATGGCGGCGCGGCGGGGTGTTGGAAAGGCCTGGCAGTAATGCCCGACCACCACGTAATGCAGGCCGTAGCGCATGTTCACGGTACGGGCGAAGCGGCCGCTATAGGCAAATACCGTCATGCGCGATGTTGCGGGCAGGTGGGCGGGATCGCTTATGAACAGCCTGCGGCTGTTGGCCTCGGTAATGCTGCACCATACGGACTGCATGGCCGGATCGGCATGGGCACGGGGCAGGGCAGGCCCCACAAGCAGGACCCCGCCAATACAGGCCCGCGCCATGTGCCGTGACCACCTGCCGTGGCGGGGGTGGGTCATGGGGTTATGCTCCTTGCGATCTGCAGCAGGGTTTCCGCCGCGCGGTCCCATGTGTGGGTGGCGGCCCGTTTCAGGCCGGCCGCGCGCATTTCTCCGGCCTTCTGCGGGGTGTCGAGCAGGTAGGCCACGGCCTGCGCAATGGCTTCCGGCTCCAGCGGGCTGGCGTAGAGCGCAGCCGCGCCACATATCTCGTGCAGCACGGGAATATCCGCCGCGACCACCGGGCAGCCACAGGCCATGGCCTCGACCGGTGGCAGGCCGAAGCCTTCGTAAAGTGACGGGAACACGAAACACGCCGCCGCCCCGTACAGCGCGCGCAGTTCCTGATCGCTGACCCGCCCGATATAGGTGGCGGGCCGGGGCAGGGCCTGCATGCCGCTGGCGTTGAATACGGCCGTGTTCACACTGCCGCTAATCACAAGCGGGATGCCGCGCAGCGCCAGCACGCGTGCCAGTGCATCGAGCCGGGCCAGGTTCTTGTGCGGGGCAAGGTTGCCCACCGCCAGCACGAAGCGCTGGGGCACCAGCCCGTGCCGGGTCAGGATGGTGGGATCAGGGGGAATGCGCGTGATATGTTCCGCGCCCTCGCTCATGACCGCGATGCGTTCTGGCGGAATACGCAGGTAGCGCGACAGTTCGCCGCGCGAGAATTCGGACACCGTAACCAGTTGTGCGCGGGTGTGGCGCAGCAGGGTATGCAGCAGCCGGTACCACAGCCGGAATTTCCATGAATAGGAACCCGGCTGGCTGAAAACCCCCGCGTCATGAATGATCACGATCCGCCGTCCGCCCCATAGCGGGGCGGTATTGCCCAGGTTGAGCAGCACGCCGTCGCGCGCGGCCCATGGCAGTTCAAGCTGCTCCCACACCTGCCCGTGGCATCGGCCCACCATGCGCCGGGGCAGGTCCGGCGCGTCATCGCCGCTCATGGCGGCGGCGGGGGTGAGCATGACAGGCAGCGGCTCCGACCCCGCGCGGGTCACGCGGGCCAATGCGTGGCTGATTTCAAGCGCGAACCGCTGCACCCCGCTCAGCGGCTGGGTCAAGAAGCGTCCGTTTACGTAGATACGCGGGTCGTTCACCTGGGCACTCCACATGCTGTACTGCGTTTCAGCCGGGGGGAAGCAGCCCGTAATGGCTGTAGATGCGGAAGGGATGCTTTTCCGCCTCGCCCAGGCTGTTCGGCGGGGCCTGTGTCAGCACCGCCCCCAGCGTGCGTGCATCGTAGGTACGTAGCGCGCGCATGGCCTGCACCAGTGTGGAGGGGGATGTCTGCCCCCACTTGACCACCATGACCACGCCATCCGTCTGCCGCGACAGAACGGCGGCATCGGGAAAGGCGAGGGCCGGGGGGGTGTCAAGGATGATCATGTCATACTGTGAGCGGACATGGGACAGGATCTGTCCCAGTTCCTCGGGCAGGAGCATCGCGCCCCCGCCCCGGTGCAGCATGCCCTCAGGGGTAAGGATATCCACGCCGGGCAGCACGTCGCGTTCCAGCCCGGCCAGAAGGGTATCGACAGGCATCTGGCTGTTGTGCAGCACGCTCACACCCCCGATCACCCGCATGGCCGAGGGGTTGCGCATGTCACAGTCAATAACCAGCGCACGTTGCCCGCAGCGTGCGGTATTGGCCGCCAGTGACAGGGCGAAGGTGGTCTTGCCCTCGTCCTGCTCCGCCGATGTGACCAGCACCACCTTGGCGCGGAAGCGGCTGTGGCCGAATGACAGGACACTGCGGATGGATTCCACCGTTTCCAGATAGGCCGACCGCTCCCGGCTGGTGTACTGACGGCGCAGCGGCCCGGCAAAGGCGGGCACGAGCCCCAGCGCGAAAAGCCCCGGGATGGCATCCAGCTCCGCCGTGCTCCTGACCCCCTTGTGCATGCGGTCGATCACAAGTGCGGAGCCCGCGCCGACCAGCAGCGCGAAAATGAGGGCGATGGCCATATACTGCTTGCGTGGCGGGCCAAAGGGGCTGAGCGGCGTATCCGCGCGGGAGATCAGGTCGGCTTCGGCCACCTGCAGTTCCGCCTGCGTGGAGGTCTGGGCAAAGCGGCCCAGATAATCCTGATAGACCGTGCGCGCCGCCGTGGCCTCGCTCTGCAACTGGCGCAGGGTCACGTCGGCCTCGTTCTCGGCCGTGACCTGCCCCTGCAGCCGGTTGACCGCGGCGGACAGGGCCGCGACCTGTGCCTCGGAGCTGGACAGTTCCTTGGCCGCGCTGCTGGCGATGCGGTGGACCTCGGCCGCGATGCGGCGGCGCACCTGGGCGGCGGCGGCGCGTTCGGCCTGGAGGTCGGGGTTGCCGTCCATCACCGTCTGGCTCAGGCTTGCCGCGCGGCTGCTGATCTGGGCTTCCTGCGCCTGTAGCTGCTGGATCAGCGGCGATGAAACGGCATCGGGAATACTGTCAACGCTGCCGTTGCTTATGGCCGTGCGGACCTCGGCATAGCGGGCGCGGCGTGATTCAAGCTCGGCGCGGGCGGTGATGAGCTGGTGGTTCATCTGGGTCAGTTGCTGGTCGGTGACGGTGGTGCCGCCATTGTCATTATTATTGGCGTTGGCCCCCGGCGCGCGCTCCAGTTCGGCGGCGATCAGGCCGTTCTTTTCACGGAATGCCTGCACGGCCTGTTCCGCCTTGCGCAGCCGTTCACGCAGCGGCACGATCTGTTCATCCAGCATGGCGTTGGCCTGCCATGTGGCCGAGATCTTCATGTGGCGCTTGAAGTCGAGATACACGTCGGCATACGCATTCGCCACCCGCGCGCTGGTCTGTGCGTCATTGGTGCTGGCCGTAATGGTGATGATATAGGAGCGCCCGTCGTTCAGGATCGTGACCCAGCGTGTTGATTTTCACTGAGAACTGACCCGGGTAGGGCGGAAATTTTCATCGAGATTTGACCCATGCCTCCACACTCCCCGGCATCATCT
>NZ_QUWV01000137.1 GCF_003403295.1 Komagataeibacter melaceti | reverse complement strand
CGAAAAATGGATCGGGGAGCGTGACGGCTCCTCAACCTCCCTGTCACGCCTGCGGCGCGCCAGGGAGGCCCGTTACGGGGATTACGGCAGCGCATCCAGCTTCAGTGTGACAGTGTCCCGGCCAGGGGGCCAAGACGGCCTTCGGCCCCGCTGCGCGGCTCCGCGACCCTCCCTGCGCCTTGGCCGTCCTGCGTGTGTCGCAGGGCGTTGCCCCGCGCCACCCGCAGGCCGACCGGCTTGTT
>NZ_QUWV01000136.1 GCF_003403295.1 Komagataeibacter melaceti | reverse complement strand
GTGCCGCGATACGGGGGGAGGTGGGTGCATCCTCGGCGCAGGCCGAGGTGGTCAGCCGGACCATGACAAGCAGCAGGATGATGGTGTCACGCGGCAGATGGCCCAGCGAGGACATGCGCCGCCGCCATGTGAGCGTACTCTCCGCGCCCCTGCCCATGGGGCGCAGTATGATGGCCGCGAACTGGCGGCGCTTCATGCCCGCCGTTTCCATCGGGGCGGCGGGGCATCGGGAAGTGCCAGCAGGACTGTTCCCCGGATGGCGCATGTCTCTTCTATCCGTACGCGCAGGGCCTGACCGGGGCGGAATGCCATGGTCGTGTTGCGTCCCGATAATGTCTGCGTTTTTTCGTCATGATGCCACTGATCTTCCGGCAGGGCAGACATGGGCAGCAGGGCGGATGTGCCGGTTGCGTCCAGAACCACGAAAATGCCGAATCGTGACAGGCTCGAAATATGCGCCTCCATTACGCTGCCCACACGGGTTTCAAGCCATGTGGCGGCATAACGTTCCAGCGTATCGCGCTCGGCCTGTGCGGCGCGGCGTTCGGTCCGGGTAATGGCCTGCCCGGTTTCCTCCAGCGTTTCATGGTCGGGTGCCGGGCCGGGTTCCAGCCCGGCGGCGACCAGCAGCGCGCGATGGGTCAGCAGGTCGGCATAACGTCGGATGGGGCTGGTAAAATGGGCATAGGCCGAAAGGGACAGCCCGAAATGCCCGACCGGATCGGGGCTGTATTCCGCCTGGTTCTGGGCGCGCAGGACCAGTTCGTTCACCAGCCCCGCCTGATCCGTATCGCTGACCTGTCGCAGCACGCGGTCCAGATCGGTTGCGCGCAGCCTGCCCACGGGCGGCAGGGATAGGCCCATCATTTCCAGCGCGCGGCGCAGGGTTTCTAACCGCTCGGGCGCGGGGGGCGCGTGAATCCGGTACAGGCAGGGAACATGCCGCCGTTCAAGATAATGTGCGGCGGCGACATTGGCCGCGATCATGAATTCTTCGACCAGCCTGTGGCTGTCGAGACGGATGCGGGGCCGGATGGTCTCGATCTGGCCGTGATCGTTCAGGTGCACCTGACGTTCGGGCAGGTCCAGGTCCAGCGTGCCGCGTTCGGCGCGGGCGCGTGACAGGCACGACCATGCCCCGAACAGGCTGTCCAGCAGGCCATCGGGCAGGGACTGCATGGTGGTGTCGGGTGCGCCGTCTCGGGCTGCCTGCACCTGTTCATAGGTTAGTCGTGCCGCGCTGCGCATGATGCCACGGCCGGGGCGCGCATCCGACACCACGCCATTGGCCGCGACCCGCATGTCGATGAACAGGCAGCCCCTGTCCTCGTTCGGGCGGAGCGAGCACCAGCCGTTGGACAGTTCCTCGGGCAGCATGGGAATGACCCGGTCGGGAAAATAGACCGAATTGCCGCGCAGGCGGGCTTCGCGGTCCAGCGCGCTGCCGGGGCGGACGTACCAGGCCACATCCGCGATCGCGACGGTAATGCGGAAGCCCTCGCCATCCGGCTCGGCGTAAATGGCGTCATCGAAGTCACGGGCGTCCGCGCCGTCAATGGTCACGAGCGGCACGTCGCGCAGGTCCGTGCGGCCATCTGGCGCCACACCGCGCGCGGCGCGGGCCTGTGCCAGTGCCTCGGTGGGAAAGAGGTGGGGGATGCCCAGCATGGCGACGGCGACCATGCTGATGGTCCGCGCATCGCCCTGCGGGCCGAGGCGCTGGATGATCCGCGCGGGGTGCAGGCCGGGGCCGGCCTGGGGCAGGGGCTCGGCAATGACGACTTCATTGTCCGGGGCGTCATCGTCCTCCCCCGCCGGGATGCTCCATTCCGCCTTCGCGCGCCGGTCCGCCGGGGTCAGCCTGCCCGCCGGGCGGAAGCGGGCGGGTGCGGCAAGGGCGGGATCGCTTTCATCCAGCCTGTGGAACAGGCCCACGATCTGCACGGGCGCATCGGTCAGGCGGCGCAGGGTGCGGCCTTCGTACCGGCCGGGGCCGACCCGGCGCAGGCGCGCGACCACGCGCTCGCCCGGCGCAAGGGCGGGGCGTCCGCGCAGTTCGGGGTGCATGAACACGACGGGGGAAGACCCTTCGCCGTCCCACTGGACGGGTCGGGCGATGGGGTCTCCATCGGCATCGGTGCCGGTTACCTGCACCACGGCGGATTCGGGCAGCCGGTCGGATACGCGAAAGCGCCGCGCGCCCGCGGGCGCCAGCGTGCCATCCAGCGCCATGTCCCGCAGCATCTCGCGCAGGGGCCGCCGGTGTTCCGGCCCCAGGCCGAACTGGCGGCTGATCTCGCGCTTGCCGATCCGGCCCGGCGCGTTCTCGATGAACGCGCGGAGCTGTTCACGGTCGGGCAGGCCACCTGTCCGGGCCGGGGATGTGCCCGTGGGCAGGCGGTCCGGCATCTCGGGAGGTGCTGGACGCTGCCGTTTCATGGTCAGTCAGCCCCGCTTTCGGTGCTTTCAGTGCTTTTGGCGCTGGCCTTCCTGCGCGTGGCGGGCTTGCGTGTGGTGGTGGTCTTGCTGGCCGCAGTTTTGCTCGCCGTGGTTTTGCGTGCGGCGGGCTTCTTCTTCGCGGGCGCGCCCTCTTCGGTGGGTTCCGCCGCCTTTGCCTTCGTCTTGCGTGCGGCAGGCTTGCGGGCGGGGGCTTTCTTGCCCTTGGCCTTCAGCGGCTTGCCCTTTTCGGTCAGCAGCATGAGGGCTTCCTCCATGGTCACGTCATTCATGTCCTGCCCGCGCGGTACGGTGGCCACGATCGAGCCGTGCTGGACATAGGGGCCAAAGCGGCCCTTGCGCACCAGAACCGGTTCGCCATCCTTGGGGTGGGGGCCGATCGTGCGGATGGAGGCCAGCTTCTTGGCCAGCGCATCGACCGCGCGGTTCAGGCCTACGGTCAGGACATCATCGTCCTTGTCCAGTGACCCGTAGATCGCGCCCATTTTCACGTACGGCCCGAAGCGCCCCAGCCCGGCCTCGATCGGCTCGCCCAGTTCGGGGTGGACGCCCACGATGCGCGGCAGCGACAGTAGACCCACCGCCTGTTCCAGCGTGATCGAATCGCCATCCAGCCCACGGGGAATGGTGGCGCGCCTGGGTTTGGCCTTCTTGTCCTCGGGGTCGGGTTCGCCCTGCTGCACGTACAGCCCCCATGGGCCGCGGCGCACGGTAATTTCCTCGCCCGACGGGCCGGTGCCCAGCACGCGCAGGCCGTCCTTGAGCGAAGCGGCTTCATCGCCCTCGTTCGGGTCGGCCACCAGCTTGCGGGTGTACTGGCAGGTTGGATAATTGGAACAGCCAATGAACGCGCCATAGCGGCCCAGCTTCAGCCCCAGCCGTCCCGTATGGCATGCCGTGCAGACGCGCGGATCCTGCCCGTCCTCGCGCTGCGGGAAGAAGTAGGGCGAGAGATCCGCATCAAGGGCCGTGATGACATCGGATATCTTCAGGTCCTTGGTCTGGTCCACCGCGTGGGAGAAATCGTTCCAGAACGCAGCCATGACATCGCGCCAGTTGGCCCGGCCACCGGAAATGTCATCAAGCTGCTCCTCCAGCCCGGCCGTGAACTGCGTATCGACATAGCGCTCGAAAAAGGACGTGAGGAACGCCGTGACCAGCCGCCCGCGATCTTCCGGTATGAAACGCCGGCTTTCGAGGCGTACATAATTGCGGTCACGCAGCACGGTCAGGATGGAGGCATAGGTGGACGGACGGCCAATGCCGATCTCTTCCATCTTCTTGACCAGCGAGGCTTCCGAATAACGCGGCGGCGGCTGGGTGAAGTGCTGGTCGGCCACGACATCGCCCCGGCCGATCGCATCGCGCTCGGTCATGGCGGGCAGCATGCGGTCCTGATCGTCATCCGCCTTGGCGGGGGAATCGTCGCGGCCTTCGCTGTACAGGCGCAGGAAGCCGTCAAACGCGATGATGGAGCCGGTGGCGCGCAGCGTCGTGCGCTGCTGGCGGTCCATGATGTCCACCGCCACCTGATCCAGTTCGGCGGACTGCATCTGGCTTGCGACCGAACGCTTCCAGACCAGATCGTACAGCTTCTTCTGCTCGGGTGAGAGGTAGGGCGCCATGTCCGCTGGCGTGCGGCGCACGTCGGTCGGGCGGATGGCCTCATGCGCTTCCTGCGCGTTCTTGGCCTTGGTGGAATAGATGCGCGCCTTTTCGGGCACGTACTGCTCGCCAAAGCTGTGGCCGATATGGCTGCGGATGGCGCTTATGGCCTCGCCTGCCATCTGCACGCCATCGGTTCGCATATAGGTGATGAGGCCAACCGTCTCACCGCCGATGTCGATGCCTTCATAAAGCTGCTGGGCCGTGCGCATGGCCACCTGCGCGCCCATGCCCAGCTTGCGTGAGGCTTCCTGCTGCATGGTCGATGTGGTGAAGGGGGGCGGCGGGTTGCGGCGGACCTTGCGGCGCTCGACCTTGCCCACGCTGTAATCGCCCGCTTCCACCGCTGCTTTCGCACGCATGGCGCTGGCTTCATCGCCCAGGTCGAACTGGTCGAGCTTGTGGCCGTCCAGATGCGTCAGCCGCGTGGTGAAGGCAGCGCCTGCGGGCGTGGTCATGTGCGCGATGACCGACCAGTATTCACGCGGGCGGAAAACCTCGATCTCGGCTTCGCGCTCACAGATCAGCCGCAGCGCGACCGACTGCACGCGGCCCGCACTTTTCGAGCCGGGCAGCTTGCGCCACAGCACGGGTGAAAGCGTGAAGCCGACCAGGTAATCCAGCGCGCGCCGGGCCAGATAGGCCTCGATCAGCGGGAAATCGAGTTCACGCGGATGCGCCATCGCGGCCTTGATGGCGCTTTTGGTGATCTCGTTGAACGTGACGCGCTGTACCTCGATCCCCTTGAGGAGGTTCTTTTCCTCAAGGATGGCGCGCACATGCCACGAAATGGCTTCCCCCTCGCGGTCAGGGTCAGTGGCGAGGTAGAGGTGGCGCGCCCCGCGCAGCGCCTTGGCAATGGCCGCGATCTGGCGGCTGCCGCGCTCGTCGGTTTCCCACACCATGGCGAAGCCCTCGTCAGGCCGCACGCTTCCATCCTTGGGCGGCAGGTCACGCACGTGCCCGAACGAGGCAAGAACCGTAAATTGATCGCCCAGATACTTATTGATCGTTTTCGCCTTGGCTGGCGATTCGACCACCACGACGTCAGTCATTCTGTCTCCGGATCACGATTCTCAAACCTTGCTTCAGTGTCTGCTGTCAGGGCGGGGAGGGACAGCGCACGACCATATCCCCCGGAAGGAATTCGATCATGCCCGCAATCTCCATTTCCGACAGGACAGTCAGGACTGCTGCTGTGGAGAACTGGCAGCGCCGTACAAGATCGTCAACAGGCGATGGCGTGAAAGATAGAAATCCCTCGACTCTTTCATAAATGTCACCACCCCCATCCGGTGCCGCGGCCGGAGGTGGCGTGGGGTCGGGTGCGGGCATGGGGACAGGCGACTGGCCGGTGCGCGCGGACCGTGCGCGCGGTGGTTGGGCATGCAGGGGGAACAGGCTGTTTTCTTCAATGGATTCAGGGAGTTCGCGTAGGACATCGCGCTCGTTTTCCGTCAGCACCGCGCCCTGGCGCAGCAGGTCGTTGCTGCCCCGGCAGCGCGGGTCGAGCGGGGAGCCGGGAACGGCGAATACCGTGCGATCGTAATCCAGCGCCATGCGTGCGGTAATAAGGCTGCCAGAGCGCGGCGCGGCCTCGATCACCACGCAGCCCAGCCCCAATCCGGCAATAAGCCGGTTGCGGCGCGGGAAATGCCGCGCCTGCGGCACCGTGCCCAGCGGGGCTTCGGTCACAACTGCGCCAGTATGGGCGATCTGGTCCTGAAGTGATGTGTGTTCGGGCGGGTAGGGGCAGTCCAGCCCCCCGGCGATGGCGGCCACGGTGCGGCCCGCGGTCATCGCACCGCGATGGGCGGCGGCGTCAATCCCGCGCGCAAGACCCGATACGGTGTCCACCCCCTGCGCCGCCAGAAGGGCGGCAAGGCTTTCCGCCATGCGCACCCCGCCGGAGGAGGCATTGCGCCCGCCCACGATTCCCACCATCCGACTCGCCAGCAGCGCCGGGTCGCCCAGCACGCTCAGCACGGGTGGCGCGTCGTGCAGGTGGGCCAGAAGCGGGGGATAACCCGCATGGCAATGCACCAGCAGGTGCCCCCCCATGGCCTGCAGGCGTTCATATTCATGCAGCGCGTCGTCATAAGGGCAGGGCTGGCCCACATTACGGCTTATGCGCGTGGCGCCACGTTCAAGCATGTCCAGCGCGGAGCGGGCGCTGCCATGGGTCTGGATCAGGCGGCGATAGCTGACCGGGCCGATGCCGTCCGTCCGCGCCAGCCGCAGGCAGGCCAGAAGCGTTTCGGCATCGGCGGGGGTCATGCGCGCCCGATCATGCGTTTTTCTGGCCGATCCGGGGTTCCGTGCCCCTGATAAGGCGGCTGATATTGGCATGGTGGCGCAGCACGATCACCGCCGCGATCAGCGCGCCCGCCAGATAGGCGGGGGACGAGAAGGGAATGCCCCCCGGCCGGATCATGAGCAGTGGCACCACTGCGAACGCCATGATCGCACCGGCGGAGGAAATGCGCGTGACCTTGGCAAAGATCAGCCACACCGCACAGCAGCACAGCCCCACCACGGGCATGAGGGCAAGCAGGCTGCCCAGCCCCGTGGCGACGCCCTTGCCGCCCTTGAATTTCAGCCACACGGGAAAGCAGTGTCCCAGCACGACAGCAACGGCGGCCAGTGATTCGGCGGCAAGCGTGTGGAACGGACACAGCACGAAGGCGCAGAAAACGGCGAACGCACCCTTTGTCCCGTCCAGCGCCAGCGTGCCCGCCGCCAGCCCCTTGCGCCCGGTGCGCAGCACGTTGGTCGCCCCGATATTGCCCGACCCGATCTTGCGGATGTCGCCATTGCCGGACAGCGCGGTCAGCACCAGCCCGAAGGGCACGCTGCCAATCAGGTAGGACAGGAACGCCACACCCGCCATAAGCGGCAGGTCATAGGTGGGGATGTCGTAGATCATGCGGCCTGCGCCCCATGGACCTGCCGCCCCTTCTTCCATGTGCCGATCACGCGGCCTTCCAGCGCGCGGCCGTCAAACGGGGTGTTCTGGGCCTTGCCGGGCAGTTCGCCCGCGCGCACGATCCAGCCGGTATCAGGGTTGAACAGGCACAGATCCGCAGGCCGTCCCGTTTCCAGCGTGCCTGCGTCGCTGCCCAGCACGCGGGCGGGGCGGTGGGTCAGCAGGCCAATGGCATCACTCATGCCCAGATTGCCCGCATGCACCTGCGCCAGCGTGACCGCAAGCAGGGTGCACAGCCCGGTGCCACCCGCCGCCGCCACGGCGAAGGGCTGGCGCTTGTCATCCGCGTCGCACGGCATGTGGTCGGAGGCTATGGCGTCGATCGTGCCATCCGCCAGCGCCGCGCATACCGCCCTGCGGTCGGCCTCGGCCCGCAGCGGCGGGGACAGCTTGGCATAGGTGCGGAAGTCACCGATCACGGTTTCATTGAGGTCGAAATAGGGCGGCGCGGTATCGCACGTCACCTTCAGCCCGTCCGCCCGGGCGCTGCGGATCAGGTCCAGTCCCTCGGCGGTGGAGACATGGCCGAAATGCAGCCGCCCCCCGGTCATGCGCGCAAGGCGGAGGTCGCGTGCGATCAGGATGGCCTCGGCCGCGGGGGGAATGCCGGGCAGGCCCAGCCGTGTTGCCAGTTCGCCATCGGTGGCGCAGCCGCCGCGTGCGAGCGAGGGGTCTTCGGGGTGCTGGACGATCAGCGCGCCGAAGCCTTTGGCATAGGTCATCATCTGGCGCATCATGCGGCTGTCGCCAATGGCATGCGGCCCGTCGGTAAAGGCGATGGCCCCGGCTTCCGCCAGCAGGCCGATTTCGGCCATTTCCTTGCCCGCGCATCCACGCGTCAGCGCGCCATAGGGCAGGATGTCGATCATGCCCGTTTCCTCGCCGCGCGTGCGCAGCAGGCGGGCAAGGGCGGGGTTGTCGATGGTCGGGCTGGTATTGGGCAGCACCGCAATGGTGGTGATGCCACCGGCCACGGCCGCGCGCGCGGCGGAGGCCACGGTCTCGCGGTATTCAAAGCCGGGTTCGCCAATCGTGACGCGCATGTCCACCAGGCCGGGGCACAGGACAAGCTCGTTGCGCCCGTCGATAACATCCGCGCCTTCGGGCCGGCCTTCGGCCCCTGGCAGGTCGGTGCCCGCGATCACGCCGTCACGCACCAGCAGGCGGCCGGGGCGGTCAAGCCCGCTGGCGGGGTCGATCAGGCGGACATTTTCAAATACGACCGGCTTCATGCGCCGTCTCCCCCGCGTGAGAGGATGTCCAGCACCGCCATGCGCACGGCAACCCCCATTTCAACCTGCTCACGGATCACGCTCTGGTCTGAATCGGCCACGCGGCTGTCAATCTCCACGCCCCGGTTCATCGGGCCGGGATGCATGACCAGCGCATGCGGCCGGGCCAGTGCCAGGCGCTTGCTGTCCAGCCCGTAGAAGCGGAAATATTCGCGCGCGCTGGGCACCTGCGTGCCCTGCATGCGTTCGCGCTGCACGCGCAGCATCATGACTACGTCCACGCCCCGCAGCCCGTCTTCCATCGTGTGGTGGATGCTGACCCCCAGCGCCCCGATCGCGCCGGGCACCAGCGTGGGCGGTCCCACCACGCGCACCTGGCAGCCCATTGCGGTCAGCAGGTGGATGTTGGAACGCGCGACGCGGCTGTGGCTCACGTCACCGCAGATGGCGATGGTCAGCCCCTCGAACGTGCCGAAGTGGCGGCGGATGGTCAGGGCGTCAAGCAGCGCCTGCGTGGGGTGTTCATGCGTGCCGTCACCAGCGTTGACCACGCTGGCCTGCACCTTCTGCGCCAGCAGGGCGGGCGCGCCGGACTGTGAATGACGGACCACCAGCAGGTCGGTATGCATGGCGTTCAGGGTGGCGGCCGTATCCAGCAGCGTCTCCCCCTTGTTGACCGAGGAACTGGCCACCGTCATGTTCACCACATCCGCGCCCAGCCGCTTGCCTGCCAGTTCAAACGAGGTACGCGTGCGCGTGCTGTCCTCGAAAAACAGGTTGATGAGCGTGCGGCCGCGCAGCAGGTCGCGCGGCGTTTTGCGCGACCGGTTGAGCAGGGCATAATGTTCCGCCAGGTCAAGGAAGGGCGTGATCCGGCTGGGATGCATGCCCTGCACGCCCAGCAGGTGCCGCGCCGGGCGGGTCAGGAACACGTTGCTGCCATGGCCGCTGCGCTCATTCATGGGCGGTGACCGCGTTGATGCGGGCAATGACCTCGTCGCGGCCAAGGGCGGCCAGCGTATCGTCAATGCCGGGGGACATGGTGCTGCCGGTCACGGCGGCGCGCAGCGGCTGCGCCACCTTGCCCAGCTTCATTTCATGCGTCTCGGCAAACTGGCGCAGGGTCGCGTCGATGGCTTCCTTGCCAAACGGTTCGGTCGCCTTCAGCGCTTCGGCCAGCTTGCCCAGCATGACCCGGTTTTCCGGGGTCAACTGCTTTTCGGCCTTGGGATCGAAGGTGAGCGGGACCGAACGGCCAAGGAACGCGGCATTGTCCGCCAGTTCCACCAGCGTCTTGGCGCGTTCCTTCAGCCCGGGCATGAGGTCCAGTACCCTGGCGCGTGTGGCGTCGGAGGTATCGACCCCTTCCATCTTGCCCAGCCGCTCCATCACGTCATTGGTCAGGCGCGTGTCATCGGCCTGCCGCATCCACACGCCGTTGATGTGCAGCAGCTTGGCGTAATCCATGCGTGAGGGCGAACGGCCCACGCCGTCGAGGTCGAACAGCCTGATCTGTTCCTCACGCGACAGGATCTCGGCATCGCCATGGCCCCAGCCAAGGCGCAGCAGGTAGTTGTTCAGGGCTTCGGGCAGGTAGCCCATTTCCCGGAACTCGACGACGGACTGCGCCCCGTGCCGCTTGGACAGCTTGGCCCCGTCCGGGCCGTGGATCAGCGGCAGGTGGGCGAAATGCGGCAGGTCCCACCCCATGGCGCGGTAGATCATGGCCTGGCGGAAGGTGTTGGTCAGGTGGTCATCGCCACGGATGACGTGGGTGATGTCCATGTCATGGTCATCCACCACCACGGCAAGCTGATAGACCGGCGTGCCATCCGCGCGCAGGATGATCATGTCATCCAGCTCCGCGTTGGCCACGCGCACGTCGCCCTGCACCAGGTCGTGAATGACGGTTTCGCCCTCACGCGGGGCCTTGATACGGATGGTGTAGGGGGTGTTGGCGGGGGCTTCGGACGGATCGCGGTCGCGCCACATGCCGTTGTAGCGCGGGGGACGGCCTTCGGCCATCGCGGTCTCGCGCATTTCCTTCAGTTCCTCGGCCGTGCAGTAGCAGCGATAGGCCAGCCCGCGTTCTAGCAGGGCATGCGCCACCTCGGTATGGCGGGCCTGCCGGGTGGACTGGAAGACCGGCTTCTCATCGGCTTCGATTCCCATCCAGGCCAGGCCGTCGAACAGCACGTCCACCGCTTTCTGCGTTGAGCGTTCGCGGTCGGTATCCTCGATCCGGAGCAGGAACTGCCCGCCGTGGTGGCGGGCATAGAGAAAATTGAAAAGGGCGGCACGGGCGTTGCCGATATGCAGCAGGCCGGTGGGGCTGGGAGCAAAACGCGTACGGACAGTCATGAGCCGGCTCCTTAGCATGTTTTCGGCCTGCTGACAGGGGCTTCTCTGGTGCGTGCGCCCGCATGGCCGGTAAGGTGTGCATTCAGGTCACGCATGGATATGGCGGGGCCGGGATGTGAGAGCGGGGACATGAAAGACGGGGGTTCTTCTGGCGCGCCAGTATATTGCACAGCATGATGGCGTAACCCCCACGGCCTTCCCATGGGCCGGGCTGCGGCGCGCGCGTGTTGCGGTGGCCCTGTGGCTGTGGGGGCAGCATGACTGCCTTGTCCTGTGGCTGCCGGTGCTGCTGGCGGGGGGAATCGCACTGTATTTCGCCCTGCCGTGGGAGCCGGGGATGACATGGGCGCTGGCGGCGGGAACGGTCGTTGTGGCCTGTCTGGCCGCGCGGCTGGTCTGGCCCGCTGTCCTGCCGGTGCGTGTGGGGTGTGGCGTGCTGGGGGCATGTGCCGCCGGCTGCCTGCTGGCATGGACACAGGCCCACAGGCAGCCGCCCTTTCCCGACCTGCCGCGCCGCGCTGTCCATCTGTCGGGCCATGTGGTGGGGGTGGAGCGGCAGGTCGGGCATGATGGCGCGCTGGCATGGCGACTCCTGCTGGCCGATGTCCGGTTCCTTGACGGCATCAATACGGGCATGCCCCCGCTGCGGCGCAGGCTGCTGGTGCGCCTGCGCCCCGATGATCCGGCCCGGCCAATGGCGGGGGAGGACATATCCGTATCCGCCCTGCTGGTTCCGCCCGCCTTTCCCGCCCTGCCGGGCGGCTACGATGCCCAGCGCCGCGCATGGTTTGACGGGATTGCCGGGTATGGCCGCGCGCTTGGCCCGTCTGCCAGCCTGCATGAAGTGGGGCCGGGAAGTCTGGAAAGCGCTGTCGCGCGCCTGCGGCAGGACATGGAGCGCCGGATTCGGGCGGCCCTGCCGGATACGCGCGGGGCCATTGCCGCAACGGTGCTGGTGGGGGCGGATGGCGCGATTGACCCACCTGTGCGCGCGGCCTTTGCCGATGCCGGGCTTGCCCACCTGCTGGCGGTGGCGGGGCTGCATCTGGCCATTGTGATGGGGCTGGTCATGGGCGCGGTGCGGGCGGGGCTGGCCCTGTCCGAACGTGCGGCGCTGTTCTGGCCGTGCCGCGAGATCGCGGCGGCCTGCGCCCTGCTGGCGGGTGGTGCTTACGTTATTGTGACCGGCGGGCACCTTCCGGCGCTGCGCAGCCTGTTCATGGCGGGGCTGGCGGTCATGGCGCTACTGGCGGGCAGGCGGGCGATGTCCATGCGCGCACTGGCGCTGGCTGTGACGTGCCTGCTGTGCCTTGACCCGGAAAACGTGGCCGAACTGTCACTCCAGATGTCGGCGGCCGCCGTGATGGCGCTGATAGCCGGTTTCGATTTCCTGCGGCCCCGCCTGTCCGCCTGGCGGTACGAGGTCGCGTTATGGCGTCGGGCCGCTGCCCGCATCGCCCATCCGTTCATGGCCAGCGTGCTGGCGGGCGGGGCGTGCATTCCGGTGGGCATGGCGCATTTTGGCACGGTGCAGCCGTGGTTCGTGATGGCCAACCTGCTGGCCGTGCCGCTCATGTCCGTATGGATCATGCCATGGGGGCTGGCGGCCTGTGCGCTCATGCCCGTGGGGCTGGAAAAGCTGGCGCTGGTGCCGATGGGGTGGGGAATCGGGCTGGTAGCATGGCTGGCGCGCATGGTGGCGGGTCTGCCCATGGCGCGGGTCGGGGTGCCTGCCATGGGTAATGGCGCGCTGGCGCTGTTCTTCGCCGGGTTGTGCTGGCTGTGCCTGGGGCGCGGTCGGGCGCGGCTGGCGGGGATTGTGCCGGTGCTGCTGGCGGTCATGTCACCGCTGGTGGTGTCCCCGCCCGTGCTGGTCATCGCCCCTGACGGGCGTATGGCCGGGGTGGTGATGGAGCATAAGCTGCTGATCGGCCCCGGCGCGCACCCGGACCCGTTCATACTGCGTGAATGGCAGCGGGTGACGGGGCTGCCAGCCGCATTGCTGCCGGTGGATGGGGCGGTGGGCGGCCTATCCTGCCATGGGGGCACCTGCCGTATCCACGATCCTGCGGGTGATATTGTCCTGCTGTCATCGGGTGCTGTCAGGCCGGCTTCGGTGTGCGCGGGGGGCAGGCTGCTGGTGGAACTGGCGGCACAGCGGCCCTGCCCGGGCATGGCGCTGATCGGGCGTTTCGACCTGTGGCATGAGGGGGCTTATGCCGTCTATCAGCGCGGAGGGGATAATCTGGTCATCCGTTCCGACCGACAGGTGCGGGGTGCGCGGCCATGGGTCATGCGCCCCGGCGGGGCCGGGATGCCGGACCTGCCCATGGCGCGGGCGGAATAGACCCGCCCCGCCACGGGTCTGGAAAGACTATTTCGCAGCCGTGGCAGGCGCGGTTTCTGGCCCTGTGGCGCGCAGGTCTTCCTTCAGGCGGTACTGGCAGGGGTCAAAGGCGGGGCAGCGCCAGCATTCAGGCTTGCGGGCCTTGCACACGTACCGCCCGTGCAGGATCAGCCAGTGGTGGGCGGGGCGCAGCATATCGGCGGGGATGCGGCGTACAAGCTGATCCTCCACCGCGCGCGGCGTCGTGCCGGGGGCCAGCCCCGTGCGGTTGCCGATACGGAAGATGTGCGTATCCACCGCCATCGTGCTGTCACCAAACGCCACATTCATCACGACATTGGCCGTCTTGCGCCCCACGCCGGGCAGGGATTCCAGCGCCGCGCGGTCAAACGGCACCCTGCCATCAAAACGTTCGAGCAACTGCCGCGACAGCGCGACCACATTGCGCGCCTTGGTCCGCCACAGCCCGATGGTGCGGATATGCGCGCCGACCTTTTCCTCCCCCAGTTCCACCATGGCCTGCGGGGTCGGGGCGTCACGGAACAGTGCGACCGTGGCCTTGTTGACCGAGGCATCCGTCGCCTGCGCGGACAGCACCACCGCCACCAGCAGGGTGTAGTCATCCACAAAATTGAGTTCGCTCTCGGCATTGGGGTTGGCCGCGGCCAGTTGGGTGATGAAGGCCCGTACTTCCGCCAGTGTCATGTTGCGACGGGCGGGTCTGGTGCGGCGGGTGGGTGTTTTCATGGGCGGCTCGCTGGTCTGTCGCGCGGCATTGTGGGGCCTTGGGGGGACGTATGTAAATTGCCTGGCCCTGAGCAGGGGCCTTGCGTTCTTGCGTACGGGCCATGCGGCGGCTAGTCCTTCCGGCCCCCTTGCGGTGTGGTTTTTTCCTGTCTTCCGGCATCAGGACATGGTGGTAATGGCTTCCTTCTTTTCCCGCCCGGCAGCGGGGCGGCATGAATTTTCCGATGTGCTGGGTTTTGTATGGCGCCGGTGGCGGGCGCACCCGGCCTGTCTGGCATGGACGCTGGTGGGGATCGCCATCGCCACGGTTGCCGATGTGATGATGCCGCTGCTGGCGGGCTGGCTGGTCAGTGACGTGTCACGCCCCGCGCAGGGGGGAGCACTGCACCACGTAATGCGCGACGTGGCCGGCCTGACCGGGTTGGGCGTGGGTGGCATACTGGCGCGGCGCATGGCGTATGTCTCCATCTCCCATCTGACATCGCGCGTCATGTCCACCATCGTGACGGAGGCATTTGCCCGCGTGCAGCGTTTTTCCAGCGAGTGGCACGCCAGCAATTTCGCGGGCTCCACCGTAAGGCGGATCACGCGCGGGCTGGGGGCGATCGACACGCTGGGTGATACGCTCCTGCTCATGCTCGCGCCGGAGGTGATCATCCTGTGTGTCACCACGGCGGTGCTGGCGTTTCACTGGGCGCTCATGGGGCTGGTGCTGGCGGTGGGGGCCGTGGCGCTGATCGGGCTGTCGGTCATGCTGACGCTGGGTTACGTCGCCCCGTCCGCGCAACTGGCCAACAGGTGGGATACCCGCATGGGGGCCACCCTGTCCGATGCGGTGACGTGCAACGCGGTGGTCAAGGCCTATGGGGCCGAAGCGCGTGAGGATGCGCGGCTGGCATGGGTTGCCAACCGCTGGCGCGGGCGGATGCTGCGTTCATGGCTGCGGGGCACGAACAGTGCCAACCTGCAGAACCTGGCAGCGCTGGCCATGCGCATGGCGCTGATTGCCGGGGTTGCGCTGTTATGGGCCAAAGGCCGCGCCGGGCCGGGGGATGTTGCCTACGTACTGACCATGATGTTCGTGATACAGGGCTACCTGCGCGATATTGGCCAGCAGATCTCGGTCGTGCAGCGCTCGGTCAACGAGATGGGTGAACTCGTGGCCCTGTTCCACATGAAGCCCGATGTGGCCGATGCGCCGGGGGCGGGCAGGCTTGTGGTCGGGGCGGGGCATATCCGCTTTGAGCATGTCGCCTTTGGTTATACCCGCCAGCATGGGCGCCTGCTGTTTGATGACCTGAACCTTGATATCGCCCCGGGCAGCAGGGTGGCGCTTGTCGGGCCATCCGGCTCGGGCAAGACCACGCTGACGCGGCTTTTGCAGCGGCTTTATGATGTGAATGGCGGGCGTATCACCATTGACGGGACCGATATCGCCACCGTCACGCAGGCGAGCCTGCGCGGGCAGATCGCCATCGTGCCGCAGGAACCACTCCTGTTCCACCGCTCCGTGGCGGAAAACATCGCCTATGGCCGCCCCGACGCCACGGCTGCCGAAATTGCCCACGCGGCGCGGCAGGCCAATGCCGCGGATTTCATCGACCGCCTGCCGCGTGGCTACGCCACCATGGTGGGGGAGCGCGGGGTCAAGCTGTCCGGTGGGGAAAGGCAGCGCATTGTCATCGCCCGTGCCTTCCTGAGCCGGGCACGCATCGTCATCATGGACGAGGCGACATCAAGCCTCGATTCCCATTCCGAACTGCTGGTCCAGCAGGCGATGGAGCGCCTCATGGCCGGGCGGACGGTGCTGGTGATCGCCCACCGGCTGTCCACCGTCATGGGGCTGGACCGCATCATCGTCTTTCGCCACGGGCGGGTATGGGAAGACGGCACCCATGCCGAGCTTATGGCCCGGCATGGCGGGATTTATCGCGAACTGTTCGAGATACAGTCGCGCTAATACCCGTTCAGCCGGGCAGCAGTGCCCCCAGCGCCCGGCCACCAAACAGGTGGACATGGAAATGCGGCACTTCCTGCCCCGCTTCCTCGCCCACGTTGGACAGCAGACGGTACCCGCGCGCCTCCAGGTCAAGCTGGCGGCTGACCGTGCCGACCGCGCGGGTGAAGCCCGCGATTTCGGCTTCGGACGCATTGCGGCTGAAATCGGCAAAGGACACATAGGCCCCCTTTGGTATGATCAGCACATGCACGGGCGCCTTGGGCGCGATATCGTGGAAGGCGAGGGCGTATTCGTCCTCATAAACCTTGTTGCATGGCAGTTCGCCGCGCAGGATGCGGGCAAAGACATTCTGCGGGTCATAGGGTCCGATGCCGCTTACGGCCATGGGCTTTCTCCTGTTGCGGGTTGGGGGTCAGGCCAGCGGGTCGCGCGGGCGCGATGCCTTTTCGGCCACGCCGCTGGTGCCTTCGCGCCGCTGCAGTTCGGCCCAGACATCGGCCGATGTCACGCCCGCATCCACCCACATCACGATCAGGTGATAGAGCACGTCAGCGCTTTCGCTCACCAGTTCGTCGCGGTTGCCCGCCACGGCCTCGATCAGGCACTCGACCGCTTCCTCACCGAATTTCTGGGCGATCTTGCGCCGCCCACGCGCCAGCAGCCGGGCGGAATGGCTGATGGAGGGGTCCGTGCCCCGGCGTGATTCCACCACCGCGAACAGGCGGTCCAGCACCTCGGGGGAGGCCGGGCCCACGGCCTCCAGCTTTACGGTGGCGGCGGTCTTGGCCGGGGCGTTCTTGCGGGATTTGTCTGGCTTGGCCATGGCAATGCTCCGATAGGCGGTAAAGGGGGTATCAGGAAGTCTGGCGGACCGGCAGGCCCGCCCTGTCCAGCGCCTGCTTGACCTGGGGGATGGTAAACTGGCCGAAGTGGAACACGCTGGCCGCCAGCAGGCCGGTGGCACCCGCGCGTGCGCCCTCGACAAAATGCTCAAGCTCGCCCACGCCGCCTGAGGCGACGATGGGAATGCGCACGCCCGCACTGGCCGCGCGCAGCAGGTCCAGGTCGAATCCCTTGCCCGTGCCGTCACGGTCCATGCTGGTCAGCAGGATCTCGCCCGCGCCACGCTCGGCCACCTCGCGGCACCAGTCGATCACGCTGCGGCCGGTGGGGGTGCGGCCGCCATGGGTATAGACTTCCCAGCCCCCATGGCCATCGCTGCGTGCATCAATGGCGACCACAACGCACTGGCTGCCGAATTTCTGCGCGGCCTCGCTGACCAGTTCAGGGCGGGACACGGCGGCGGAATTCATGGCGCATTTGTCAGCACCCGCCAGCAGCAGGCGGCGCATGTCATCGGTGGTGCGCACGCCGCCGCCTACCGTAAGCGGCAGGAAAATCCGCTCCGCCGTGCGGCTGACGACATCAAGGATGGTGTCACGGTTCTCGTTGCTGGCCGTAATGTCCAGAAAGGTCAGCTCATCCGCCCCCGCCGCGTCGTACACGGCGGCCTGTTCCACCGGGTCGCCCGCATCACGCAGGGAGACGAAGTTGACGCCCTTGACCACACGGCCGTTCTTGACATCCAGGCAGGGGATGACACGCAGCTTCAGCATCAGGACAGGACCCGCAGGGCTTCGCTCAGGTCGATCCGCCCGTCATACAGCGCGCGGCCCACGATCACGCCCTCGATTCCCGGGGCCTGCGCGGTGGCGGCGCGCAGGGCCTCCAGATGCGCGAGCGAGCCAACCCCGCCACTGGCGATGACGGGAATGGACAGCGCATTGGCCATGTCGGCCGTCTGTTCGATGTCGATGCCGGTCAGCATGCCGTCGCGGCTGATCTCGGTGAAGATGACGGCGGCAACGCCCGCGTCCTGCATGCGCAGGCCCAGTTCCACCGCTTTCATTTCCGATGTTTCGGCCCAGCCCTCGGTCGCGACCTGACCGCTGCGGGCGTCGATGCCCGCCACGATCCGCCCGGGGAACAGGCGGCAGGCCTCGCGCACCAGGTCGGGGTTCTTGACCGCCACGCTGCCCAGGATGACACGGCTGATCCCGGCATTGAGCCATTTGCCGATGCTGTCCATATCGCGCAGGCCACCGCCAAGCTGCACCGGAACGGTGGCGTTGGCGATGATGGCCTCAATGGCTTCGGTATTGGCCGAACGCCCGGCAAAGGCGCCGTTCAGGTCCACCACGTGCAGCCATGTGCAGCCGGCGTGGATCCATGCCAGCGCCTGTGCGCCGGGGTCATCGGAATAGACGGTGGCGTTGTCCATCTCGCCCCGGCGCAGGCGCACGCAGGTGCCGTCCTTGAGGTCAATGGCGGGATAGAGTGTCAGGCTGTGTCCGGTCACGGGGGCATGTCCTGCTGCAGGAATGGGGGTTGAGGCATCCTGCGGGTGGGCGGGTACGATCCGCTCGTCATCCTGCAGGCGTTTGGTGAAGAACAGGCCACGGACGGTCCGCCCGTCCGTGCGGGCATAGCTGGGGTGGGTGCCCCAGTGGTGGAAGCCGCAGCTTCGGAACAGGCGCACGGCCTCGGTCTGGGTCTCGCGCACATCAAGGTTGATGATCTGGTAGCCCATGCTGCGCGCGCAGTTTTCCACTTCGGCCAGCAGCAGGCGGCCCAGCCCCAGCCGTCGTGCATAGGGTGCTATATAGAAGTGCATGAGGGTGGCGCTCATGGCCTGCGCCTCGTTATTGCGCGGCGGGCGCACAAGCTGGGCGGAGCCTACGATCATGCCATCCAGGCGGGCCACGAACATCTGCCGTTCGGGCACAAGCTGCACGCCCCGGAAATAACGCTCCAGCGTCTCACGCGGGGGCGGGGCCAGCCAGCCGAACCCGCCGCCATCCAGAATGGCGGCGTTGGTCGCGTCGCACAGGGCGTGCAGGTCATCATCATCCATGTTCTGCACCCGCTCGGCATGGATGGTGCCGGCGGGGGACATGTTGCGCCGTGTCATGGCGTAGCACCTGCCGCGGGGGTCCAGCGCAGGAAGTTGGACAGGATGCGCAGGCCCACCTTCTGGCTCTTTTCCACATGGAACTGCGTGCCCGCCCGGTTGCCGCGCGCCACGATGGCGGGCACCTGACCGCCATAATCGGTCATGGCCACCATGTCGGCCGGATCGTACTGCGCCAGGGCGAAGGAATGGACGAAATAGCCATGCGCATCCGCATCCAGCCCTTCGGTCAGGGGGTGCGCGCCGGGGGTGAATTCAAGCTGGTTCCACCCCATCTGCGGCAGGCGCAGGTCGGGGGCGTCCATAAGCCGGATTTCCCCCGCGATCCAGCCAAAGCCGGGGGTCACGCCATGCTCGCGCCCCCGTTCGGCCATGAGCTGCATGCCCACGCAGATGCCAAGGAAGGGTATGCCGTTATCGGTTGCCTCCACAATCGCGTCGCGCAGGCCGGGACGGGCGGCAAGGCCGGATGCGCAGTCGGCAAACGCGCCCTGTCCGGGCAGCACGATCCGGTCGGCCTGCCGTACGGCCTGCGGGTCCGCGGTAATGGTGACTTCGGCATCAATCCCGCCATCCTGCGCCGCGCGCGCCAGCGCACGGGCGGCGGAGGCCAGGTTTCCGCCATTATAGTCGATCACCACTATGGACTGTGTGCGGGTATGCGCGGGCATGCGATGCCTCATGTCAAAGGGGAAACGGGATGGGCCGGGGCACGGTCCATCCAGCGCAGTAGGGCGGCGCGGGGGCTGGTGGCGTAAACGCCGCGTGCGGGCCGGTAGCCGCGCAGGCGCAGTTCCCACTGCCGCAGGTCAGGCGCGTACAGCGCCAGCAGCAGGTGGAATCCGCCCAGCAGCGGCAGCGCGTAGGCCGGGGGTGCGAGCCGCCCGATCAGGATGCTCGTTCCGCCCGCCAGCAGCCCGCTGACAGGGCAGCCCCGCAGCATGAGCCCGACCCAGCCGCACAGTAGCACCAGCCACGACATGCGCTCCGCCACCATCACGGGGCCGGGTGCGGGGCTGGCGGCGTGCGCGGGTGGCAGCAGGGCGGCGTAGAATGTCACAGGCTGCCCTTGGTGGACGGGATGATCCCGCCCGCGCGGGGGTCCGCCTCGCTTGCCGTGCGCAGGGCGCGGGCCAGCGCCTTGAACGCGGCCTCGGCAATATGGTGGCAGTTATGGCCTGCGCGCTGGACCATGTGCAGGGTGACAAGGGCGCTCATGGCAAAGGCGCGGAAGAATTCCTCGAACAGTTCCGTGTCCATTTCCCCGATCTTGTCGCGCCCGAAGGTGACGGACCAGGCAAGGAACGGACGCCCCGAAATGTCGATCACGGCCTCGCACAGCGCCTCATCCAGCGGGACGGTGGCGCTGCCATAGCGGCGGATGCCGCGCTTGTCGCCAATGGCCTGCGCGAAGGCCTTGCCCAGCGCGATGCCGGTATCCTCCACCGTATGGTGGTAGTCGATATGCAGGTCCCCCCGGGCGGTCACATCCAGGTCACACATGCTATGGCGGCCAAGGGCGGTCAGCATATGGTCGAAAAAGCCGATCCCGGTATCAATGCGGGTCTGGCCCGTGCCATCAAGGTTGATGGTGACGGTGATGTCGGTCTCGCTGGTGGCGCGGTGGACCGTGGCTGTGCGTGGGGTATTCATGTCCCCCCTTCTATAGAAGCGCGCAGCCGGAATCCATACCGATCCCGTGCGCGCAGGACGTGCGTGCGCACAGGTGGATATTGGCATTGCCGGGCAGTTGCTGCATGGTGTCGCGTCAATTGCTCCCGCCGTCAGGTACAGGACTGTCAGGGGGCGCCCATTTGCAGGGAACGACCACATGACATCGCTCGATCTCCTTCTGTCGCGGTTTTCCACGGATGCGCTGGCGGAACCGGCCCCGGCGGGCGCGGTGCTGGAAAGCATCCTCTCCACGGCCATGCGTGCGCCCGACCATGGCAAGCTGCGCCCCTGGCGCTATGCCATCGTGCAGGGTGATGCCCGGCGCGCGCTGGCGGAACGGGTCGTGGCCAGCATGAAGCGGCTTGACCCCGAAGTGCCGCAGGCGAAGGTTGAAAAGCGCCAGTCACGTTTTTCAACCATGCCGATGACCATCGTGCTGGGCATGCACCTGCGGCCTGAACACAAGATTCCCCTGCTGGAGCAGGAACTTGCCGTGGGCGCGGCGGCCATGAACATCCTCAATGCCCTGCATGCCACGGGCTTTGGTGGCGTATGGGTCAGTGGCGATGTGGCCTATGACCCGGAACTTGCTGCCGAGCTGGGCTTTCCCGCACCACACAGGCTGGCGGGTTTCCTGTTTGTCGGTACCCCGCAGGCCGGCGCCATCGGCCCCAAGCGCCGCCCGGTGGATGATTACGTGGCGCAATGGACGGGTGCCCCCGTGCGGTTTGGCGCGGATGCGTAAGCCATTATAAGGCATGCGGACAGGAGCAGGGTGATCAATGACATATCATGACGTAACCATACTGGGTGGGGGGCCTGCCGGTCTTGCTGCCGCCCTGTCGCTGGAGGCGCAGGGCCTCTCTGTCGCCGTGCTCGAGCGTGCGCCGCAGGGACCGTGGGCCGAACCCGCGTTTGACGGGCGCGAGATCGCGATGACCCATCATTCGGTCTCCATCCTCAAGTCGCTCGGCGCGTGGGAGCATATCCCGCAGGTCGCCATATCCCCCCTGCGTGAGGCACGGATCGAGACCGGGCGCAGCAACCACCCCCTGACTTTCGATACGCAGGGCCGGGGGGTCGATGCGCTGGGTTACCTCGTGTCCAACCACTGCATCCGTCGTAGCCTGTACCTGGCGGCCAGCAGGCGGCCGGGCATCAGCCTGCTGGCGGGAACATCCACACGTCATCTCCGCCGGATCGGGGATGAAATGACCGTCGTGCATGACCGGGGCGAGATTACATGCCGCCTTGCCGTGGGGGCGGATGGCCGTTTTTCCCAGATCAGGCGGCTGCAGCGCATTGGCGCCGTCATGCATGATTTCCGGCGCGCCATGCTGGTCTGCCGCATGGCGCATGACGTGCCGCATCATCATGTCGCGACCCAGTGGTTTGATGACGGGCAGACCGTTGCCCTGCTGCCGGTCAACGGTGGGGCGTCATCCATCGTGCTGACCCTGCCTGTGGAACAGATAGAACGCCTGCGCACGCTGGATCGTGATGCCTTCAATGCCGAGATCATGGAACGTGTCGGGCGCAGGCTGGGCAACATGCGGCTGGTCAGCACGCGGCATGCCTATCCGCTCAAGGCCGTCTATGCGCACCGTTTCGCGGCCCCCGGCTTCGCGCTAGTGGGCGATGCCGCCGTGGGTATGCACCCCATTACCGCCCATGGCTTCAATCTCGGCCTCAAGGGGCAGGAGAGCCTTGCGGAAGAAGTGGGGGCGGGTCTTGCCCGGGGTGAGTCGCCGGGCAGCCTGTCCGTGCTGCGGCGTTTTGAGCGGCGTCATCGTCTGGCGACCATGCCTCTTTTCGCCGCGACCAATGGAATCGCGACTCTTTACACCCGTGATGAGCCTGCTTTCCGTGTCCTGCGGCGTGCCGGGCTGCGGGTGGCGGACGCTGTTGCGCCGTTCAAGTCCATGGTGACGGGTTTGCTGATGGACCGCCAGCGCGCGGCCTAGTGCGGTTTTTCCGGGCATCAGGCCGTTGAGGGGAAAACATTTTTCCATTTTCCCGTCATTTTTTGATTGACGGTTAGCTGGGGTGGTCCTATATCCCGCTTCACCGGCGGCGCTGAGGAAACTTCTTGAGCTTCTCCGGTGGA
>NZ_QUWV01000135.1 GCF_003403295.1 Komagataeibacter melaceti | reverse complement strand
ATATCATGCCGGGCGCTGGTTTGCGCCCGGCGACAACCCGTTACGGGTGGGGCCGGTTGCAGTCGGAAGCATTTATCAGCTCCCGACACCCTGCGGCGGCGGCCGCATGGAGCGATGGATGGTCGAAGCCTTCCTCAATGGCGTGATGGCCGCGGCCGTGCGCGACCCCGCCACGGGCCGGTGGGAAGACCGCGTGATATCGGGACGTTCCGACAGAGCGGTCATCCGCCGCCTTGCCGATGGCACACGCCGCGAAATCGCCGTTCTCCGGCTGCTTCAACTCGATGACGAGGCGGGCGACATGAACCGCCCGACGTTGCCCGATGTGTGCCGCT
>NZ_QUWV01000134.1 GCF_003403295.1 Komagataeibacter melaceti | reverse complement strand
GGCGGTGACTGGCACGGTGGCGGCTGGCGCGGCGGTTGGGATGGTGGCTGGGGAGGCGGCTGGGGTGGCCCGCCCTATCCCTATTACGGGTATGGATATGGGTACGGATATCCCGTTTACGGTTATCCGGGATATTATGGTTATCCGTATGGCGGATATATTGGCGGCTGGGGGTGGGGCGGCTGGTAAAGCCCTGTAACCGCGCGGCGGCCACTGGTCATGCCCGCCGCGTGACCACCACCGGGACCACCCCGATGACATGAAATGCGGCAGGCATTCCCGCGTTGCCCGGCATATGCCGCAATAGTGGCGGCTGCACCGGCTGGAACCATCGTTCGCACCGGCTCGTTACGCAGGCGAGGGCTGCCGCAAGCCCACTTTTTCCTTCCACTGTGGCCGAAAGGCCAGTCGGGCGGGGGACCGCGCGCACCCCCTCGGGGTGTCTGGTCCGGGCAAATCAGCAAGGCTTATCAGAAAGATACGGACGATAGGTCAGGGGGGTATTTTCCCCTGCCTGTCTGGCCCGGATGGGCATGTCTGAAACATAACAAATATGTGTCATTATCTTTTATTGTAATGAAAACGTAACGATGTGTGTGGCTTTTGCAACATGTTGATATTCAAACGTTATGATGGCGAGCATTTCGGTTTGTTACCAAACGAAAGCTGGTAAACATGACGTAGCAAAAACGACATTTTGGGGAATGCCATGAAGAAAAGAGGGATGAGGACAGCGGGATTCCGTTCCGGCATCGGATGTATCACGGCGCTCGCCGTCGGTGTCCTGCTCGATCCGCCTCAGGCTCATGCCCAGGTTTCAGTTTTCAAAAGCATGGAAAAAAGTGATTCCACCTTCGCGCGGTGGCTGTCAGGCATCACCCTGACCGGCCAGGTCGAAGGCGGCATCATGGCAAACCCCGCCCGCCCGCAGCCGGGTTACAACTTCGGTGACTTCTTTGCCGACCATGCCAACCAGGTGCAGCTCAACCAGGCTGAATTCACCCTGCAGAAAGCGATTGACCCCTCAAAGGGCGGATACCAGGTCGGCTTCACCCTCGAAGGCATGTACGGTTCGGATGCACGCTACTACCAGATCCTGGGTGTCAGCGCGCATGAATGGAATGCCCGCTACCAGCTTATCCCCGCGCAGGCCCATGCCGATGTTCACCTGCCCTGGGCCACCAAGGGCGGGCTGGACATGCATGCCGGTATCCTTCAGGCCCCCATGGGCGTGGAAACGCTCGACCCCACCACGCGCCCGTTCTATACCATTGCCTATACGTCCGAATACTCGGTTCCCTTCCAGCATATCGGCGCCATGTTCAACTGGCATGTTACCGACATGATTGATGTCACCTTTGGCCTTGATACCGGTAACCAGACATCCTTTGGCCGTTCCGACAACAATAACGCGCCTGCCGGTTACTTTGGCATCAATCTGAACAACCTTGCGCATGGCAAGCTCAACATTATCGAACTGAGCCGCGTCGGGCCGGAAAACTCCCGCTATTCCTCCGCTGGCGGGCGGTATGAGGCCGACCATGCCGAACGCTTCTGGAACGACATCAACGCAACCTACGCCGTCAATGACCGCCTGACCCTGACGGGTGAGTTCAACTACATCCATGATGAAGGGCTGAACGGCATCCGCTCCAACGGCAATTTCAAGGCCGCCGATGCGGAAAGCTTCGTCAGCTTCCTCAGCTACAAGATCAACAAGGTCCTGACTTTCAACTATCGTGGTGAAATCTATCGCGATAACAACAACCTCATGGTTGCGACCTTTATTGGCAACAATGCCTACATGGATGGCATTTCCGGCCGTGCCAGCCGGGGCGACGCCCTGATGCCGGGGCCGGGCGGCCATGGTACCACCTATGGTGAAATGACACTGGGCGTGACCTACAAGCCCGATCTGGGCCATCATGTGCGCGTTTTCATGCTGCGGCCCGAAGTGCGCTTCGACCGTTCGCTCAATGGCACGACACCCTTTAACGGTGGACGCAACAACGGCATGTTCACCTTTGGTGGTGATGCGGTCATCGGTTTCTGATCCCGCCACAGTACACAAAAACCCATGCGCCGCCCTGATGGATACGGGGCGGCGCGGGGCGTGATGCGCGGTGGCTGGTAGCCCGTGGAAAATCCGGGCGGGACATGGCTTTTGTCCAATACCGCAGGAAATATCCACCTGGCGTCATGGCCGCCCCTGCCTTTATGGCGCTCCGGCCCGACTGGCCATCAACATCCCGAAATCGTGGCCTATGGTAGTATCATCCTCCGCTGTTGTATTGCAGCGGCGGGGGCTGTGGCGCGGGTGTGTCAAACGGGAAAGGCTGGTTCGGCCCCATGGGCGGGTAATCCCGTGGCATGGGGGGACCGGGCGGCGGAAGCGGTGGTTGTCCGCAAGCATAGATGAAAAGCACCAACATGGCAGTTCTCACTTTATGTGACGTTGGAAAGCCATAGGCTCTGACCCGCCTATCAGACCTGCATGCGCCATGTGCCTGAAATATAGGAAAACAGGCATGTTGCAGGTCGGGATACAGGTCTGGCCATTGCGTTTTCCTGTGTTCGGGAAAGCGCACTGGTCCTTAAAGCATCCATCGGCCGGATGGTTGCATTGCTCTGGCCATGACGGAAATCTGGCAGCGAGTAGTGGATAAACTTTTGATTGCGTTCATGAAATCCGAAGTTACCTGAGATAATCTACTGAAAAATAATAAAAGTTTTTGGGTGCCGCCTTTTTTCAAAAAGGCGGCGCTCCCTGAAGTGCCCTGCAAAAAGCCACACCGGAAACTGCCCGATGACAGGCGGAATATTCCGTGAGAGGCCTTTCGGATAGCGGATGTCCTTCATGCGCTCATGCCGCACCAGAGATGCCATGGCCGATGCAATGCCGCGGGTTTTCTGTTTCCGTTTCAATACGACTGTATTTTCTAGAAATGTAATATTATAAATATTAATGATACGCATAAAATTAGTTTGTGTCTGTTTATGTTTTGTTATTTTTTAAATATTGAAAAAAATCAACATGAGAATATTGTTCCGGAGCATCTCATGTATTGAACCATTCCCCCCAAAGCCTCCCATTCCCAAACAGAAGACGCTGGCCGCGCATGTGTTGATCTCAACCCGGCATCCCCTGCCGCGTTAACCGTCGCGGGCCGGTGTTGGGCGCCCGGCTATGTGACTGGTAGGGTGCGCATGTCCAATGTAGAGCGCTTCGAGTTCATCCTCCTCCTGATTGTCGTGATCGTGGTGCTGGATCTGGCGGCACGCAGGCTGCGGCTGCCCCCGGCGGCGGCACTGGTGCTGGGGGGCATTGCCATTACCCTCATGCCGGGCCTGCCGGTGATCGAGATTGATCCCGACCTTGTGCTGATCGTCTTCCTGCCGCCGCTGCTGCTGGCGGGAGCCTATTTTTCGGTATGGCATGCGTTTCGGGCCAATCTGGCGGGTATCCTGCAACTTGCGGTAGGCGGGGTGGCGTTCACGACACTCGCGGTGGCCATGGCGACGCGCTGGCTTATCCCCTCCATGCCATGGGCCGGGTGCGTGGCGCTGGGCGCCATCGTGGCTCCGCCCGATGCGGTGGCGGCCAAGGCAGTGCTCAAGCGCGTCTCCCTGCCTGAACGGATCACGACGCTGCTGGAGGGCGAAAGCCTGCTGGATGATGCGGCCAGCCTTGTTCTCTACCGTTTCGCCACCATGGCGGCCCTGACCGGAACGTTCAACCTTGTCCACGCTGCGGCCACGTTCGGTTATCTGGCGGCGGGTGGTCTGGCCTTTGGCGGCCTGCTGGGCTGGGTGTGGATCTGGTTCATGGGGATGGTGCGCGACCGGATCGTCAGCATCACCATGACGCTGCTGCTGCCATGGGTCGCCTATATCGGGGGGGAGCGGCTGGGGGTGTCGGGTGTCATCACCACCGTTGTGGCGGGGCTGGTGGTGGGCTGGCGGC
>NZ_QUWV01000133.1 GCF_003403295.1 Komagataeibacter melaceti | reverse complement strand
TGACCCCCACCCGTTTTCGGGAATGTCTGGACGCGCTGCGATGGTCGCAGCGTGGTCTGGCTGACATTCTCAATACCCATCAGACTACTGTCCGCCGCTGGGCTACGGGTCAGCAACCGATACCGCCAAATGTGCAAGAATGGTTAGAAGAGTTGTCGGAGGAGCATCGTCGGCAGCCTCATCCTAGAGATTGGTACAAGCTCGACGAATCAGGGTCAGGGGCACCGGTCTTCGGTCTGGATGGGAAGCCTGTCCTGGCGAATCAGGGCTAGGGTGTGTCGTCAGTTAATTCCGATGATGGCGAAGACGAGTTGCAGTGCTGCGAAGAATGTTGACTTCAGCTTGTCGTAGCGTGTTGCAATGCCTTTGAACTGCTTCAGCCTGGCGAAGAAGCGTTCAATGATGTTTCTGTTTTTGTAGAGCCGGAAGCTGACTTTCCGTGGGTCGCGTCGGTTTTTCCTTGAAGGGATAACTGGTGTGATCCGCCGTTCTTCGAGCTTTCCGATACGCGGATCAGCGTCAGATGCTAACTGACGACACGCCCTAGGGAAGGCCGATTGGTCTCTCGCGTCCATGACCAAGCTTTCAGAGAAGGTCTGCTCCTGTCTGAGTTCTGCGAAAATTATAAAGATCGTCGTAATTTAACAATTGAAATTTTGTATAAAAAAACCCTGCTTACGCAGGGTTTCTTGAAGGTTTAGGCAGCTCGCTGTCGTCGCTGATTCTGTGCCCTTGATCGAGGAAGCCATCCAGCCATCACTTCTTCGACGTCTTCATGCAACTGCTCTAGTTCGTGCCTGAACGAGTCTTTTGCCGAAGCTGTCCATGAAGTCTTCTCCTCTTCGTTTACAGTAGCTAATTTGCCCAAGGATGTACTGAGCTTCCGGCTCTGTAAGGTGCTGGAGACCATAATGAAATCCTTTCCGAAAGGCATCGTCGAGTTCGTCAAACTGTTTCCCAAGTTTCTCCTTGAGACCGTCGAATGTCGCCTCCGACAACGCTATCTTTACACCAAATTGGCGCATTTCGCCGGAATGCGCAAGGGGAGCTACCCCATGGCCGGCAGCTAAGGTTGTTGTGCAAATGACTCTCCCACCGTTCTGTTCAATGTAACCCTTTAGAGTTGCTATTGTTCCCCCGGTGGTCAAAACATCATCAACGATTATATAATTTTTATTAGATTGAACCTCTCCTTCAAAAAGGGTCGGTGCTACTAATCGATCAATATTGTTGGCTTTCCGATCGCGTCGATAGGTGACTTTAGAAATGATGGACCTATCAACGTAAAGGCCGAACGTGCTTGCGACTGCATACGCATACGCCAGAGATAAGGCATTTTTGTTAATTTCAGGAGTTTTGATTGGAGCCACGACTAAAGGGCGATCGTCGTAACAGACGTGATTTTCGATGAGATCAAAAATTCTATCAGTGTACAGATCTGATATGACGCGTTCGGCTGCCTGAAGGTTCCGTTCCTGCTTGGCAGCGACAAAATCGGGATGCCTAGAAAGACATCTCCCTCCAGCGCGAGAGGAACTCCAAGGTGTATGAAACCAACATAAAGGGAATGTGGGTTTCCAATCAGTGCGAATCAAGGCGGAATCATCGCTACAGCATGATACGTCTGGTGACGGGGCTATGGGCAGCGACAAATTCATAAGGGTTCAATAGCGGTCTTAACCCAATTTGCAACCTGAGAAGGAATAATTTTTCGCTAGCCGCATTATGCCACGAAGCTGGGTCGCCTGTTTGCCGTAATCAGTCGTGTAGGAGATGATCTCGACATTGTTCATGCCTTGGCTCTCCTTCCCAAACGCTTTCTCTAACCATGCTGCTGTTGTCATGCGACCCGACACCGTTACAAACCTCTGAGAGAGCCCTTATGCCGATCGAGGTGCAGGACAAGCAGATGCTCGCAGGCATAGCTGATGGCAATGGAGCTGCCCTGTGTCAGCTTGATCTGAGCGTGACGGCTTTCGGCACTTATCGTGTCATACTGCTTAAACGACGCAGGCAGCAAAGTGAGGCCGTAGCTGTATTCCGCGACCGCTTCCCCGATGCTCCCAACCAGATGTCCGTCAGGCGTGAATTTCCTGCTTGGGACGATCTGCTCAAGCCGATCCACGATCTGGTAGAGCTGGGCTATGAGGATGGGGATTTCGACCATAGCAGACATTAGGGTGTGTCGTCAGTTAATCCCGATAATGGCGGAGACGAATTGCACTGCTGCGAAGAATGTTGACTTCAGCTTGTCGTAGTGTGTTGCAATGCCTCTGAACTGCTTCAGCCTGGCGAAGAAGCGTTCAATGATGTTTCTGTTTTTGTAGAGCTGGAAGCTGATTTTCCGTTGGTCGCTCGATGTGTATCAGGAATCAGATGGATCGGGCGCGGGCGGACCGAGGCGATCCTGTAAATATCGCTGGCCAGCCTCGGTCTGCTTGAAGAACAGGATAACGCCAGCCAGCGTGATGCAGGCACCGATGCCGATACCGGTGCCCAGTGCTGTTACAAGCAATGTATCTGTGGTCATCGTGAATTACTCGCCAGATACGCATAAAGGATGAAGCCCCCGGCAGCGCCGCCAATGGTGCTGGCGAGCCAGAGGAAGAAGATGCCGACGGGTGTTATCCTGCCGTCACCCCCAGCACCTTGAGCGCCTGTTGCACCTGTACCCGGGAAGGCGCGGGGGTTGAACCGGACAGCCGCGCCCCGACATTGCGCCGCACGGCCACGCTGTCCAGCAGCGCCTTGAAGGCCGATACGATGGTGCCCAGCGCGTTCAGCGCCGTATTGGCGTCGGACAGGTCCGTGCTGGAGACCTTGGTCGAAACCCCGGTGATTGCCGCACTCAGGTCGCTTTCGACTTTGGTCAGGGCGGACAGGACGCTATCCACCCGGCTTTTCCAGTTCGTATCATCGTACGAAATGGTCAGCGTGGACCCGGCGGCCGTGGAAAAGCTGTTGAGGGCCGTGGACAGGGCGGTATCGGCAAGGGTGATGATACCAACGGTCGAGGCCCCGATGCCGCTGGCGACCGCTCCGATGCTCAGCACGGTCGAGACAGCATTCAGCCCGGCCTGACCGTAATCCTTGATCTCGGCCACATTGATCGTGATGGTGGTGACATTGCCGGTGGTGGTGCTTTTGCACCCGGGCAGCATCGCGACGGCAGCAATGCCGACCGCTGACAGCAGCCCCATGCCAAGGAGGCGGCGGCGGCCGCCATCGACGGCGATGAAATTTACACGATGGGTCATGGACGAGTTTTCCTGTCTTGATATGAAAATAGTCCACCCACACCACAATGCCGCAGAAATCCGGCGTTTCTCGTGTCATGCAGGTGGGCTGGTCTGGCAGGTAGAGGTTTGCCGCAGACCGGCCGTCGGTTTACGGATCGGCCGTGTCAGGTTGACAGATCAGCGGACGGGCTGGCCGGGCACGGTCTGGTGCGGGGCCTCCACCCTGGCCGCGACGGGCGGCGCGGTGGTCGGGGCCGGTTTCG